>CANKJN010000060.1 GCA_947482345.1 Spartobacteria bacterium
GCTCGCCCTCCCCAAACACCTGCCCTGCCTGGCAAATGAGGCTCCAGTAACTTCCAAACTCGATCCGTTATGTCGTGACGATGAAGGGCGCTCTCTTTGTTCATCCGCTCCCTCTATCAACAATCCTATCTCGTGACGACACTATTTAAAACAAGAGGGCCTGAATGATCTCTTCTGATCGGGTATTTGCCCGGGTTGTTTCAATCTCTGACAGTTCGTGTCTTTCTGTTTTTCGTGGTCGTAACTGATTTTTCTGGTTTGAATCTTGGCTTACCACTATGTCCGTCCGCACACGATTCGCCCCGTCACCCACCGGCCTCCTCCATGTCGGTGGAGCCCGCACCGCCCTCTTCAACTGGATCTACGCCCGCAAGAACGCCGGCACGTTTGTCCTCCGCATCGAGGACACCGACCACACCCGCAACACCGAGGAGGCCAAGAAGGTCATCCTCGACGGGCTCCACTGGCTGGGCCTCGACTGGGACGAGGGACCGCAGAAGGGCGGCAACCACGGACCCTACTACCAGAGCGAACGAGGGGCGATCTACGAGGAGTATCTCTCACGCCTCGAGAAGGCCGGGCATCTCTACGAGGACAACGGCGCCATCCGGTTTCGCTCCCCCCGCGAGAAGGTGATCGTCGATGACGAGATCTGCGGAAAGATCGAATTCGACCTGACCAATCCCGGCACCCATCCCGACCTCACGCTCCGCCGTCCGGACGGATCGTGGATCTTCCACTTCGTGAGCGTCGTCGATGACATCGAGATGAAAATCTCCCATGTGATCCGCGGTGAGGATCATCTCTCAAACACACCCAAGCACATCGAGCTCTACCGGGCACTCGGAGCGGAGCCCCCCCGCTTCGCGCACATGCCGCTCATCCTAAACCGCGACGGCAGCAAGATGAGCAAGCGTGACGAGGGTGCGGCTCTGGGAACCTACCCCGAGGCCGGTTATGCTCCGGAGGCGGTCCGCAACTATCTCAGCCTGCTCGGATGGTCCCCCAAGGAAAATCGCGAGATCATCAGCACGGAGGAAGTGGTGGCCCTGTTTGAACTCAATCAGATCAACCGTCGCAATGCGGCCTTCGACCTCGACAAATGTTTCTGGATCAACGGCCAGTATCTCCTCTCCATGGACCTGGCCCGCTACGCCGAACTGGCCATCCCCTTCCTTGAGAAGGCCGGCATCACCTGGCCGACATGGGATTCCCTCGAGAAGGTCCTCTCCATCGTGAAGCCGAAGGTGAAGCTCCTGAAGGATCTCCCCGAGTGGGTTACCTGTTTCTTCACCGAGGAGTTTCCCTATGACGAGGCCGCCCTGGCCAAGTCTCTCACCGGCCCCGCCGCGGCCGAGCGCCTCAAGGCGCTTTCCGAGGTGTATGCCGCGCTGCCGACATGGGACTGCGCTTCACTCGAGGCCAGCCTCAAGGAGACAGCCACGAAACTCGCCATCAAGACAGGCGAGCTCGTCCATCCCGCACGCGTTGCCGCCAGCGGGCGCGGGATCGGACCCGGCCTCTACGAGATGCTGGAGATCCTCGGCAAGGAGCGCAGCCTTGCGCGATTCTCCAAGGGTATAGCGAAAGCCGGAGCGTAATACGATGAACGCTTGCGGAGAGACTCCGATCGTCTTCACGGCGTCGGATCTGGCCGATGGGGGAAAGGTTTTCCGAGAACTCGATCCCCCGGCCCGACTCGCCGTCTTCGGCGATCCGGTCGCTCACTCCGCATCCCCCCCGATGCACAACGCGGCGCTCAAAGCCCGCGGTCTGGAAATCCAATACGTCCGCATCCGCGTCACTTCGGAAGAACTGCCGCAGGCGTTGCGGAATCTCACCACGGCGGGATTCCTTGGGGCCAGCCTCACCATCCCGCATAAGCAGGCGGCGCTACCGATCCTGAACGAGGTCAGTCTCGAATCCCGGCTCATGGGGGCGGTCAACACGGTTCAGGTCGTCGATGGGAAGCTCCGCGGCCATAATACCGACGGCCCGGGTCTCTCCGCCGCGATCCGAGAGGAATTCGGCATCCCGCTGAAAGAACTCCGGGTCCTGATCCTGGGAGGCGCCGGCGGAGCCGGCAGGGCGATCACCGTGCAGTGTGCCCTTGAAGGGTGCCCAGGGATCACCGTTGCCAACCGGAAAACGGAGAAGGGTGATGCCTTGGCCTCCGAGATCATGACAGCAAGAGGCGTGAAGGTGGATTCCATTGCGCTCTCAACGCTCTCAAGCGAGGCACTCCAATCGGCCGTTGCCAATTGCGATCTGATCATCAATGCCACGCCTCTCGGCATGAAGGCGGATGACCCCTCACCCCTTCCTGATGGCCTCCTGACCGCGAAGCATCTCGTCTACGACACGGTCTACAGCGGAGGTGAGACCGCCCTGCTGAAACAGTCAAAAATGGCTCGCTCCCGTTGCACCAACGGCTTCTCCATGCTCCTCCATCAGGGAGCCTTGCAGAACTCCCTCTGGTTCGGAGAACCCGCTCAGGTGGAGACGATGCGAAAGGCGCTGACCGATCTTAGTAGTTAAGAATCGCTCTTGCCCGCTCGCAATCCTTGGCAATCTGCCCCTTGAGGGCATCCAGACCGGAAAACTTTTCCTCCCCCCGGAGGAACTTCACGAGTTCCAAGGAGAGTTCTTTTCCGCCGAGGTCTTCTGACCAATCGAAGAGATGGACCTCGACGGTACGCTTGCTAGAGGTCGGATCCACCGTGGGACGGACTCCAATATTGGCGACTCCCGGATAAACTCCCCCCTCACGATGGACTCTGACGGCATAGACACCGTCAGGGGGAAGTTGTATCCCTTCCACGCTGAGATTCGCCGTCGGAAAGCCGATCGTGGAGCCAAGACCGGCACCGCTCACCACCTTCCCCGTGAGGATAAACGGTCGGCCGAGGCAGGCGGATGACTCGGCGAAATCACCGGAGGCGATGGCCTTCCTGATCCGGGTGCTGCTGATCGGTAAATCAGCGGCCATCACGGGATCAATCCGGATGACGTCGAATGTCCACTCCGCACCCAGTTCTTTCAAGAGAGCCACATTCCCCTCGCCTCCCTTCCCGAAAGTCCACTGGCGCCCGACGCAAAAGGCTTGAAGCGGGGAGCATGCCGCAACGAGTGACGCAATGAAGTCCCGCGCGGGAACACCGGCCAGATCACTGGTGAACTCAAGCAAGAGCAACGCCGGAACATCCATCCCTGAAAGCAGGGAGGTCTTCACATCGTTCCTGGTGAGGAGTTTCGGGGCCTTCTCGGGACGGAGCAACGAGGCCGGATGGCGGTCGAAGGTCATCACCACGGCCGTCCCTCCGCAGGCAGAGGCCTCCTCCATGGCTCGTCGGATCAGGGCCTGATGGCCGAGATGCACCCCGTCGAACGTCCCCGCCGCGAGGACAATGGGCCCCTTCAGGCCGGCAAGATCCTCTATGGAGTGAAGAATATTCACAGGGATGAAGGGGATCCGTAACGGATGCGAAGCAACGGCCGGGCTAACCAAAGGCATAGGGAAAGAGTTAAGGGGATACCGCTCATGATATCTCCTTCATCCCTTTCATCCCTGTGAATCAATTTCATCTCTCCGCGCCTCTGCGTCTCTGCGCGAGAATTTCTTAGGCTCCCCTTAAGCGGGAGACCTGCGGGAGGGTCAGGAGTTTTGCCAGGATCGCCTCGCGAGGGGCGGTCTTGAGATCGGCCGCAGGGAATGCCATGTCGACATCAAACCGTCCCGACTTCGTTCGACGGAGCGCATTCAGGTGGGCACCGCATCCGAGATCGTTCCCGATGTCGAAGGCGTAGGTGCGCACGTAGAATCCCTTGCTGCAGACCACGCGGAAGTCGATCTCCGGGGGACGCACCCCGAGGATCTGGTGGGCGTAGATGTGGACGAAGCGGGGCTCGCGCTCGACCGTCTTCCCCTGACGGGCGAGCTTGTAGAGGGCGACTCCATCTTTCTTGATGGCGGAGACCATCGGGGGAGTCTGGTAGAAATCGCCGTCATACTTGGCAAAGGCGTTCTCCATCTGCTCGTGGGTGAACTCCGGAACGGGGCGGGTCTCGGTGATCTCGCCGTCGGCATCCTGGGAGTCCGTCATCTCGCCGAGCTTCATGGTGCCGACATATTCCTTGTCCTCGCTCATGAGGAGATCCTGGATCTTGGTCCCGCGCCCCAGGGTAAGAAGCAGCAGGCCGGTGGCCATCGGGTCGAGGGTTCCGCAATGGCCCACCTTCTTGGTTCCCAGGACACGCCGCACGATGGCTACCACGTCGTGGGATGTCATTCCGGAGGCTTTGTCGATGGGAAGGACTCCGTCGATGGTTGATTCTACTCTCATGGTGTTTGAAAAATCAGCGGGGCCTTAGTCGGCAGACTCGATCTCGGCGCAGATCGCTGCAAGGACACGGGCCTCCACCTCGGCAAGCGATCCCTTGATCCGCGCACCGGAAGCCATCAGGTGACCACCCCCACCGAACTTCCCGCAGAGGGCGCAGGCATCGAAGCTGGAGTCCTTGGACCGGAGGCTGAGGCGGATCATCCCGTCGGGAAGCTCCTCGAAGAAGGCGGCCGCCTTGACGGTGTCGACGGAGCGCAGGTGATCGATGATCCCCTCGTTGTCCTCGGGGATGACCCCGAGGGCCTGCACGTCGGCCAGGGAGAGGGAAAAGCTCGCCACGCGGTCCTGACAGCTGAAGCGGGCATTCACGAGGGCGTGCTTCAGGAGGTCGAGGCGACGCTTCGACTGGCTCTCGTAGAGGGAGCGGGAGAGTGTGGCGACATTCACCCCGCGACGGATCAGAGCTGCGGCCACCTCGAAGGTTTCCGCGCTGGTCCCCTCGTACTGGAAGGAACCGGTGTCGGTCGAGATCGCCGCGAAGAGATTGGTCGCCATCTCCGGAGTGATCGTGATGCCGGATGCCATGAAAGCCTCGGCCAGGATCTGACCAGTGGCAGGACGGGTGGCGTCGATGAGATTCAGGTCGGCATACCCCTCGTTGCTGCGGTGGTGATCGATGCAGATCCAGAGAGGAGAGTCGACTGCGGCCTCGTTCACGGTTCCCAAACGGTTCTTCACCGAGGTATCGAGCGCCAGGACTGCGTCGAAGGAGACGGGAGTGGCGGGGGGTGCCATCACAAGCTCCGAAGAGGGAAGGAAGGCGAACTTCTCCAGCATTCCATCCTCATTCCAAGCGGTCACCTCATGCCCCTCGGAAAGGAGCCAAAGGGCGGCGGCGATCGTCGATCCGTAGGCGTCGGCATCGGGACGGAGATGGCTGGCGACCAGGATGCGACGCTTGCCTCGGAGCGTTTCTCGGATCTCGGGGAAGGTGGCGGAGGTCATGGCTGGCGAGGATCTCCCTCGGCCTCGTCGGCCCCTTCCTCGAAGTCATCATCGGTCAGGGTCGGGGCGATCTCGTCGAGGAGATTGAGAACCCTTGTTCCCCGCTCGATCGACTCGTCGAGCTGGAAATGCAGATGAGGAGTGTACTTCAGGATGACCCTCCGGGAGAGCTCGTGCTGCAGGTGCTGGCGATTGCCCTCCAAGGCCGTGATCGCCTGCTCTTTCTGCCACTTGGTCCCGATCGCACTGATGAAGACATGGGCGTTTTTGAGATCAGGCGTGATGTCGACGGCACGCACCGAAACAAGGGGAGCCTCGAACTTCATTTCACGTCCCACGATTGTCCCAAGCTCGCGCTTGATCAGTTCACAGACTCGGACGGTTCGTAGGCTCATGGTTGTGACGGGAGGGCTCCCTCCTTGTAACAATAACCCTGTTTAGAGGGTCTGCGCGACCTTCTCGAGGGTGTAGCACTCGATGATATCGCCGACCTCGTATTCGGAGTAATCGCCGAGGCGGATACCGCACTCGAGTCCGGCACGTACTTCCTTCACATCCTCGGTGAATCGGCGCAGGGTGGTCAGGCTGCCATCGTAGACGGCCTGGCGGCGGCGCAGCACGCGGGCACGCGCGGAGCGCGACATGCGACCGTCGGTGACCATGGAGCCGGCAACCATTCCCTTGGTGAGATCGAAGAGCTGCTTCACCTCGGCATGACCGATGACGGCTTCGCGCACCTCTGGGTCGAGCATACCCTGCATGGCGTCGCGCATCTGATCGACCAGCTCGTAGATGATGCTGAAGAGCTTGATCTGGACGCCCTCCTTGCGAGTGGCGTTGTTGGCGCTGTTCTCAACCTTGATGCCGAAGCCGATGATGATGGCGTCGGAGGCACTGGCGAGAAGCACGTCGCTCTCGGTGATCGGACCCACGGCGGAGTGGATGATCTTGAGGTCGATCTTATCCTGCGGAATGTCGTTAAGTGTGCCGATGATGGCCTCGAGGGAGCCCTGCATGTCGGCCTTGAGGACGATCTGGAGAACCTTCTTTTGGTCGGCGGCGATATTGGCGAAGAGGTTTTCAAGCGTGGCCCTCTTGGGAGCGGAAAGCTTCTCCTTGCGCTGGGCATCGAGGCGCTCCTCGCTGAGCTGTCGTGCGGAACGCTCGTTCTCCATGACAACGAGTTCGTCGCCGGCGTTGGGAAGACCGCTGAGCCCCAGAACCTTGGCGGGCATGGCGGGACCGGCGGCCTTGAAAGCGACACCATCCTCGTTGATGAGCTGCTTGACCTTGCCCCAGTAGTTGCCGCAGATGAAGGGATCGCCGACGCGGAGGGTGCCGGTATTGACGATGACGGTGGCCGTGGGGCCGCGTCCCGCCTCGACCTGGGCCTCGATGACGCTGGCACGTCCGGGAATGTCGGGGTTGGCCTTGAGTTCCAGAACCTCGGCCTGCAGGGACATCATCTCGAGCAGGTTGTCGATTCCCTTGCCGGTGGCCGCGGAAACCTCGCAGACCACGGTGTCGCCTCCCCAATCCTCGGGAACGAGTCCCTTCTCCTGAAGCTGCTGCTTCACGCGGTCGGGGTTTGCCGTCTTGAGATCGCACTTGTTGATGGCGACCATGATGGTGACCTTGGCGGCCTGGGCATGGCTGAGAGCCTCAAGCGTCTGCGGCATGAGACCGTCATCGGCCGCAACGACAAGGACGACGATGTCGGTGACATTCGCACCGCGTGCCCGCATGGCGGAGAAGGCCGCATGACCCGGTGTGTCGATGAAGGTGATGGGATTACCCTTCCAATCGATGGAATAGGCGCCGATGCGCTGGGTGATGCCGCCTGCCTCGCCCGAAGCGACCTTGGCGCGTCGGATGGCGTCGAGCAGGGAGGTCTTGCCGTGGTCGACATGGCCCATGAAGGTGATGATCGGACCACGGAGCTTCTTCGCCTCGGGCTTTTCCTCGACGGGCTTGGGAGGCTCGATGACAACCTTCTCCTCCTTGTGGACACCGCCTCCTGCGACGCGCTTCTCGCGCTCGAAAACGAATCCGTAAAGATCGCAGAGTTTGCCGGCGACCTCGGGCTCGACCGACTGGTTGATGTTCGCGAAAATCTGCATTCCCATCAGATCCTTGATGATCTTGAAGGGAGGAACCCCCATCTGCGTTGCCAGTTCCTTGATCTGGATCGGGGGCTTGATGTGGATCACCTTGCGGGGCTCACCACCCTCAGCATCCTCAGCGGTCACCGTTTCTTCCGTCTGAACAGCCTCGACTTCTTCCTCAACAACGGGAGCGGGCGCCGCAGGAGGCTGACTCTCGCCGATACGGGGAAGCGCCTTGCCCGTGGAGGCGCCGCGCTTCTTGGGAGCGGGTTCGTCGATCAGGGAAAGGGTGGGAAGGTCGGCGGTCTTGATGACCGGCTTCTTGGCTTCGGCTTTGTCAGAAGCAGGCGATGCGCCCTTGGACTTTGAAGAGGCATCCTTGGTATCCTTCGGGGAGGAAGACCTGGAGGAACCGCGGGCACCGGAGACTGTTCCAGCGCGGGAAGCGCGGGAGGGAGCCTTGGATGCAGAGGCCTTGGAACCCGCCCCTTTGGAGGCGGATGATTTGGATGTGGGGACTTTGGAGGCCATGAAAATATCGGATGACGGCAGATTCCCCGCGACGGGGAAGCGCCGTGACTAAGCCGCCGCCTGTCCTTTCGCTTCGAGGTGGCTCTTGGCGGCTGCGAGGATGGATTCGGCTTTCTCGGGTCCGCAGCTGAGCACTCCGTCAATGTCGGAAGCCTCGGCTGTGACGACCACGTCGACGGAATTCATTCCACCGGCGGCAAGGGTCTTGGCCTCCTCCTCGGAGATGCCCAGGGCCTCGGCGAGCTGATGGACGGCGCCGCCAAGCTGCTGCTCGAAAGCTTCGGCTGCGGAGCGATCCTCCTTGATGTCGATTTCCCAGCCGGTGAGGCGGGAGGTGAGACGGGCATTCTGGCCGCGCTTGCCGATGGCGAGTGCAAGATCCTCCTTGTCGACGGCGATGCGGAGGGTATGGGTGGCCTCGTCGACCTCGATGCTGCGGATACGGGCCGGCTTGAGTGCCTCGCGGGCGAACTCCTTGGGGTCCTCATACCAGCGGATGATGTCCACTTTCTCGTTGTTGAGCTCGCGGACGATATTCTTGACGCGGGCTCCGCGCATGCCGACGCAAGCGCCGACAGGGTCGACCTTGTCGTTGGCGCTGTGGACGGCGATCTTCGTGCGGAAGCCGGCCTCGCGGGCAATGGAACGGAGCTCGACGGTGTGGTCGGCGATCTCGCTGACCTCGATCTCGAAAAGGCGGCGGATGAAGTTGGGATGACTGCGGGAGAGGATGATCTCGGGGCCGCGGGGGCCGTTCTCCACGGCAACGACGTAGGCACGGATGCGGTCGCCGATGTTGTACTCCTCGGTGCTGACACGCTCACGCGAAGGCATGATCCCCTCGAACTTACCAAGGTCGAGGACCACATCACTGCGGTCGAAGCGGCGGACGGTGCCGCTGACGATCTCGCCGGCGCGGTCCTTAAACTCCTCATAGATCATCTCCTTCTCGATCTGGCGGATGCGCTGGGCGATCGCCTGACGGGCGGTCTGGGCGGCGATGCGGCCGAAGTCGCGGGGCGTCACCTCGATCTCGATCTCCTCGCCGGGCTGGATCTCCTTGTTGATGAGGCGGGCCTTGGCGACGGAAATCTCCTCCTGGGGATTGGAAACGGTCTCGACCACAAGCGGCTTGGCGAAGGCGCGGATGGCGCCGCTCTTGGGATTGATGTCGATGCGGACCTCGCGGGAGCAGGAGAAGCTCTTCTTGGAGGCGGCAACGAGGGCCGAGGAGATGGCCTCGATGAGGGTCTCGCGTTTGATACCTTTTTCACGCTCGAGGTAGTCGAGCATGGCGATAAATTCGGAGTTCATGGCAATGGGAATTCCCGACGCACAGGCCAGGAAGGGTTCCATGACAGTGTGTCGGGGGTTTGTAACTATGACGGGTCATGTCACACCGGTCAACTCAAAGAAGAGAGGGTTGGCCTGAATTCTCTTTGACCTAACGGAGTGTGGAATCCATCCTGCCGCCCCATGGCCAACGACCCTGCCACTGACCGGAACTTTGGGAACACCGGCGAACGAGGCACCGCCCCTCCCCTGATCGACAGGAATGCCACGTTCCTGGGTGTCGTACTTGCCGCTCTGATCTGGAAACTCGTCGCCGGGGCCAATCTGGGACTCATCTTTGACGAGTGCTACTACTGGGTCTGGTCTCTCCACCTTCAGTCGTGTTACTTCGACCATCCTCCCCTTGTCGCCTGGGTGATCGCAGGGGGACACGCCCTGCTGGGGCATCATCCTCTGGCCGTCCGACTGGGCGCGATCCTCTCCGGGGTCCTGCTGGCCTTGGCCGGGAGGCAACTCGCGAAGGAACTCTTCGGAACGGCGGCAGGGAACCGGGCCGGCATCTTCCTGACCCTCGCCCCGATCTTCGCGGGGAATGCCTTCCTAATGACGCCGGACACCATGCTGATTCCGGCCTGGGCCTTCGCCATGCTCTTTGCATGGCGTGGAAGCCGGGATGGCGCCCCGATGGGATGGTGGCTTGCGGCGGGCGCGGCCGCGGGTGTGGGGATGCTTAGCAAATACACGATGGTTCTCTTCTTTGCGGGACTCGGCCTGCTCTGGTTGACAAGCCCCGGAAACCGGAAGCGACTCTTTCTGGGCGGCCTGACGGCCGGGATCGTCGCCCTGATTCTCTTTGCTCCCGTGATCTGGTGGAACAGCCGCCATGACTGGGCCTCCTTCGCCCACCAACTCAACCACGGCTTCCGTAACGAACACCGCAGCCTCATCAACGTCCGGAACCTCGTCGACTATGCGGTCTTCCTTGTCGTGCTGGTCTCGCCTCTCCTCGGACTCCTTTGCTTCCGCACGGCGGCGACACGGATGGGTGATCGACGCTTCCGCTTCCTTGGAGTGTTCTTCTGGACGGTGGTGCTCTTCTTCGGCTTCTCGGCGGGCAAGGCCCATGTCGAGGCCAACTGGCCGATGGCCGCCTTCGTCAGCGGCCTCATCATGGTCGCGGGTGACTGGGAGCGCTATGGCCGGGCCTGGCGGAAAGCCGCCCTCATCGTCCTGCTGATCGCCGACATCGGCGCCGTGGCGGCGGTCTCCCTCCTGCTGCTTCCCGGGGCAGTCACCCTCCCCCTTCGCAGCACGACTCCCGATATGGCATTCCTAGGCAGACTGACCGGCTCGGAAAAGATCGCCGCCTCGGCAACCAAGTCACTCACCGAACTGCAGGCGCGCCTTTCCGAAATCCTGGGGCCGAAGGAAGTAGCCAAATCAGCCGCCGCTTCCTTCCGTGAGTCGGGTGCAGACTTCATCTGCACCGGCACCTACCAGACATACGGAGTCCTCGTCTATTACACCCCCGAACTGGAACCCGTCCTGACCCTGCCGATCCGCGGACGAAGCCGCTTCCCCTGGAGCGATAACGCGCAATGGAAGGGGAAGACCGCACTCGTTGTCGAGTGGCCCCGCAGCGGGTGTGATTTCGGGTGGCTCTTCACGAATCCCTCAAAGCCCCGGAAGGTTTTCCTACCCGGCATCACCAAGCCCCTCACACTCAGCCTGCACCGCGGTTATGATCCGGCTCGGGTGAACGAACCGTAAGGAAGCACTGATTAAGGAACCGCTCATTAAATCCCATGACACGCAAGGAACGCGCCTCGACCCTAGCCACCGAACTTCCCCGGATCTACCCGGACGCCCACTGCGAGCTCGATTTCTCAAATCCCCTCGAGTTGCTTGTCGCCACGATCCTCTCCGCCCAGTGCACCGACGTCCGGGTCAACATGGTGACCAAGGCACTCTTCAAGCGCTGCAAGACCGCCGCCGACTACGCCGCCATCCCCCAGGAGGAACTCGAGGAGATCGTCCGCTCCACGGGATTCTACCGGAACAAGGCCAAGTCGATCCGAGGCATGGGTGCCGCCCTGATGGAGCGGCACGGCGAAGAGATCCCCCGTAGCATCACGGAACTCTCCGCCCTTCCCGGCGCGGGTCGCAAGACCGCCAACGTCGTCCTCGGAAATGCCTTCGGGATCAACGAGGGGGTGGTCGTCGATACCCATGTCGGGCGCCTCTCCCTGCGACTCGGACTCACCACGAACTCCGACCCAGTGAAGGTCGAGCAGGACCTGATGAAACTTTTCCGTCGGGAACAATGGACCCTCATCTCCCACTGGCTCATCTGGCACGGACGCCGCCGCTGCAAGGCGCGCAACCCCGACTGCGCCGCATGCGAACTCCGCTCCCTCTGCCCTAGCGTCGACGCACCGGACAAGTTCTTCCGGAAAGACTGACCTTGCCATCCATCCCAAAGCTCCCCTCTGCTAGATCCACTAAAAGCGCTGATTGAATCCCATGAAAAAAACCCTCCTCTCCCTCGTCGCCGTGGTCGTTGTCCTGTTCATCGGGGCGCTCGGCTATCTCTACTTCTCGCTGAACTCACTGGTCAAAAAGGCCGTCGAGACCGTCGGCCCCACCATCACCAGGACCGATGTGCGGTTGGCGTCGGCCAGACTCTCCCCATTCTCCGGAAGCGGCTCGCTCAACGGCTTCGTGATCGGCAATCCGGAAGGCTTCCAGGGGCCCTTCGCCCTGAAGCTCGGAAACATCGCTGTCAGCGTCGACAAGGAGACTCTCCTCAAGGATCCGATCGTCGTGAATTCCGTGATCATCCGCGGCCCCGAGATCGCCCTGATCGGCACACCGTCGGGCAACAACCTTGGGAAGCTCATGCAGAACATCCAGTCCGCCGGATCCTCCTCCAAGACCAAGGAGGAGAAACCGCCCCAGGAAGCCTCCTCCAAGAAATTTGTCATCAAGGAAGTCGTGATCTCGGGAACGAAGGTTCATCTTGCCGCCAGCGCCCTCGACCAGAAGGTCAACCAGACCATCTCCATCCCGGATATCCGGCTTCAGAACATCGGCACCGCCGGCAAGGGCATCTCGGCCCGCGATGTCGCCATGCAGATCATCACCCCGCTCATCAATGCGGCCGCCAAGGAGGGGATCAACGCCCTCGCCAAGCAGGGGCTCCAGCAACTTCAGCAGCAGGGTGCCAAGCAACTTGGGAACGAACTCAACAAGATCCTGCCCGGCTTCCGGAAATAAAATTCCACGGAGTTGGCGTAAAGATGGTGGCTGATAGAAATTGCGGAGATTCCGAGGGCGTATCGCTTGATACAGTCGAGAATCGGCGAGACTTCTTTGTGGTCAGTAGATTGTGTCAGATCACTCCGTACAACTACTTCAGATTTCGGGTTGAATCAGCACTTCCTTAAGAACCTGCGTCCTCCGGACGCTCAACCCTTGTACTGATAAGCCACACGGGCGGTGATCCCGCAGAAGAGATGCCACGGAATGGTGTCGGCCTTTTGGGCGACTTCGGTGGCTGTGATTTCCTGACGGCCCTGCTTCCCCACGAGGACCGCCTCGTCACCGACCTTGATCCCCTTGACCGCGGAGACATCAACCATGATCTGGTCCATGGTGACACGCCCGAGGACGGGGCATCTCTTGCCACGGATCAGGACGGAGGCTCCTTTTCCGGAGAGTTGCCTGGGATAGCCGTCGGCGTAACCGGCCGGCAGTACGGCCACGGTCAGGTTGCGGGGAGCGGTGTAGGTGCCGCCATAGCTGATAAGATGTCCCTTGGGGAGATCGTGGATGAAGGTCACGGAGGCCTTCCATGCGAGGGCAGGCCTGAGCAGTTTCTGGAAACGCGGGATGGGAGAGATGCCGTAGAGGGCAAGACCCGCCCTGACAAGGTCGCCGGATCGATCCGGGTAGAGCATTGTTGCGGCGGAATTGAGAACATGAACCTTCGCCTCGGGTGCATGCGCGCGGAGGAGCGGGAGTAACCGCTCGAATTCCTTCAACTGTTTCAGCGTCGTGGCCCGGTCGCTGTCTGCCGAGGAGAGGTGGGTCGAGATGCTCTGGATCGTGAGGGAGAGCCTGGCAATCGCCTGCAGTGTATCCTCCGCTTCGTCTATCAAGGCGCCGAGCCTTCCCATACCCGTGTCGACTTTGAAATGGATGGGGGCCCGCCGTGGTGCGTTCTTGGCATAGAGCCGTGCCTCCTTCAGTGAGGAGATGGTCGGAATGAATCCATGCCGGGCAATTTCTCGGTATTCGTCGGGTAGGGCGGCGCTGAGCAGCAGGATCGGGGTTCTCGTCTCGGTCTTGCGAAGGAGCAGGGCCTCCCCCAGCGAGGCCACGGCGAAGATCTCCACGCTGTGACGCATCACGGCGGCGACCTCGGTGAGCCCATGTCCGTAGCCGTTGGCTTTGACGACAGCCATGATGCCGGCATTCCCAGAGAACTTTCTGACGGCTTTGAGATTATGCCTCAGTGCGGCACGGTCGATCTCGACCCATGATCGGTCGGGGAGCGCGGCGGTTAGTCGGGGCATCATGGCATCATGGGATAGGAAGAGGCCGAGGAAAAGCTTCAGAATTAGGGCTCGCCTCTGTTTACAGTGGATACGCAAAAAAAATCAGCAGAGTTCAAGAATAAGAAAAAACTGCTTGTCGGACTCCTTGTATTCATATACCGTACATACGTACGGCATATGAATCTAACCCCCCGACAGAGCGAAATCCTCTCATTCATCCGAGAATGCGCGGAGGATCGCGGGGCCGTCCCGTCGATCCGCGAGATCATGGCGAGATTCGGCTTCACCTCGCCTGCCACCGTGGCCAGCCATCTCGATCTACTGGAAAAGAAGGGGGTCATCCACCGGGAGTCGGGCCGTTCGCGCAACATCATCCTGAAGGATTTCACCCCCCGTCCCAAACTTATGGAGGTCCCCCTCTATGGAATGATACCGGCCGGCATACCCGAAGGGCAGGAGCAGGAGTCCGACCGCTGCATCACGGTCGATCCCGAGTCGATCCGACTTCCGCGATCTGCCCGGACATTTGCCCTGGAAGTAAGGGGAGATTCGATGATCGGGGCCGGCATCCTCGAACGCGATGTCGTGATTCTGGAACATGCGGCACCCAGGAACCGGGACATCGTCGCAGCCCTGATCGACGGCGATGTGACGCTAAAGCGCTACTTGATCGACCATGGGCAACCCTTTCTCCGCGCCGAGAATCCCCTCTACCCCGATCTCATCCCCGCCCGGGAACTGGTGATCCAGGGAGTCTTCCGAGCCCTGATCCGCACCCATCTCCCTGGGTAACCGCTGATTAAATCCCATGAAGGCCGCTGAATGCCATTTGCTGATTTTTGAAGGCGCGAGTGCTGGGCGATACCCGCAGCGGTCTCGCCCGAGCGAGCAACGCCACAACGACGAGCGGCGGGAGCCGCGTCGTAGCCTGCGAAGCAGTCCGGAGGACGAGACCGTCGGGAGACGGCGAGGCAAAAATCGACAAATGACTTCAGCCCTTCGGGTTGCGGAGATCCAAGCCAAAGGCCACAAAGC
>CANKJN010000061.1 GCA_947482345.1 Spartobacteria bacterium
CTATTGGAAGTCGGGAAATGTTCCGGAAAAGACACAGAATGAGTTTCACGCAAAGGACGCAACGATCGCAAAGCGGTACCGCCCTGTGGGTCCCGCATTCGCGGGATCTTCCACACCTCTCCCCAGAGGCTTGGTTCAGCTTTCCGCCCTCCTCCGCTCCATCGGGCGTTACTCTTTAATCCAACCTTGGCGACCTTGCGCCCGTTGCGTGAAAACATCATCCTTCAATCAACCCACTGTAAACAGCGAGGCGCCCTTTTTTTAATGTGTGTTAGGGAAGCGCTGACAGCGGTTCCTTAGGAACGAAGGACCGCATTTGCAAAAATCCTTGTGTCGAGCAGTCTCAATGCGCACCCTTCCGGAAAAGCACCACCGGAATCGTCCGCAGGATGATCCAGAGATCCAGCAGCAGGGAGGCATTGTCGATGTATTCGATGTCGAGCCGGACCCAATCGTCAAAGTTGCGAATCGAGTTCCTTCCGCGGATCTGCCAGAGGCAGGTGAGTCCCGGTTTGACGCTAAGGCGCCTCCTATGGGTGCTTTTTTCGATCTGTTCCGTTTCGTAATCAGGCAGGGGTCTCGGGCCCACGATGCTCATTTCTCCGCGCAGGACATTGAGGAGTTGGGGAATCTCATCAAGGCTGGTTCTGCGCAGGAATGCCCCGAATGGGGTGACCCTGGGATCCTGACCTATCTTGAAGACGGGCCCCTCCATCTCATTGTGTCGGGAGAGATCCGCGTGAAGATCCGGGGCATTCACCACCATGGAGCGGAATTTCAGGATCGTGAACCGCCGTCCCCGTTTGCCACTTCGAACCTGTCGAAAGATGATCGGCCCCGGGGAGGTGAGTTTGATCACGGCCGCGATGATGAGTGCGACGGGAAGCAGGATGATTATCCCAAGGGCCGCTCCCGCGATATCGATCAGTCGCTTGACCGAACTCTGCCAAAAATCACCGGTCAACCTTCTGAAAACCATCACCCTGCTCCGTCCTGCCGTCTCGAATGAAGGGATCCCGACAAGGCCCCCGACCGAGGGGGAAAGGACCCAGACTTCTAGACCTTCATCCTCGCAGGAGATCGGTAAATCGGCATTGAGCGGTGACTGAGGGGTGACAAAGATCACCCTTCCCGCGCTGTGCTGGCGGATGGTTCTGCGCATCGTGGCGGTATCCAGAAGATCAAGATCCAGCCTCTGCGTGATCTGTAACTCAAGCTTCTCCATCGGGCTAAGTCCCGTGACAAAGGCCTCGGCATCCTTGGCTGATCCGATGATCACGCTCCGCTCCCCGATCGTTCCAAGCCTATAGTTCCGGCTCAGGAGTGCCCTGGTGATGACCACCCTGAGCATCAATGCCAACGGGGCCAAGATCAGGAAGATGATCAGCACGGAGCGACTGGGAACCTCAAGTCGTCCGAATACCGATGCGGTGCCGATGATCAGGACAAGCCAGAAACCAGATCTGGCGAGTTGCGTGACAAGCTTTTCAAGGCGTTGGGAGAGGGGATGGGAGTAATAGCCGTGAAGGTCCAGAATCAGCGGGCTCAAGGGGATGATCAGGGCTAGCATCCAGTAGGAATGAGAGAAGTCGGGGATCTCTCCGAGACGGTCGAGTCGGATCAGACCGCTAGTGCGCAGCAGATGACTGATCCAAAGACAGGCTCCCAGAAGCAGCCCGTCCACGATCATGGGTAAATCCTTGGAGATTTCCTGTCTGCGATTCATTCTTTTCGGAGGCGCAAGTTAACTTCTAGAATACATCCCTACAAGCATCGAACCAAAGCATCGAACCATGGCGACTCTTCAGCATCTTCTTTCCGGCAGCCGCTCCCTGGTCGTGGGAACTCTTCATGAGCCCACCGGTCTGAGGTGGTTGAAGGGAGCGACCAAGGCCGGTCTGCGTGGCCTCGATGTGCTGGAGGCCCGTCTTGATGCCTTGGTTGGCATGGAGTTACCGAAGAAATGGCCGCTTCCCGCGATCGCCACGGCCCGTCATCCCGGCGAAGGGGGAATCGGGAAGCTCACGCAGGCAGTTCGGCGCCGCCTTCTGGAAGAGGCGATCCCCTGGGCTTCGGCCCTTGATATCGAGCTTCGCTCGGCGCGTCCACTGGCCTCCGTGGTGGCGCAGGCTCACCAGCATGGACGCACCGTCATCCTCTCACATCACGATTTCAAGGGCACCCCCTCGCTGGCCTCGCTGAAAAAACTGGCTGATCGTGCCGCCGGGGAGGGGGCCGACCTGTTCAAGGTGGCTGCCTTGCTGCGTGATCCGCGCGATCTTCAGCGCCTGATCGAGCTGCAGCTCAGCTCCACCAAGGTGCCCGTGGTGGCCATGGGCATGGGCGGGGCGGGACGGTTTTCCCGCCTGGTTCTGAGTGGATTCGGCAGTCCGCTTTGCTACGGGTGGCTGGGCAAGCCCCAGGTATCGGGTCAGTGGCCCGCTCTCCGCCTACGAGGGTTGCTGGACGAGGTTCTGCCCTCGTGAGTCCCGGAGCGCTGCTACTGCCGCTCGGAGCCGGATTCGGCTATGCCTGCGGGGCCATCGCGATCAAGCGTTCCCTCTCTTCCGGGATCTCCGGTTCGTGGGTGAATGTGATCTGCAATGCCGTCATGGCATTCTCCTTCCAATGGCTCTGGCTGCTGCCCGGAGGGGTGATCTCTCCCCGATTGCTGCTGGCACCGGCCGTTTGCGGTTTCCTGTTCTTCCTGGGGCAGATCTGTACCTTCCGGGCCATCGCAACGGGCGATGTCTCCGTATTCACGCCGCTGCTCGGCACCAAGGTGGTCCTGGTGACCCTTTTCTCAGTCTTCCTGCTGGGCCAGCCGCTGCCGGGTTCCTGGTGGGGAGCCTCCGTTCTGGCAACGCTTGGGATTGCCATGATCTCCTACACTCCGGGTGGTTCTCACCGGCATCTTGCAAAGGCAGTCGCATGGTCTCTCTCCGCGGCCGCCCTCTTCGCCCTTACCGACGTGCTGGTCCAGAGCTGGGTTCCTCGTGTCGGATACAGCCGTTTCGCCCCGGTCATGTTCGGGGTGACGGGTCTTTTCTCCCTGCTTCATCTTCCGGCTCTTCTCCATGGGGCGAGAAAGCAGCCGCGATCCAATGGAGCGGGTGACGTGGCTGGAACCGCTCTTCCGTGGCTCCTTGGAGGAGCCGTTCTGCTGGCCGTGCAGGCACTCGGAATGTATTCCGCGATCGGGCTCTACGGCAGCGCCGCGCTCACAAATATCCTCTATGGCTCACGCTGCCTCTGGGGCGTCCTGTTGGTCTGGCTGCTTGCCCCACTGGTGCCCGACCGTCCTGTCGGCGGTGACCGGAGCGCCGTGATGTTACGTCGCCTGCTCGGGGCGCTTCTGCTGCTCTCCGCGATGGCGCTCGTGTTGCGATAATTTTTTGTCTATAAGGAACCGCTGATTGAATCCCATGGCCGAATCTTTTCCAGATCCTCTATCGATTCCCTCCCTCGGTATCCCGGAGATCGACCGTTCGCTGGAGTTGCTCATGGGAACCTGTGTTCCCGACGAGGCGAAGGAACGCTTTCTTCTCGAGTTCCATGCACGCGGGGAGACGGCCGCCGAACTTGCCGGGTTCGCCCGGGTGCTGCTTGGAAAGGCTGTTATTCCCGTTCTCGACCGGAGGGATCCCCGGCCCCTCCTCGAGCTATGCGGAACAGGAGGGGACAGGGCAGGCTTCCTGAATATCTCGACGGCCGCGATGTTCGTCGCAGCGGGTGCCGGTGCCAGGGTGGTGAAGCACGGAAACAGGGCATTTACGTCGAAATGCGGAAGCGCCGACGTGCTCGAGGCGCTGGGAGTGAATGTGCATCTGGATGCATCCCGTGTGGGGGAGGTCTTGGAGAGGGCCGGATGCGTCTTCATGCTGGCCGCGAACTTTCACCCTGCGGTCGCCGCAGTGGCACCGCTGCGACGCAGGCTCGGTGAGCGGGGAGAGCTGACCATCTTCAACCTGCTCGGCCCTCTGCTCAACCCTGCTTCACCAGACTACCAGCTCACCGGCATCTACAGGTCCGAAATGCTCCCTCTCTACGCCGAGGCCTTGGGATTGATGGGACGCAAGGTTGCCTGGGCCGTGAATGGGGTGGGAGTGCATCCCGGTGAGGGGGTCGATGAGCTCTCGATCACGGGGCCCTCGAGGGTGGTTGCAGTGAGGGGTGAGTGTCCGATGGAGTCGGAGGAATTCACGATTTCTCCGGCAGGGCTCGGCTTTCCGCATGTCACGGATCAGGGGATCCTTCTCGGCGGTGATGCCGTGGAAAACGCCTCGCGCATCACGAGCATCCTCTCGGGCAGGGAATCGGGTGCGGCACGCGACATGATCATGCTCAATGCGGCCGCAGCTCTTCATCTTGCGGGGATCGGGGCAACCCTGCCCGATGCCCTGCTTCTTGCCTCAGAGTCCATCGATGCCGGCAAGGCACTCCGCTCGCTCGAGCTTCTCCGCAGCGCCTCAGTCAGCTCAGTCAGCGAGCAGGTTTAGCTTCCCAGAAACCCGGGAAGGTCCTCCGGACCGAAGTCCACCAGGCATTTGCCGTCGGGAGTGATCATGACCGGAGCCTTGGACTGCCCCGAGATGCGTTTCATTTCGGAAAAGGCAGCCGGATCGGAGAGCACATCGACAGCCTTGTATTTGATGCCATGCTGCCGAAGCCATGCCTCGGCCATGTCGCACCAGGGACACCCGCGCTTGATATAGAGGATCATCATGATCCTGGCAGCCTATCTGATCATCTCTGGACTTGCCAGAGTGAGATGGAACCCCTATATTTCACCGCTCACGTCGCCATCGTCTAACGGTTAGGACATGCGGTTCTCATCCGCATAATCGGGGTTCGATTCCCCGTGGCGATGCCATTCCATTCTGGGATAGGGGAAAATATGGACCACCGGGTTCAGTGAACCGAATGTCCCATGGACGACTGGACGCGTCGGGTGACTTGGCCTAGGTTTTCTGCCGTGATGACCAACCCTCCTGAATCCGTCGAGCTGTATTGCCGGGCAGCACAGGAATACAAGGCCTCCGATCTCATTCTCCACGCCGGCGAACCTCCCGTCGTGCGGGTCTCCGGAAGCATCACCCCGATGGATGCACCGTCCCTTGATCCCTCCGATCTGAGGGCTTTCAGGAAGTACTGCGGGGTGCCTGAGTCCTCCACTGATCACGATGCCAGTTTTGTCTCCGCCCAAGGGATCCGCTTCAGGGTCAACTTCCACCGCTCGCTGGGCCAGGAGGGAGCCGTCTTACGGCGGATCAGTTCGACTCCTCCGGATATCGATCAGCTTGGCCTCCCTTCCGAGATCCTCAAGGAAATGGCCGCACGCAAGTCGGGCATCCTGATCGTCTCGGGGCCGACGGGATCCGGCAAATCGACCACGCTTGCCTCGGTGCTTGAGTGGGTGAACCGCAATCTGGAGCGTCACATCGTGACGGTCGAGGATCCGGTGGAGTATGTGTTCGAGCACAAGCAGTCGCTTTTCACCCAGCGTGCCGTGGGCCTCGATACGGCCAGCTTTGCCGAAGGCCTGCGTCGCGCCCTGCGACAGGCCCCGGATATCATTCTGGTCGGCGAGATCAGGGATGCCGACACCGCCTCCGTCGCCCTGCAGGCCGCAGAGACCGGCCATCTCGTGATGGCCACGCTCCATGCCTCGGATGCGGGCGAGGTGATCGAGCGGTTGACGGCATTCTTTCCGGAAGCGGAGCGCAAAGGATACCTGCAGGTGCTCTCCGGACAGTTGCTCGGCATCCTGTGCCAGAAACTTGTCCCTGCGAGCGACGGCGGAGTGGTGCTTGCCTGCGAGTACATGAGCAATATCGGTCTCACGCGCCAGTGCATCCTTCACGGGGATCTCCCCGGGCTCCGGGATCATCTGGCCCAAGCCGATCCCTCTGAGTCTCTGGACTTCCTTCGGGCCTTCCTGCGACTGGTTGCCGAGGGGAAGGTTTCCGAGGAAACGGCGCTTCTTTCGGTTCCTAATCCCGCGGAGTTGCGTCGCCGTCTCAGGGGTATCTCCAGCAACCTTTCCTGATCCAATCCCTCCATGAGAGAATCCCCTGACATCATCGACATTCTCAAGGGAGCCGTTCAGGCCGGCGCTTCCGACATCCATCTCTGCGCAGGACTGCCGCCCTCCATGCGGTTGCGCGGCGATATCAAGCCGTGCAACAATCACGTGATCTCCAGACAGGAGTGCCGGGAGATCATCCTGGGACTGCTGACCGATTCGCAGCGTGCCCGCCTCGAACGGGATCTGGAGCTTGATTTCGGACTGCAGGTTGTGGGAACGGGGCGTTTCCGCGGGAATGCCCACTTCAGCCGCGGCGCCATGGAGGCGACCTTCAGGTACATTCCCGAGGGCATTCCGTCGATCACGGACTTGGGCCACAGGCCTGCGATCGTTCAACTTTGCGACCTCGACAGGGGCCTGATCCTGGTGACCGGCATGACGGGTTCGGGAAAGACGACCACCCTGGCCTCCATGATCCGAAGGATCAGCGAGACCCGAGAGGGGGTGATCGTGACAATCGAGGATCCGATCGAGTTTTACCACGAGAGCAATCGGTCCATCATCAAACAGCGGGAACTCGGCACCGACACCAAATCCTTTCACGAGGCCCTGCGTCACGTGCTTCGTCAGGATCCCGATGTCATCATGGTGGGTGAGATGCGCGATCCAGAGACGGTCCGTGCGGCGCTCACCGCCGCCGAGACAGGCCACCTCGTCCTGGCGACCCTCCACACCAACGACGCCCCCCAGGCTCTCGACCGCATCGTCGACTGTTTCCCCGGGGATGAGCAAAACCAGATCCTGGGACAGTTGGCCAATGCCCTGGCCGCAGTCGTCGCCCAGCGTCTGGTGCCCTCGGAGGACGGGTTGCGGCGGGTCATGGTGAGCGAGTTGCTCACCAACAACAGCGCCGTCGCCGCCTGTATCCGAGATCGCCGCTTCGAGCAGATTGTGGGACTCATGGAGATCGGCAGGAAGGATGGCATGCATACCTTCGACGACGTCCTTGAGGAACTCTACCTGGCCAACGCCATCAGCAAGGAAGAGGCGGTGGCGGGGTCGCGCGATTCCGCCCGAATGGAGGTCCTGCGCCGCAAGCCGAATTCAAGGTGACGATGAATTTTTCCTCAGGTTCCTTGCTTTGTGGATCGGCCGATCTGATATGAACTAAAAATTGTTCTGGGTCCGGACTCTCGTGAAGAAGGGGCCTGAGAGCTTTTAGACCGACCTCAGTCGATAAACCGTCCCGCTTAATCGTACTGTTCAGACCGTTCCCTGACGCACCTTTTCTTTCTTTGCCTCCCGCTTCTCCTCGATGGCGGCGACATCGGAGGCAAGTTGCCTCCGCAGTGACTCAATCGCATGCTCGTCTCTCGCGGCCTTGGCGATCTCGCCCTCAAGGAAGATTCTCCGCTCCGCGATCCGCGCATCCTGTTCGGAATCGATTTCCGCCAGGGCCTTTTTCTGTTCGTCGGTCAGGGGCCGGGAGGGGGATCCTTTTTCCAGGCGACTCATCGCCAGTTCGTAGGCTGATTTCATACATTTATATACTATCACGGATCCCCGGCGGTGTTGATTGAAATTGCGGATTGCGAACACCGCCCGCTGCGGGGAAAGTTTCCCGATGATCAGATTGCTCAGCACCGATTTTGACGGAACCCTCACGGGTGCCTATCCAGATGGCGGCCGATGTGTGCCCTCCCTTGCACGGGAACTTGTCGCCGTTTCCAAAGCCGGAGGCATCTGGGCGGTAAATACCGGCCGTTCGCTCGAGAGCGCCCTTGAAGGCCTCAGGGAATTAGAGGCACCGATCACACCCGATTACATCCTGACCAGCGAGAGGCACGTCCATCAACCCGACGGCAAGGGGGGGTGGCATGATTACGGGGAGTGGAATGCCCTCTGCCGCGAGCACCACGACCTGCTCTTCCAGGGGTGCGGACAGTTCTTCAAAAACATCGAGCGCCTTGTCGGGCGGTACGACGGGGTGACATTTCAGGAGAGCGTGGACGGTGTTCCCGGAGGACTGATCGCATCCAGTGAGGAACTGCTCGACGAGGTGATCCGGGAACTCGATCAGCTTCAGGGCAGGCCGGAGGATTTCCATTACCAGCGCAGCAATATCTACCTGCGTTTCTGTCACCGCGCTTATGACAAGGGGAGCGCCCTTGCCGAGCTCAGCAGGTTGCTCGACATGCCGACATCGGGAATCCTTGCCATCGGAGATCACCAGAACGACCTCGCGATGCTTTTTGGCAAAGTTGCCGCGATGGTCGCCTGTCCGGCCAATGCGCATCCGACCGTAAAGGAGGCCGTGATCGGTGCCGAAGGACATGTCTCCGATCTGGAGACAGGAGAAGGTACGGCCGAGGGTATACGACTTTACAGGACGGGTGAGAAACTTCCCGCCATAAAAAAAACCGGGAAGCGGTCACTGAAGACCGACTTCCCGGTTTGATGAAAGGTTTGGCCGTGTGATTAAGCCTTCTTCTCGACGAGCTTGAAGTGGCCCTTGCCGACGCGCTTGATCTCAGGGAGCTTCTTGCCCGTGCTGCTGAACCAGACGTGCACGTTGGCATTCTTGACGCCGATCTTCTTGGAGAGATCGGTGACCTTCATGCCAGCATCGCCTGCGGCTTTGAGGGCGGCGAGGATCTTCTTCTTGATCTGGCCACGGGGAGCGCGCTTGGCGGAGGAACGGCCCTTGGTTGCCTTTGCAGCCTTTGCGGGACGACCGGCCTTCTTCGCTTTGGCAGGGCGGCCGCGGCGCTTTCCAGTGGCGCGGACAGGCTTGCCGGTGATCAGGGAAGCGAGTTGGGACTCGATCTTTTGGATCTCGTTAAGAAGGCCTTCCTTGCGCTGAGTGAGCTTGATAAGGTTCTTCAATGCTGTGCTGCTAATGTTTGTGATGTTCATAACAAAGTTATTTATTTTATAAGCTTAACCGGATGACAAGTATTAATTTAAGCACCCGCAAGCCGTTATTCAGGGTTGTCAGTCAATTTCCGGTTGATCTTCATCATGATGAAATCGTCGTTGCCGTCGGCGGTCTCGGAATCTTTGCGGGGACTCCCTTGAGCTCTGGAGAGAGAGAACGCGCCGCGTCGATGAGTTCCGAGGAAGCCCGCCTCCGCTTCACGGCGGCTCGCCGCCTGCTCCGCTCCGTCGCGTCGCGATGGTGCCCTATCTCTGCAAGTGAGCTGGAAATCTTGCCGGATGAGCATGGCAAGCCGCGCCTAGCAACAACCGATCCGATTCACTTCAGCATCACCCATTCCTCCGGATGTGTTGCCGTGGCATTTTCCCGGTCGGAAGTGGGGCTCGATCTGGAATGCGTGAGGGAAGTGGATGCTCCCGCCCTCGCTCGACGTTTTTTCAGTGCGGAGGAGGCAATTGCCTGCGAGAGCTCCGCGGATCACGAGCTCTTTTTCAGGCTCTGGACCTGCCGGGAGGCAGCCATCAAGGGGGATGGCCGGGGGTTATCGAATCTGCTGGGAGTCACGAGGGTTGCTTCCTGGAATCGCGGTATTGGGGATCCCATGGAGATCCTGATCGAGGAGGAGAGTTGGCATACCATTCCTTGGAAGGTGGATACCGAAACTCACGCCGCAGTGGCTTTTCGGAAAAAGCCCTCCCTTATTAGCTGGTGTGATCTCAGGTAACCGATCACTCTGGAGGTTCATGTCATTTCAGGATCTAGGACTAGAGGAAGCCGTTGTCCACGGCGCGCAGAGGATGGGTTATGTGGAGCCGTCGCCGATTCAGGCGCAGGCCATCCCCATTGCCATGAATGGTGGGGATCTCATCGCTTCCGCCCAGACCGGCACGGGAAAGACCGCCGCCTTCGGCCTCCCGATCCTCAGCCGTCTCAAGAAATCCAACGGCAAGACCCGCTGCCTCATTCTCGAACCGACCCGTGAACTCGCTCTTCAGGTCGAGGAGGCATTCAAGGAATTTTCCGCATTCACCGACCTGAAAACCGTAGTCATCTTCGGCGGAGTCGGTTACGGGGCCCAGCGCGAGGGGCTTGCCAAGGGAGCCGACATCATCGTCGCCACGCCGGGCCGCCTGCTCGACTTCATGCAGCAGGGTGAGATCAGCTTTGCCGACCTTGAGATTCTTGTCCTCGACGAGGTCGACCGGATGCTCGACATGGGATTTCTCCCCGATGTCCGCCGCATCGTGGAGAAGTGCCCCAAGGAGCGTCAGACCCTCTTCTTCTCCGCCACCATTCCCGAGGAGATCGAGCGCCTCTCCTCCTGGTGTCTGCGTAATCCCGGTAAGATCTCCATCGGAGCCCGTCGCTCGGCCGCCGAGACGGTGAAGCACGCCTTTTATCCCGTGGCTGTCGCCCAGAAGTTTGACCTGCTCAAGGCGATGCTCGATCGCACCGAATATCACAGCGTCATCATTTTCTGCCGTACCAAGGATGGAGCCGACCGCATTGCGCGCCAACTTGAGAACGAGAAGCACAAGGTGGCCGTTATGCATTCCAACCGTTCCCAGCAGGAGCGTGTCGATGCGCTCGAAGGATTCAAGTCGGGTCGTTACGAGGTGATGATCGCCACCGATATCGCCGCTCGCGGCATCGATATCGCCGGCGTCAGTCATGTGATCAACTACGACGTGCCTCAGCATCCGGAGGATTACGTCCACCGCATCGGTCGCACAGGCCGGGCTCAGAGCGAGGGGGATGCCTTCACGATCATGACCGCCGAGGAACTTCCCCATGTGAAGGCGATCGAGTCCTTCATCGCCCAGAAGGTCCCCCGCGAGAAGTTGGAGAACTTCCCCTACCTCTTCACGATGCTGTTCCAAGAGGATGAGGCGGCCAAGGTTCTCAAGAATCTCCGCGGTGCCCGCACCCTCAAGGGCTACAGCTACGGCGCCAAGCGCCGCCGGTAGTGTCACGGTGAACGGGACGGAGAAACTGCTTTGCGGTTTTTTGTAGAGAAGCGCTGATTCCCGGATGAATCCCTCGAAGCAGTCCTCCCTGCACCTCTCACCTGTTGCGGCACTGGCCGCGATGGCCGGTAACCTGATGGAGTGGTATGATTTTGCCCTCTACGGCGTGCTGGCCCCGACACTCGGACTTCTTTTCTTTCCCGGCAAGGACAAGCTCGCCTCCACCCTGGCGGTGTTCGGGGTTTTCGCCGCCGGTTATGTGGCACGACTGGCCGGGGGTGCTTTTTTCGGTTATCTCGCGGATCATTCCAGTCGCCGCAAGGCACTGATCTTCTCGGCGACGACCATGGCCTGTTCCACCGCGATCGCGGGATGTCTGCCTGTCTATGAATCGGTCGGAATCGTGGCGCCGATCGCCTTCCTGGCACTGCGTATCCTGCAGGGGGTTTCGACTGGCGGGGAATTCACCACCTCCGTGGTCTTCATGGTCGAGAAGGCTCCGCCCGACAAGCGCGGCCTGATCGGAAGCCTTGCGGGGATGACGGCCGGTCTCGGGATTCTTCTGGGATCCGCGATCGGGAGTGCTCTCTATTCGTTTTATCCCGTGGAGACTGTTCATGCTTGGGCCTGGCGGATTCCCTTCCTGCTTTCCATTCCTTTGGGTGCAGCTGTTGCATTTCTGCGGACGGCCTTGCCGCCCGAACCCGAGACAACCTTCCATCGCTCGTCACATCATCGTTCCGCACTCCTGCATGTGGTGAAGGAGCACCCGATCGCCGTGATCGGAGGGGCCCTGCGTGGATGGGGTTCTTCGGCCGGGTTTTATATCGTGGCGGTTTTCCTTTCCTCCTATCTGGTGACATCCGGGCTCATGTCACCCTCCGGGGCTCTCGGGTTGCAGACGATGGGTGTGGCAACGGCCGTCCTGATGGCGCCCGTCGGAGGTTATCTCTCGGATCGGTTCGGTCGACGAACCATGGTGATCGTCTCCACAAGTTGCGTCCTTGTGCTGGCGTGGCCCCTCTTCATGGCGCTCCGGTCCGAAAATCATGATCTTTCACTTCTTCTGCTGATCGTATTCGCCGCCTGCGTCGGATCCGGAATGGCTCCCTACAGCACATGGCTCGCCGAGGAGAGGCCCCGCTTCCTGAGAGCCAGTTGGATGGGCGTGACCTACAATATCGCGGCGGGGATCCTCGGGGGGAGCACGCCGCTGTTAGCTGGGCTTCTGATCGAGAGGTTTCATAGCTTGATGGCTCCTGCAGTTCTCCTGATGGTCGCAAGCATCGTGACCATCCTCCTATCCCTCCTTGCACGGGAGACGAACAGGAAGGCCCTTCACTGACGGGATCATCAACCGATTTTCCGGAGTATGATCTTTTCGACTAGTCTTTTTCCCATGCTGGGAGAGATTTCACCGATGAGAACTCTGATCCTGCTTTCCGCGCTCTTCTTCTCTACCTTTTTAACTTCCATGACTGCGGCCCCTACATCCTCACCACTCCCTGCCAAGACTGCCACGGCCACCTTTGGTGGCGGTTGCTTCTGGTGTGTCGATGCGGTCTACCAGTATGTGCCGGGAGTCATCAAGATTACCTCGGGATACGCCGGGGGAAAGGTGCCCAATCCCACCTATGAGCAGGTCTGCACGGGACGGACCGGCCATGCCGAGGTGGTTCAGATCACCTACGATCCCTCCAAGGTGACCTACGACCAGCTCCTTGATCTCTTCTGGAGGGCCCATGATCCCACGACGCTGAACCGACAAGGGGCCGACCATGGAACCCAGTACCGCTCCATCATCCTGACATCCACTCCGGAAGAAGCCGCAGAAGCCGAGACTTCCAAGAAGAAGGCTCAGGCCCAGTTCCCCGATCCGATCGTCACTGAGATCGTACCGCTGACCACCTTCTATCCCGCGGAGGGATATCATCAGGACTATTACCGGAACAATAAGGAGAAGAATCCTTACTGCCAGGTGGTCATTGCCCCGAAGCTCAAGAAGCTCGGGCTGGATAAGTAAGGGGAGATCATCACGGTGGCTGAGCGGGAGCGTGAGAGAGGAGGAAGAGTTTTTGTCACAGGGTCCGGGGTGCTATCCGGATCGAGTGGCAGCCCCAGATCGCTCTGGGATCTGGCATGTTCCGGATCGAAGTCCCAAGGGGAGATTTCTGGAAATGGCGAGTTGGCAGCTCGGATCGGCCTTGCTTCGGGAGATGCCTCGATTCTTGCCCGTCATCAACTGCTTGCCCTGAATGTCGTGGAATCGGCATGGAGTTCGGCGGGGCTGGTTAAGGAGAGAAACCGAATCCGGGGTGAGGGGACTAAGCATCGGCACTCCCGGTTCGGATGCATAGGAGGAAGCTCTCTCGGTGGTCTTGTCGCCATGGAGCGTGATCTTGAAGAAACCCGGGGTGCCAAACTTTCCCCCTATGCGATAAGCCGATGGAGGGGAAACTCCGTGAGTGCCGCCGTCTCGCTGCGTCATGGCTTGGGGGGGAGCGTCCTCTCCCTGAATGCTGCTTCCGCCACCGGAGCCCAGATTCTCTGGATGGCGGGTTCGATGATCCGCGGAGGGATGGCCGATCTGGTTGTTGCCGTTGCCGCCGATCCTTACCCTTCCGAATTGGTCGGCAGGGCCTTGGGTCGTAATGGAAGTGTCGCCAGGGATGCCGCTTCCACACCGCTCACTCCGGGTAGATCCGGCATGATTCCGGCGGAGGGAGCTGCCTGCCTGATTCTGGAGGGTGAGTCCCATGCGACGAAGCGTGGAGCGGTTCCCCTTGCCGAATGGCTCGGTGGTGGATGCCTCAACGAGTCTTATCATCTGCAGGCTCCGGACCCCGCCGGATCCACCCTTGAGAATTTAATAAGGGATGTTCTCGGGGAGTTGCCTTCTTCCATTCCAGACTGGATCTCCCTTCATGCGACAGGAACGACTCGTTACGACTCGGTGGAGGCTCAGGTGATCCAACGCCTCTTCGGTGAGCGGATGCCTTGGGTCAGTGCCTTCAAGGGAATCACGGGTCATGCACTTTCAGCTTCGGGATTACTCGAGGCTGCACTGCTTGTCGAAGGCCTGAAACGCGCGGAGTTGCCCCCCCTTCCTATGGGAATAGACGAGAGCTTGGGACTCACCCTGCCCGATGGGAAGAAGCCTTCGGCGCCCAAAACGGCCCTCCAGATTGCCCAAGGAATGGGAGGGGATGTGGTTGTGAATCTACTGGGAGCTGCGGTGGAACTCTGAGTCTATGCTAAGCCAGTGGGCTAGAGCGGATTCAACTGATTCATAGCCGCAAAATGCACAGGATGCACAGGGTTGGTGCAGGTCCCTAACCTATGCAGAAATGAGCAGATGGCCGATTGCCGCTATTTCCTCTTAGCGGTTGGCTTTCTTGGCCTTTATCGGGTTGGCCCGGACGTAGTCCCTAGTGGCTATGACCACCACATCGCTGAGGGTGAGATCTGCGATTTCTGCAATTTTGAGAAGCCTCTCCTTATCATCTGAGGAGATCCTGATCGTCATTACCCCATCGCGTCTTTTTGGCATGGGGAGGAGGGTAGAGGTACTACAGAAGATTGCAAAATATCTTTGGGGGTAGGACGCTCTACGACCTACCTAGTGTGGAATGATTTCTGGAAATGAAAACACAGCCATCCCATAGAGGAGGCAAGTGGAAGGTAAAAGTGGTTGGGATAAAGTGGTGATGGACGGGGAGATTTTAACCTGCCACATGGCAGGGATATGCAAAAACAACCCCGCCCATCGGTAGGCAAGTTCACGATTTTGAGGC
>CANKJN010000062.1 GCA_947482345.1 Spartobacteria bacterium
CGGAGAAGACGCGACTCGAGATCCCGGCGTCCTTCCACGAAGTCCAGGATCCGTTCCTCGATCGGATCGAAGAAGAGACCGTTCACCGTGAAGTCGCGCCGTCGCGAGTCACCCTCGGCGTCGGTGTAGCGGACGCTCTCGGGATGACGCCCGTCGTGGTAGGCTCCATCGCCGCGGAAAGTGGCCACCTGGATCTCCGCTCCCTGCTCCAGGACAATGATAACGCCGAACTGGACCCCCACGGGAACCGTCCTCGGGAAGAGGGCCTCGACCTGTTCCGGGCGGGCGTTGGTGGCGACGTCGTAATCGTGGGGAGTCAGGCCGAGGAGTTGGTCGCGGACGCAGCCTCCCGCATAGAGCGCCTCGAATCCCTTGGCACGCAGGCGCTCCACGATGGATCGTGCTGCGGCTTCACTCATGCCCCTATCGTGCATCGTTTAAGTGGAAAGGCAAAATGAAGAATGAAGAATGAAAAAAACTTAACACAGCCGTTCCGAGATTCTCCCGTTTTAGGCTGTTTCATAGAGCTAGAAGTAAGGGAATTACTCCCGCAGAGCAGAGGCGCGGGGAGGTTAATAGTTTTTGTTTTGCATTTTACTCTGCGTCTCTGCGTCTCTGCGCGAGATCTTCAATGATTCTTTGACGAAAGAGAACGACGCATGGCGTCGCCGAGGCTGTAGAGGGCGAGAAGGGTGCTCAGCAGTGCCAGTGAGGGAAAGAGAAGCATCCACCAGGCTCCCTTGAGTGGATTGATCGAGGCCGCCCCCTCGGCAAGGAGTGATCCCCAGCTCGACTGGGGTGCCTGAACGCCGAGTCCGAGAAAACTCAGGAAAGCCTCGTCGATGATGACCGAGGGGATGGCCAGCGTCAGGTAGACGAGGATGATTCCGGCCAGATTCGGAAGGATATGTTTCCGAAGGATGGTCCAGTATCCCTCGCCGAGCACGCGGGCCGCGGCCACATAGGAGCGTTCCCGCAGGGTGAGCGTCTGGCCCCGGACGATCCTTGCCATGGTGAGCCATTCGATCACGCCGAGGCTCAGGATCAGGATGACAAGTCGCGAAGAGCCCACGAGCCACTCCCATCCTTGACTGTTCGCGGCAAGCTGGAGGCGCTCGTTGAAGGCATTGATGAAGATGAGGATGAAGATCAGCCGGGGCACTGAATAGAGGACATCGACCAGGCGCATCATCGCATTGTCGGTGCCGCGACCCGCGGATCCCGCGATCAGCCCGTAGGTGGTTCCGATGAAGAGGCTGATGGCCGCGCCGCAGATGCCGACCAGCAGGGAGATTCGTCCTCCTTCCATGATCCTCAGGAGCAGATCCCGGCCGTTCATGTCGGTACCGCAGGGATGGGCGATGCTCGGCGCGGCGTAGGTGAGTGGAGAGGGGAGTCGGTGGGAATCCGGGAGCGCCAGGGGTCCCGCGAGAACAAGGAGCCCCATGCCCGCAAGCACAAGGGCGGCCACCTTTGCAGATCCGGTGAAGGTTTTCATCATTCCCTTATCCTGCGGTCGAGGAAGCGGTAGGAGAGATCCACCAGCAGGTTGAAGAGCATCAGCAGCACGCAGTAGACGATGACCACACCGCCAAGAAGGAATCCGTCGCGGTTAAGGATCGAATTCACGAAGAATCCCCCCGCTCCCGGAATATGGAAGATCGTCTCCACGACAATGGATCCAGTGAGGAGGTTCGCGGCGAGCGGACCCAGGTAGGAGACGACGGGCAGGATCGCGACGCGGAGGGCATGCCGGTAGACCACGGCGCGTTCGGTCAATCCCTTCGCACGAGCCGTGCGGACGAAATCTTCGGCCAGTGTTTCCCTGAGGCTGTCATGCAGGAGGCGGGCGATCACTGCGGCGTAGGGAATCGCCAACGTGACGGCTGGAAGGAGAAGCTGGATGGGAGTTCCCCAACCACCGACGGGAAGCCATGCCAGCTTGATCGAGAAGATCAGGATGAGAAGCGGTCCCAGCACGAAGGAGGGGAGGGAGATGGCTAGAAGCATGGCAGCCAAGGCGCCCCCCTCCGCAACGGTTCCTGGTCGCGCCGCGGCGAAGGCTCCCAGCCAGACACCCGCCGTGATGGCGATCAGCAGCGCGGTTGCTCCCAGGGTGAGCGTGACCGGAAGGGTCTGGGCGAGGATTTCGTTGACCGAGCGGTTGCGGTATTTCGTCGAGAGACGCAGGTCACCGTGCAGGAGATCCTTCAGGTAGCCGGAGTATTGCTCCAGGAGAGTCCCATCGAGTTTGTACTTCGCGAGAAGCTGCTTCTCGATCGCGGCTGGCAGCTTCCGCTCCGAATCGAAGGGCCCCCCCGGCGAGAGGCGCATCAGGAAGAACGTGATCGTCACCACGCACAGCAACACCACGGGAAGGGATGCGAGACGGCGAAGCATGAGGCCGAAAGGATGAAGGCAGAATGAAAAATGAAAAAGGATGAATCTAATCGAGGTTGGGAAAGGGCTGGTGAGCCTGCAAGAAGTGCAGCCCGTCAGGGCGAGACGAGCGGGAGCGAGCGAGGCACCCCATGCCCTTGGGAAAGGGCTGGTGAGCCTGCAAGAAGTGCAGCCCGTCAGGGCGAGACGAGCGGGAGCGAGCGAGGCAAATACTTCTTAGCGGTCAGTAGATTATGTCAAATCACTATACCCAATGTCTGAGTTCGGGCTTAACCTTACTTCATGCTCCTAACAGGCCAACAGATGAAAGAAGCCGAGCAGGCCGCATTCTCGCGGGGAGATACTCCGGAAGGATTGATGGAAATTGCGGGAGAGGGGATCGCACGATGCATCAGACAATTCTTCCCGAATCCCGGGACCCTTCTGGTGTACTGCGGCAAGGGGCACAACGGCGGCGATGCGCTGGTTGCGGCGCGGCATCTTCGTTCTTTCGGATGGAGGGTGCAGATTCAATGCCCTTTTTCGCCGGAGGAGTTGGCTCCTTTGACTTTCCGTCATTTCAAACTTCTCCAGGATATTGAATGCGGGATCGATCTTTCCCAAGTTCGCGGCACGCTTCTGATTCTGGACGGTCTTCTCGGAATAGGTGCCACAGGAACTCCTCGGGGCGTGGTGGCGGATCGGATTGCCGGAATGAACCTTATCCGTCGCGAGCAGGGAGGCTTCACTGTGGCGGTCGATCTTCCCTCAGGGCTTGATGCCACCACGGGTTCCGTTGCCAAGCCGTGCGTGCAGGCCGATCTCACGGTGACGCTTGGCGCGGTGAAGATTGGTCTTGTGGCTGATTCAGCTACCGCCGTGGCCGGGAGGTTGGCACTGGTGCCCCTGCCGGGAATCTCATTCACAGAAGGTGATCCTGCTTTGCTCTCCACGGCACATGAATTGAGATCACTTCTTCCGGTTCGTGATTTCGATACCCATAAGGGTAACTACGGCCGGATCGGCATTGTGGCCGGTTCCCCTGGATTCATTGGAGCCGCCCGTCTTTGTTCCGCCGCCGCGGTCCATGCCGGCGGTGGACTCGTCACGCTCTACACGACGGCAGAATGCCACGATCTCCTCGCATCAACCTGCATTCCCGAAGTGATGGTGAGCAAGGTGGATTCCTACGGCGAGGTGCTCCGGGAGCGTCATGATGTCCTGGCAATCGGTCCCGGGCTTGGCCGGGAACATGACAGGGAAATCCGTGAATTGGTTTCCATCGCGCCGATCCCCTGCGTGGTCGATGCGGATGCTCTCAATGCCGTTGCATTCGATCCCTCGTTACTGGGCGCATGTGCCGGACCGCGTCTCCTGACTCCACATCCCGGGGAGATGAAGCGGCTCTTTCCACAAGCTGCGCGTATGCGCCGTGAGTGGGCGGTCGATTTCGCGAAGCATTATCCGGTGACCCTTTTGCTCAAGGGAGCCAGAACCATCATCGCCCAAGAAGGGTATCCTCCCGTATTCAACCAGACTGGTAATCCCGGGATGGGAAGCGGCGGCATGGGGGATGTTCTCACCGGTGTCTGTGCCGCGCTGCTGGGTGCTGGAAAATCACCGCGTGACGCCGCGCTGCTGGGGGCATGGCTCTGTGGTCGTGCTGCGGAGATCGCCGTCTTCAACGGCGTCGATTCGCAGGAATCACTCACCGCCACGTCGGTCATCGATTATCTGGGTGCTGCCTTCTCCTCACTCAGAGAGGATGAATGCTGACTGAAGTAGTTCATCAATCGGGAACGCAGGAAAGCATGAACAAGAGTGGGTAGGTCGAATCAGTAGGTAAACACTGTTCCTTTGTTTTCCCGTAAAGAAAAAAGGTGAGTACCCGCTTGAACCAGACGCGCACTACCGTTTCAGCCATGGTTCCAGGGCTACCCTCAGCTTCTGTTCATCCCCGAAGGCGAACTCCTCCCCGAGTTGAAGCGGGAAGGTTGTTCCGGATGGGGTGATGATTTCCAGGATGAGGGAGCGTTTTCCCGGGTTCTTTCCGATGGCTTCGATGATCTTGGGGAGATCCGTTTCGCTGAGGGCGGTGCGGTCGATGCGAAGTCGAAGCGGTTTTTTTGAAGGCTTGGGAGCGAGGGCCTTGAAGTCGCTGGCGTTGGCCCTGATGGAGCCATCGTTGGGGGTGACCCGGACGGTGCAGGAAATGACGGTGCCGGCCTTGAGGATCTCCTCATGCTTGGTGAAGGACTCGTCCCAAGCGGTGAACTCGAGGGTGCCGCTGTCATCCTCGAAGGTCATCACGCCGAAGGGGCGGCCATCCTTCTTGGTGAAGCGTTTTTCGACGGTGGAGAGGAGTCCCGCCAGCCGGACGCTTCCCTTCTCGGTCATCGCCAGGGCATCGGTCACGGAATCGTATTTCCCGGCCTCGATGCTGCCGCGGTAGTCGTCCAGCGGGTGGCCGGTGACGTAGAATCCGAGGAGTTCCTTCTCGTGGGCGAGTTGCTCCGATCGTGTCCAGCGTTCGATACTCTCTTCGTTCTTGTCTCCCTTGGGCGCGGGTGCGGGGGCGAGATCGGCGAAGGAGTCGAAGAGCGAGACCTGTCCGCTGGCCCGGTCCTTCTGAACGGACGCGGCCGCCCCGATGGCAGGCTCGATCGCGGCGTCGAGGGCGGCGCGGTGGCGGCCACCCCAGTCGAAGGCCCCCGCCTTGACGAGGCTTTCGAGGATCTTCTTGTTGACCGTCTTGGAATCCAGCCGCGAGCAGAAATCCTCCAGCGACTTGAAGGGGCCGTTGGCCTCACGGTCGGCGATGGCGGTGGCCATGGCCGCTTCGCCGACGTTCTTGATGGCGGCGAGCCCGAAGCGGATGGCCCTTCCGCCGGGCAACTCCTCGGGAAGGAAGGTCAGGGCGCTCCGGTTGACGTCCGGAGGGAGGATGGAGATCCCCATCCGCGCGCACTCGGTGACAAAGACCGCAATCTTGTCGGTGTTGTTGATTTCGTTGCCGAGGAGACCCGCCATGAACTCGACGGGGTGGTTCGCCTTGAGGTAAGCGGTCTGGTAGGAGAGGAGGCCGTAGGCGGCGCTGTGGCTCTTGTTGAAGCCGTACTGCGCGAACTTCTCCAGAAAGTCGAAGATCGCGTTGGCCTGCTTGGCCGGGATCTGGTTCACCTTGGCGCAGCCTTCGACGAAGGTCTCGCGCTCCTTGGCCATCTTCTCGACATCCTTCTTTCCCATGGCGCGGCGGAGCAGGTCGGCCTGGCCGAGCGTGTAACCGGCCAGGGCACTTGCCGCCTGCTGCACCTGCTCCTGGTAGACGATGATGCCGTAGGTCTCCGAGCAGATTTTCTCGAGGAGCGGGTGGGCGTACTCGATCTTCTTCCGACCCTTCTTGCGCTCGACGTAGTCGTCGATGAACTGCATCGGGCCCGGGCGGTAGAGGGCGATCAGAGCGATGATGTCGGTGAAGTGCTCGATCTGGAAGCGCTTGGCGGTGGCGGTCATGCCACCGGACTCCATCTGGAAGACGCCGACCGATTCACCCCTATTGAGCAGGTCGAAGGTCGCCTTGTCATCCATAGGAATGTTCGAAATGTCGAAGTCCGGCGCGTGGCGCCTGATCAGTTTCACCGCGTCATCGATGACGGTGAGGGTCTTGAGACCCAGGAAGTCCATCTTGAGGAGCCCCAGGTCGGTGAGGGGGGCCATCGAATACTGGCTGACGATGTTGCCGTCGTTGGCGCGGGTGAGGGGGATGTACTCGGAGAGGTCGCGGTCCGCGATGACGACTCCGGCGGCGTGGACTCCGCTGTTGCGGGAAAGTCCCTCGAGGATGGTGGCGTAGCCCCAGAGCTGCGCGGTCGACGGTTCCTCGTCGACGGCCTTCTTCAGCTCGGGGTTCTTGTCGATGGCCCCGGGCTTCACCTCGCCCTTCTTGGCGCGGGAGGCGAGGGTGATGTCGAGCTCGTTGGGGATCATCTTGGCGATGCGGTCGGCGTCGCCGTAGCTCCATCCGAGGACGCGGCCGACATCGCGGACGACGCTCTTTGCGCCGAGTGTGCCGAAGGTGATGATCTGGGAGACGGCCATCGTGCCGTATTTCCTGCGGACATACTCGATGACCTCGCCGCGGCGGTTCTGGCAGAAGTCGACATCGATATCCGGCGGGCTGATACGGTCGGGATTGAGGAAGCGCTCGAAGAGCAGACCGTATCGAAGGGGATCAAGGTCGGTGATCCCCAGGACGTAGGCGATGAGTGATCCGGCCGCCGATCCGCGGCCGGGGCCCACGGGAATTCCCTGACTCTTGGCGTAGTTGATGAAGTCCCAGACGATCAGGAAGTAGCTGGTGAAACCGGTCTTGTAGAGCACCGAGAGCTCGAACTCAAAGCGTTCCCTGATGGCGGTATCCTCCATGGCGCGCTCGCCGTAGCGGCGGCGTAACCCCTCCTCGCAGAGTTCGCGGAGGTATCCCTCGCGGGTCTTCCCTTCGGGGGGGAGATAGTCAGGATACTTCGACTTCCCAAACTCGAGCTTCGCATTGCAGCGTTCCGCGATGGCGAGGGTATTGGAGATCGCGTCGGGGCGGTCCGCAAAAAGGGCCGCCATCTCCTCGCCGCTCTTGAGGTAGAGTTCGGGGACGTAGCGCATCCTCTTCTCGTCGTGGATCATGGCCCCGGTGCCGATGCAGATCATGACGTCATGGGCCTCGTGGTGGGCCCGTTCGAGGAAGTGGACGTCGTTCGTGGCGACCAGCCCGAGTCCGAGGTTGCCGGCAATGTCGATCAGTCCCGAGCGGTTGCGCCTCTGCTGTTCGATCCCGTGATCCGCCAGTTCGATGAAGAAGTTTTCCTTTCCGAAGATGTCCCGGTAAGCGGCGGCATTCTCGAGGGCCTTCGCCTCCTGACCCGCGCTCAAGGCCATGTTGACCTCCCCCTTGAGGCAACCGCTCAACGCGATCAGCCCCTTGCTGTGACGGGTGAGAAATTCCCGGTCGACGCGCGGCTTGTAATAAAAGCCGTCAAGATGGGCGGCCGTGCTCAGCTTGACCAGGTTGCGGTATCCCTCGTCATCGGAGGCGAGGAGAGTCATGTGGAAAGCCACATCCTTCCCTCCGTTGGTCGTCTTCTTCTCGTGCATCGAACCGGGGGCGACGTAGATCTCGCACCCGATGATCGGTTTCACCTTCGCTTTCTCGGCGGCCTGGTAGAACTCGACCGTGCCGAAGAGATTTCCATGGTCTGTCAGGGCGATCGCCGGCATGCCGAACTCGGCCGCCTTCCCCACGAGTTGCTCCATCCTGATGGCTCCGTCCAGGAGCGAATACTCGCTATGGACGTGCAGGTGGACGAAGGGCGTCTGGGACATCTTCAGAGATTAGTTCGGGGATGTTTGCCCGGCAAGGGTGGGCTATGGGAGGAAAGGGGAAAAAGTTGAATTGCCGCGGCGATTCCCGTCGGTTTGGTTCAGCTTTTCCCATTCCACGCTCCCAAGGCTCGCCCCGTGGGAGCCACAGTTCTGATCGAGGTCAGGAGATGGTTTTAAATCGCTCCGCTCAATTTCCGAGTTCGCGTTACAATCAGGGTCGAAAATTCGGTAAATCTCCTGCAACTTGCGTGCTACCCAGTGCATGTGCTTCATCCGCAACTTCACCATCTCGCAGACGATATCCTCATTGAGTTCTTGGGGAGTGGTCTTGGGGCGACGACTGCGCTCCTCCATCCTCCCCATCCCCTCTTCAAGAAGGCGGTTCTTCCACTTGTAGCCTACTCGCGGGCTGATCCCGTACTCCCGGCACAAGGCTCGAAAGTTTTCTGTTTGAAGCGCTCGAAGCGCGAACTCGGTTCTCTGGCTCATCAGGTCTAGGTGTTGCCACGGCATAGTCTCTTACCCTGCCAGTAAGAGTCCCAAGGTGTTACCTATGTCCTGAACCTATTGTGTTACCCATGTCCTGAACCTGTACCAACCAAGCCGCAGCGTATAAGAGTGCGATTGAATCGCAGCCCTAAAAGGGCGGCACCGCTTGCCGGGAGGCAAGTGCCCGTCAACCAAGCCGCTGGGGAGCGGCGCGGAAGATCCCGCGTATGCGGGACCCGGAGGGCGCCACGGCTTCCGGGAGGAAGTGGCGTCAAATGTCTGATCCGGGCGGATCGACAGATAATAGACTACGACTCAGTCGTAGCCCCAACGGGGCGGCACCCCTTTGCGATCGTTGCGTCCCTTTGCGTGAAACTCATTCGATGCCTTTTTGGAACATTTTCCCTCTCCCAATAGCGAAGAGCTGAAAATCTGAAAACCGATGAGGCGAGGGACGATTCGAACGTCGGGGGCAGTAGTCAGGGTGGCCGACAGTCGAGGGCAAAAGGCAAAGAACCTTCTTTTTCATTTTTCATTTTTCCTTCATTCTTTCCCGTAGCGATGCCCGAAAAACTCCACATCGAACCGGCGACTCTCGACGATCTGCCCCAGCTTGCTGATCTGCTCTACGACCTCTTTTCCCACGAGGCCGACTTCATCCCCAACAGGGAGAAGCAGATGCGCGGTCTGCAGCTGATCCTGGAGCAACCGAGCCGTGGTCGCATCTTCGTGCTCCGTAGCGGAGCGAGGATCATCGGCATGATCAACCTTCTCATCACCATCAGCACGGCCGAGGGGGGATTCGTGCTCATTCTTGAGGATCTCGTGGTCCACTCCGACCACCGTGGGCAGGGCTACGGCGGGCGACTGCTCGAGCATGCTCTCGACTACGCGCGCAGCAAGGGGTTCCTTCGCATCACGCTCCTCACCGACAAGATGGAGAACCGCCCGCGCGAGTTCTATGAGCATCACGGTTTCCGCCAGAGCGGGATGGTTCCGATGCGCTATTACTTCACGCCGCACGAGGCCAAGGAGGCCCCGTCCCATGGGTAACGGTGAGGCGGCTTCCGGCGAAGGCGTCGTCGATCTCGGGTTTGCCCGGGTCGATTCGGCCCGTCGCGACCGGTGCGGTCGAGCCGAGGTGATCTTCGGACAGGGCAAGACCGCCGAGGAGATCGCCGGCATCGCCTCCGTCATCCACGCCCGTGAGGGGCACGTTCTGGCCACCAGGGTCGCGCCCGAGTTCGCGGACAGGGTGAAGGCGCTCCTGCCCGAAGCTGTCTACCATCCCCGCAGCCGATGCCTCACCCTGGGCACTCCCCCCCAAAAGAGTTCCTCCTCGCCGGTCGGAGTCCTTTCCGCCGGGACCAGCGACATTGCCGTAGCCGAGGAGGCAGCGGTCACCTTGGAATCCTTCGGAAGGGCCGTGGAGCGGATCCATGACGTCGGCGTGGCCGGCATCCACCGCCTCTTCGCAGAATTGGACCGTATCCGTTCCTGCAGCGTCCTGGTTGTCGTCGCCGGAATGGAGGGGGCCCTTCCCAGTGCCGTGGCCGGCCTTGTGGAGATTCCCGTCATCGCCGTCCCCACCAGCATCGGCTACGGGGCGCATTTCCAGGGGCTCACCGCGCTGCTAGGCATGGTCAACAGCTGCGCCAGCGGTGTGACCGTCGTGAACATCGACAACGGATTCGGCGCCGCTTTTGCCGCCGACTCGATCCTTCGTCTTGTCGAGAGGAAGGCCACGGCATGAGCGCCCCCGCCGCTTTCGTCCTTGCGGCGGGCCTTGGAACGCGGTTGCGCCCGCTGACGGATCTCCTGCCCAAGCCCTTGGTTCCGGTCTTCCACAAGCCTCTCCTCACCTTCGCGCTCGACAGCCTGATTGCAGCGGGGGTCGGGTCGCTCGCCCTCAATACCCATCATCTGCCCGGCGCCTTTGCCGAGGCATTCGGAGCCGACCCTTCCTACCGGGATCGCCCGCTGAGCATCTTCCACGAACCTCTCCTGCTGGAGACGGGAGGCGGCATTCGCAATGCCCGCAGCGCCCTGGGTGAATCGACCTTCCTGCTCTACAACGGCGACATCCTGGCGGATCTTCCCCTTGCCGACCTGCTAGCTCGTCATGCATCCTCCGGGGCGCTTGCCACCATGCTACTGCGGCCCGGGTCGATGGGTGGTCCGGCCAATGTCCTGATCGATCCCTCCTCGGGGCGCATCCTCGATATTCGGGGAGATCTCGGTGCCGACGAATCCCTCGGAGAGCTTGCCGTTTATTGTGGGATCGCGGTCTTTGAGCCTGAAATCTTCCGATGGATCCCACCGGAAGGCCCCTCCTCGATCATCAAGTCGCTCATCACGGCGATGCGGGCCGGTGAGCGCGTTTGCGGACTGCTCTGCAACGGGCGGAACGGAAAGCTCTGGCACGACCTCGGGCAACCCTCCACCTATCTGGAGGCCCACCGGTTGCTTGCCGATCCTGCCAACCGCCCCTCCTACATCACCGATCCGCTCTGGCCGTGTGCCGTCGATCCCGGGGCGCGGATAGGATCCGGAGTCTCGCTGGAGGGGATGGTCTCCGTCGGACGCGGGGCCACGATCGGGGAGGGGGCCTTGATCCGCGACTCTATCCTCTGGCCGGGGGCTGTCATCGCGCCGGGATCCCGCCTCGAGGGATGCATCGTCAGCGGGATTGCTCCGGTCTCGGGTGATTTGAAGGGGGAGGTCTTGTGATGACGGAAGACCTCTTGCTTCAAAAAACCGCCGCCGCCCTGCCGGGATTCACCCCGGAAGGGTTGAGCCCGATCGAGAAGGGAGGCTCCAGCCGCTTCTTTTACCGGGTCTTTTCCGGGAACGGCACCGCACCGCGCCGCTCCGCGATCCTTGTGCGCGACCTCGGCGAGAAGGAGGAGAACAGGCACTACGCCGCGCTGGCGGGATTCCTCTCCTCCCACGGCGTGCCCGTTCCCAAGGTCCTGGCCACATCCGACGGCGAGGGTCTCCTCTGGCTCGAGGATCTCGGTGAGCAGGATCTCTGGGCCACGCGCAACGAATCCTGGGAAGTCCGCCGCCCACTCTACGAGTCGGTGCTCCGCGGGATCGTGCTGCTCCATCGGATTCCCTGCGGAGATGCCAATGTCGAGGGGCTTCATCTCCAGCTGGCTTTCGACGAGAGACTCTACCGCTGGGAGCAGGAGTATTTCGTTTCCCATTGCCTGGGAGATCTCTTCGACACCTCCCGGGAGAAGCGTGAGGCCCTTTTGGATTCCCCGCGGATGAAGCGTCTGGCCCAGGGCCTGGCCGCCCGGCCCCGCCAACTGGTTCACCGCGATTTCCAGTCGCAGAACATCCTCATCCGCGGCGGTGATGCGGCATTCATCGACTTTCAGGGAATGCGCCCCGGACTTGCCCAGTACGATCTCGCCTCGCTCCTCTGCGATCCCTACGTCGTCATCGCAGCTGGGGAGCGCGATCACCTGCTCGATTACTACAAGCGGATCCTGAGCGGCGCGGGCATCGATGTTTGCGGGGAATTTGACCGGGTCTTCTGGCAGTGCGCCGCCCAGCGTCTCATGCAGGCGCTCGGGGCCTACGGCTTCCTGAGCATCCACCGGGGCAAACCCTCCTTCCGTGCCCATGTCGCACCCGCGCTCATCCGGTTGCGCGAAGCCCTTGCGAATCTCCACCCCGACGACCGTCTCAAAGAGCTGGAGGAGGGGCTGAAAAACCTGAAAGACTCACAGGGATGCAAGGGATGAAAGGGATGGTAAGTCTGGAGATGGGCGTTGGATCGTCATCGGTGGTTGAAGATGCTGGGCTTTCATCCGATCACCTATAGCCCATTGCCGATCCCCCTCTTTGCCTCGGATGGCCCTCGGCTGTTTTTCTACGTGGTTCAAAAATCCCCAAGATTGATCCCCTTTTCCTGATTTCCTGATTAATAATTTCCTCATAATTCATCCCTCATCCTTCATACTTTTTTCATGTCCTCCCTCTTCCCCACCGTCGTCATCGAGAATCTCTGGCCCCGGATCGAGGATGGAAAGTATCCGATCAAGCGTACTCCCGGTGAGGAAGTCACCGTCTATGCCGATATCTTCAAGGAGGGGCACGATGTCGTCCTTGCCGTGGTGAAGTGGCGCGCTGCGGGCGCGAAGAAATGGCAGGAGGCCCCGATGACCCCCATCGAAGAGGATCGCTGGAGGGGAAGCTTTCCCGCCGGTCCCGTCGGCTTCACCGAGTGGACCATCGAGTCGTGGGGGGATGCCTTCGGCTCATGGGTCGAGGAGATCGGCAAAAAGGTCAGGGGTGGCGCCACATCCCTTCCCTCGGAGACCCTGGAGGGTGCCGCTCTCGTGCGTGCCGCCGCCGGACGTGCCGGCAAGAACGCCGCGGCAAAGAAGCTCTCCTCGCATGCCGACCGCCTCGAGGAAGCGCCCGATCCAGCCTCCCTGGTCGCCGCGGCCTCCGATGCGGAGTTGATCACCCTCATGGGGCAGTGGCCCGACCGCTCGCTCTCGACCACCTGCGCCCCTTCCCAGAAAGTGCGCGTCGACAGGAAGGGTGCGGCCTTCGCCGCCTGGTATGAGTTCTTTCCCCGCTCCGCCGAGGGGAAGGCCGGTAGCGGCTCCACCTTCCGCGACTGCCTCGGTCGGGTGGACGACGCCAAGGCGATGGGCTTCGACGTCATCTACTTCCCGCCGATTCACCCGATCGGCATCACCGCCCGCAAGGGGGCGAACAATTCCCTCACCTGCAAGCCCGGCGAACCGGGCGTCCCCTACGCCATCGGCGGTCCCGCCGGAGGGCATTGCGAGGTCGAGCCGGAGCTCGGCACCATGGCCGACTTCGAATGGCTGCTCGGCGAGATCAGGGCTCGCGGCATGGAGGTCGCCCTCGACTTCGCTCTGAACTGCTCACCCGATCACCCCTACGTGAAGGATCATCCCGAGTGGTTCTTCCACCGTCCCGACGGCACCATCAAGTATGCGGAGAACCCCCCGAAGAAATACGAGGACGTCTACCCGCTCGATTATCACAACGCCGGCTGGAAGGCCCTCTGGGAGGAGCTTCGCGACGTCCTGCTCTTCTGGGCGGGGATGGGTGTGCGCATTTTTCGCGTCGACAACCCCCATACCAAGCCGGTTGCCTTCTGGGAGTGGGCGATCGCCGAAGTGCAGGCGAAGTTCCCCGATGTCATCTTCCTGAGCGAGGCCTTTACCCGGCCCAAGATGATGCGCTCCCTTGCCAAGGTCGGCTTCACGCAGAGCTACACCTACTTCACCTGGCGCAACTCACCTGCCGAGATCGAGGAATACTTCACCGAGCTGACCCGGACCCCGATGAGGGAGTATTTCCGGCCGAATCTTTTTCCCAACACCCCCGACATCCTGTCCGTCTACCTCCAGGAGGGAGGACGCCCCGCCTTCATGATCCGTGCGGTGCTCGCCACGACCCTGAGCGGAGTCTACGGCATCTACAGCGGCTTCGAGCTCTGCGAGAATGCCGCCCTGCCCGGACGCGAGGAGTACCTCGACTCCGAGAAGTACCAGTACAAGCAGCGCGACTGGAACGCCCCGGGCAACATCAAGCCGCTCATCACCCGGCTCAATGCCATCCGCCGGGAGAATGCCGCGCTCCAGCAGACCAACAACCTCGCCTTCTTTCGCGCGGACAACCCCGCCCTCCTATGCTATCGCAAATGGTCGCAGGATGGCTCCAACCAGATTCTCGTGATCGTCACCACCGACTTCCGCAACGGGCAGGGGGGATGGATCGACGTCCCGACAGGCGATCTCGGACTTTCACCCGACTCGCCCTACCAGGTCGAGGATCTGCTCACCGGGGAAGTCTTCTCGTGGAGGGGAGTGCGGAATTTCGTCTCCTTCGATCCCTCGCGCCGTATCGCCCACATTCTCCGTGTCCGTAAGTGAACCTTGGGATTCGGGCGCCGCGCGTTGTTGCTGCTTGCTCGCAGTAGTTCACTACAGCTTGGCTCGCGCGCCGAGCGCGGCATCGCGACTTCCAAAAGCCTCTTTTGAACCCAGAATTTGCATTGGGAATTCCTGAGATCATGGGAGGCGGCGTTAAAAGAGTTAAAAAGTGGCTCTTCGCTATTGGGAGAGGGGAAATGTTCCGGAAAAGACACGGAATGAGTTTCACGCAAAGGACGCAACGATCGCAAAGAGGGGTGCCGCGTTCGTGTTGATCTGCCGCACACCTACCCAGGTGCTTGGTTCAGCCCTTCCGCCTTCCTCTTTCAGCCTTCAGCCTTTCAGGTTTCAGGTTTCAGGTTTCAGGTTTCCGCCCTCCTCCGCTCCATCGGGCGCTACTCTTTGATCCTACCTTGGCGACCTTGTAGGTCTGAAGCAGCGTAACTTTCTGGCTGAAGAACTT
>CANKJN010000063.1 GCA_947482345.1 Spartobacteria bacterium
GATCGCCGCCTATGTCCAAGGACTTCGAGACAGGGGCAAACCCTACAAATGCGCCATCGTCGCGGCCATGCGCAAGCTCCTCATCCACCTCCAATGCCTCATCAAAAAATCACAACTCGCACCTTGCTAAAAACCACAGTTGCTCTGCGCTTGCTTGCCCGGCCGTTGCTACGCATTTGAACTCGGGCTTTCCCAAGCCACTCGCCCCTACCGGGGCTGCTTCGCAGTCCTATCAGCTTTGATTCGCTCGCGCCTGCTCGGCTCACCCTTGCGGGCTGAACTTTCGTTCAGTCTACCCAAGCCGTTCCCACGGCTATGTGTTCGCCAGTCGCTGATTTGTTACGGCTGCGGGAAAATGCATTATGCATCCTCCTTACACAAAAAAGCCCCGTGCCTTTGCAGGTCGCGGGGCTTTCTGGAGGTGTTGATTTTAGTTCAGGGCTAGGCGTCGCAAGCGATGCCGTAGCAAAACCTACGGCGAGCGCGCAGCAACGACGCCATGGCCCAAAAGGAACTACTTCAACGCGGTCTGATAGTTCTGCTCGGCGTGATCCCAGTTGACCACGTTCCACCAAGCCTTGAGATAATCGGGGCGGCGGTTCTGGTAGTGCAGGTAATAGGCATGCTCCCAGACGTCGTTGGCGATCACTGGCTTGTTACCATCCATGTAGGGGCTGTCCTGGTTGGGCAAGGAGATGATCTCCAGCTGTCCCTGTTTATTCACGATAAGCCAGGCGAATCCGCTGCCGAATCGTTTGACACCGGCCTCTTCGAACTTGGCCTTGAACTCGTCAAAGCTGCCGAAGGCCTTGGTGATGGCCTCGGCAAGTTTGCCGACAGGTGCTCCACCCTTGCCTGGTCCCATGATCTCCCAGAAGAAGGTGTGGTTGGAGTGACCGCCTCCGTTGTTGCGGACGGCCGGGCGGATTGCCTCGGGAACCGCGGAGAGATCTGCGATCAGTTCATTCACCGGCTTGGCGGCAAGCTCGGGATGATCCTTGAGGGCGTTGTTGAGGTTGTTGATATAAGCAGCGTGATGCTTGTCGTGATGGATCTCCATCGTGCGTGCGTCGATGTGCGGTTCGAGTGCCGTGAAGGCGTAGGGAAGTGCGGGAAGCGTGTAGGACATAGGTACCTAGGATTGCTCCGGGGAACTCGATCAGACAAGCAGGATCTCACGAGCGATACACTAGCTGTATGCAAAAATCTTCATGCGGCGTCTCCATCATCCGATAGCGGTAGCAACTCCCCCTCGCGCGCCTTGGCCTGCATCCAAAGGGTGGGTGCGTTTTCGTTCCTCGGGACCGGTTGTACGAAAAAGATGCACCCTGATGCGCAAAATGGCAGCTAACCCGAGTTATCGGTCCTGCTTTCTCCAGTTGCCGGGGGAAACTCCGTAGGCTTTTTTAAACGCTGCCGAGAGGTGAAAGGCGGAGCTGAATCCGACGGCGGCCGCGACTGACTCGAGCTTGGTTCCCCGTGAGGAGAGCAGTCGGCGCGCACGGTTCAGGCGGACGCTCATGAGATACTGCCAGGGGGAGAGGCCTGTCTCTTTCCGGAAGGTGCGGCGAAAGCTCGAGTAAGAGACCCCGAGCATCCTTGCCATATCCTGCATGTCGAGGGATTCGGCGTGGTGTTCGGCCAGGTGGTGTTCGGCCCGCGTGACGGCCGCGCGGAGGGTCTCCCCCGCGGGTTCCTTCGCCTCCATGCCGCAGAGGAGCGCCAGCATCCTGAGTGCCTCCGCAGAGAGTTCCGGCCGGTGGGTGGGGATTTCCGCGCCCGTCCTCCTGTGGATCGTCTCAAGGAGTTCCTCGAGAAGCGACGTGAGCCGGCTTCCACGGAGCAGGGGGCCGTCGGGAATGGTTCCGGATTGCAGGAGATCCGTGACCACCCGCCCCCGCATCTCGATCCAGCTTTCCCTCCAGCCCGTCTCCGGTTCGGGCTTGTAGCGGTGCCATACCCCGGGGCGAAGGAGGATGACGCTCCTTGCGGCGATCCGCTTCGCGCCGGTCTGCCGGGTTTCGAGGAGTCCCTCGCCCGCAGTCACCATCACGATCTGGAGGGATTCCAGGACCCGTCCCCGTTCCCACTCGAAATGATGGTCCCCGGGGTGGGGGAGCGGGGGGGTAGGGGTTCCCCGGCGCCACGGTGGCGATGCCGGAAGCGGAGACCCAGATGCCCCAGCGTTCGAGGTCCTTGGTGTCGGGAAAATAGCGGAAATAGTCATCCTTCGTCCGCTCATCCTTCTTGGAAAGACTGGTCATATTCTGTATGAAAAAGATCATTATCCGCATTCCCCAACGGAGGCCATCTGTTACTTTGGCCGGATGGATCACCCATCCAAACCAAAAATAAAATCGTGAACACCTACACACTCGCCAAGGAAACCTACGCCTCGATCGGGGTCGACACCGAGGAGGTGATCGCCCGCCTGACATCCGTTCCGATCTCGCTTCACTGCTGGCAGGGGGATGATGTGGGTGGATTTGAGAACGCGGGAGTCGACCTTGCCGGAAGCGGTCTGGCCGCCACGGGGAACCATCCCGGCAAGGCGCGGACGCCGGAAGAGCTCCGTCAGGATCTGGAAAAAGCGCTCTCCCTGATCCCCGGGAGCCACCGTCTCAACCTCCACGCCTGCTACGCGGAGCTCGGGGGTAGGAAAACGGAGCGTAGCGACTACGGCGTCGCCGAGTTTCAGGGCTGGATCGACTGGGCCAAGGCACAGGGGCTCGGCATGGATTTCAACCCCACCTTTTTCGCCCACCCGAATGCCTCCTCGGGCTACACCCTCTCCAGCCCCGACCAAGGGATCCGCGACTACTGGATCGAGCACGGGAAGGCCTGCCGACGCATCGGTGCCGAGATCGGCCGCCAGCTCGGATCGACCTGCGTGACCAATGTCTGGGTGCCGGACGGCTCGAAGGATCTTCCGGCCGATCGCAAGGGGCCGCGCCAGCGGCTGGAGGCCTCGCTTGACGCCGTCTTTGCGGAGAAGATCGACCCGACGCTTAACCTCGACGCCGTCGAGTGCAAGCTCTTCGGGATCGGCAGCGAGAGTTACGTCGTCGGCTCCCACGAGTTCTACCTCGGATATGCCGTGACCCGGCAGAAGCTTATCTGCCTTGATGCCGGACACTTCCACCCCACCGAGCAGATCGCCGACAAGATTTCCTCCGTGCTCCAGTTCGTTCCCGAACTCCTGCTCCATGTCAGCCGCGGCGTGCGCTGGGATAGCGACCATGTCGTCCTGCTGGATGACCCGACGATCGCCATCATGGAAGAACTGGTGCGCGGCGACTTCCTCGGCCGCACCCACATCGGGCTCGATTTCTTCGACGCCTCCATCAACCGCATCGCCGCGTGGGTCATCGGTACCCGGAGCGCCCAGAAGGCGCTCCTCCACGCGCTCCTCCAACCTCTCGGCAAACTCCGCGCCGCCGAGAACTCCGGCGCCCTCTGGGAGCGCCTGGCCCTCATGGAGGAGTCCAAGACCCTCCCTGTCGGGGCGGTCTGGCAGGAATTTTGCCACCGTCAGGAGGTCCCCTCCGACTGGATGTCCGAAGTCCGTTCCTACGAGCGGGACGTCCTCTCCAAGAGAAACTGAATCGAAAATCCAAGGAATCGGTGTTGGGGAAAAACCATGTTTGGTCTCGGCCTGTGACCTACGGAAACGCTGATTAAATCCCACGAAGGCCGCTGAAGCGCATAGCGATTGATTTTTGGGGCGCCTCGGGCGAGGCTTCGGACGCATGTTTTTAGGTACCCTCAAAGTCATCGGCATCCTTCTCGAGGTGGTGCTGCTCTTCAACCTCCTCATCGTGGTCCATGAACTGGGTCACTTCTTTGCCGCGAAGTGGCGCGGGTTGAAGGTGGAGAAGTTCGCCATCTGGTTCGGCAAGCCCCTCTGGTCGAAGACCGTGGGAGGCGTGGAATACCGCTTGGGGAGCATTCCTGCAGGCGGGTTCGTGGCCATCCCCCAGCTTGCCCCGATGGAGGCGATCGAGGGAAAGACCGATGAGAAGGGTGAGGATCTTCCGCCGGCCCGTCCCCTTGACAAGATTATCGTGGCGGCCGCCGGTCCGGCCGCCAGCCTCGGCCTTGCCTTTCTCTTCGCCTGTGTCGTCTGGCTGGTGGGTCGTCCTGTCAGCGAGGCCGAGACCACCAATCAGATCGGCTATGTGGTTGCGGGAGGTCCGGCCGCGAGGGCCGGGCTTCAGGCCGGAGACAGGATCCTCTCCGTGAACGGCCATCCGGTGAAGCGGATCAACGGGATGGGGCGCATGGGTGACAGTGTGGCCTGGAATGTCGCGGTGAGTTCCTCCCCGGTGATTCCCATCCGCTTCGAGCGTGACGGGAAGGAGCAGGTCGTAGAGGTGGAACCGAGCGTCCAGCCTCGCAGCGGATGGGGACGGAAGAACCTCCGCCAGATCCAGATCATCCCGGCCGTCACCCCGATGGTGGCGCGGGTTTTCTCCAACAGCCCGGCCGAGCAGGCGGGATTGCGCAGGGGTGACCTCGTGGTTGCCGCCAATGGCAAGCCCCTCTTGAGCCAGCCGGCCCTGGCCGAGATCCTGACCGCCACCAAGGGAGCTCCCGTGAAACTCACCATCAGGCGCGGGGGTGTCGATTTCCCCGTCACGGTGACACCCCGTGTTCCGGAGGGCGAGAAGCAGGCGCGGATAGGCATCCAGTGGGATGAGCGCGGTGTGGTCGCCCTGGTCCACCCCGGCCCCTTGCTCCAGATCAAGTCGAGCATCCTCACCATGTGGGAAACCATCTCGGCGGTCACCGACCGGCGTTCCGAAGTGGGTGTCCAGCAACTGAGCGGTCCGGTAGGCATCATGAGGGTCTACTACCTACTCTTCCAGAACCCGATGGGATGGCAACTTGCCCTCTGGTTCAGCGTTGTGCTCAACGTGAACCTCGCGATCATGAACCTGCTGCCGCTTCCCGTGCTGGACGGAGGGCATATCCTGCTCGCCCTGATCGAGTGGATCTGCGGGCATCCCATCCACCAGAAGACCCTGGAAGTGGTCCAGTCGGCCTTCGCGATGCTGCTGATCGGCGCGATGCTCTACATCTCCTTCTTCGACGTGAGTGATCTGGTGGCGGGTCGCAAAAGCGCCATCACTCCCGCAGGCAAGCCCGTGGAAACGATGACCTTCGCCCCCGCGGTCGGTGCCACTCCGGCCAAGCCATGACCGCCTCCGTCTACACGGCGGACCTCTTCTCCTACCGCCGCCGTCCCACCCGCGAGGTCATGGTGGGGGGAGTCGGATTCGGCGGATCAAACCCGATCCGGGTCCAGTCGATGATCACCAGCGACACGATGGACACCGCGGCCTGTGTCGCGCAGACCCTGAGGCTTGTGGAAGCCGGTTGCGAGATGGTCCGGATCACGGCCCCGACGGTGAAGGATGCCGCCAACCTGAAGAACATCAGGGAGGAGTTGTTCCGTCTCGGTTGCCGCGTCCCACTGGTCGCCGACATTCACTTCAAGCCGGATGCCGCGCTTGAGGCGGTCAAATGGGTGGAGAAGGTGAGGATCAATCCCGGCAACTTCGCCGATTCCAAGAAATTCAACGTGCGCGACTACAGCGACGCCGAGTATGCGGCCGAGTTGGAGCGGATCCGGGAACGCTTCACCCCGCTGGTGAAGCTCTGCATTGAGCGTGGCGTGGCGATGCGCATCGGGACCAACCACGGCTCGCTCAGCGACCGGATCATGAACCGCTTCGGCGACTCGCCGCTCGGCATGGTGGAGAGCGCCCTCGAGTTTGCCAGGATCGCCCGGGACCTCGATTTTCACGCACTGATCTTCTCCATGAAGGCCTCCAATCCCAAGGTCATGATTGCCGCCTACCGTCTGCTGGTGTCACGTCTGGATGAAGAGGGCCCCGACTGGAATTACCCGATCCATCTCGGCGTGACCGAGGCCGGCGACGGCGAGGATGGGCGGATCAAGAGCGCCATCGGCATCGGTTCGCTTCTCGCCGACGGGATCGGCGACACGATCCGCGTCTCACTCACCGAGGACAGTCATCACGAGATCCCCGTGGCCCGCGCCCTCGCGGCTCCTTTTGCCGGAAAGTCCGCGGAGACCTCCCCTGCACCCGGCGTGAAGCCGGGGTGGCCGCTGTTCGAGTATAGCCGCCGATCCTCCGAGCGGGTGCTCTTTGAGGGAATCACGGGTCCTGTTGCCGTGGGTGGAGGGAAGACCGTTGCGGTCGTCGTCCCTCGCAGGGTGGATGAGGCCGTCGCTCACAAGCGCGCCGGCCTGGGCGACTACCAACCGGAACTGATCCTGGAGGACCTGCCGCTTGTCGAGGTCGATCCCCTCTCGGACGAGGAAATCGATGCTTTGAACTCCGTCACCGAACCGCGCCTCATCACCGTGAGGGATGGGGTGAGCTTGGAGCCGGTCGCCGCTTTCCGTCTACTGGCCTCCCTCGTTGATCTGCGGCATCCGATGCTTCTGAAGGATACCCTGAATCCCGTGAGTGGCGGGGAGTTCCTGGATCACCTCCTCACCTCTGCGACCGTTCTGGGATCACTCCTCTGCGACGGCATCGGCGATGCCATCCTGCTGCGAAGCGAAGAGGCGCCCGGTCAGTCACTGCGCCTTGCCTACAACATCCTCCAGGCCGCCGGAGTCCGCATCTTTAAGACCGACTACGTCGCCTGTCCCTCCTGCGGTCGCACGCTCTTCAACCTCCAGGAGACCACCGCCCGTATTAAGGCCTCCACCGCGCACCTCAAGGGAGTCCGCATCGCCATCATGGGGTGCATCGTCAACGGCCCGGGTGAAATGGCCGACGCTGACTTCGGCTACGTGGGGGGCGCCCCCGGCAAGGTGAATCTCTACGTCGGCAAGCAGGCCGTGAAGTTCAACATTCCTGAAGGGGAGGCCGTGGAGCGTCTCGTGGATCTGATCAGGGAACACAACAAGTGGGTCGACCCTGCTTAGCTTGTGAGGTTGGCGGGGATATCCGAGCCTCCTTCAGAAGGATCCTTACCTGCTACTGAGTCCGATGGTGCCAATACCCAGGTTCCCGACTGCAGTGCATCACGGCGTAGATAGTAATTCTCTCCAGTCGGGACTCCCAGCGGTAGTATATCACAAAGGGGTAGCGGTTGAGAATGGAACGCCGAATTTCAGGAGCTTCAATCACACGCCATCGGGTCGGATCTGCGACCAATATTCTAATTGAGTGCTCGACGGCAAAAACAAATCCCTCGGCTACCTGTGACGACACCTCTTGTAGGTAGTAATATGCGGCCTCGGAATATTCAGAAAGGGCCTCGGGATGAAATCCGTAGCTGGTGGCCATCAGCCTGCTGATTGGTAAGAAGCCACGAGTTGACGAACACGCGCAAGAGCTTCCTCCCCTGGAATGAGAGTTACTTCACCCGCCTCGACTTGCGCGATGCGACGATGAACTTCCCTCATCTGAGCCTGAGTGATCTCAGGGGGGATGTCGTGGGCCAGTCTTTCCACAAGTCGCTCTGCAAGTTCCGTGCGCTCATCAATGGAGAGTTGCTCAGCTTCCTCGAGAAGGTGGGCTACAACTTCAGTCATATGTATAAGCTATACGCACGCCTGAGGTTAGTGCAACAGCTTGGCAACCCGTCGGCTTGAAATGAGCCAACATAAAGCTGTGGCGGATGCGAGGCAAGGACCGGGCAAGCTTTTATTCGGTTCAAGATGAAAAGGCGCGTTTGTTTGCCCTCTTCTTGCCCGAATTCTTCGGAGGGCACTTCGCTGAAGGATTGCAGGGAGGTGGTGTCGGTGCCGGGCAGATTCCTCCCGGCGGGAAGACAGGTTCGGGTGGCGGGTTCCCGTCACCGAAGAATTGTTTGATCTCGTTGAGCATCCGCTTGATGTGACGGTAGGTTCGGACGCGGACCATTTTGCGGTAGCTGGCCCACGGATCGCCCCACTTGAGGATCTCGATCGTGACTCGCCGGACGCCCCACTCGCGCATCGCCGTCTTGCTCGGCTTGTAGAGGTCGATGGTGTTCACACCCGAGAGGGCGAAACCATAGTCGTCCACCTCGTAGATCTCCCCTGTTGCCCGGATCCGGAACATGGTTCCGCAAGGCCAGCGCGCCCAGTCGGCGGCCGCACTGTGGACCGGTCCGCAACGAAGGGGTTTGCCGATGGCTGAGAGGTTGCTGTAGCGCCGGTGATCACTCTCAGTATGGGTGTAGGCCGTGGTCCGGATCTTCTGGACTGCGGCACGGGGGATCGGTTGCTCGTAGCGTGGCAGAGGATGGGCACATCCTCCCAGCGCTAGAAGCAGAGGCAGGAGGGTAAAGAAGCGCTTCATCGGATGCTTCATCGCATAAAGAGGGAAAAAATCAAAGTTTCCCACAGAGACGCAGGGCTGCAGAGAAAAATACTGGATCAAATGCAGGGAAATATCGTGTCAAACCATGGGATGCTGATGCTAAGGAAGCGCTGATTAAATCGCATAGAGACCGTTGCGGGAAGAATGGGCCGCGGGCATGGCGGCTTCGCGGGCGCATCCCCGAAGTGGGCTGCCGTAACGGATGCGAAGCAACGGCCGGGCAAGCAAACCGCGAAGCCAACACAGCTGGCCCCCGTGCCTCGCCACGAAGCCAAAGGCTTTGTGGCCTTTGGCTTGTATCTCCGCAACCCGCAGGGCTGAAGCCATTTGTCGATTTTTGCGGCGTTGCTTGCTCGGGCGAGACCGCTGCGGGTATCGCCCAGCACTCGCGCCTTCAAAAATCAGCAAATGCTCTTCAGCGGTCTTCATGGGATTTAATCAGCGCTTCCCTAAGGCCTGCAAACGCTCTCCGCGCCTCAGCGTCTCTGCGGGATAAATTTCAACGGGCTTCAGTTTCAAAATCGCCACGCGGATTGGCTGGGCAACAGAAGGCCCTTGCCTTAAAAATACGCACCGCATGATCAATCAATTCGAGCTGAAGGCGAACAAGAAGGCCTTTGAGATCAACATGGCGAAGCCGATCTACGGCACCTTCGCAGAAATCGGCGCCGGCCAGGAGGTGGCCCGCCGTTTCTTCCATGTCGGGGGAGCCGCCGGGACGGTGGCCAAGACCATCTCGGCCTACGACATGACTTTCTCCGACGCGATCTATGGGAAGAGCACCCGCTTCGTCAGTCGTCAACGTCTCGGCGAGATGCTCGACCACGAGTATGACCTTCTCATCGAGCGCCTCGACGAGAAGGTCGGTTCCGAGCGTACCTTCTTCGCCTTCGCCGACACGGTGGCGGCCCGCGCCTACAAGACGAAGAACGAGTCCCACGGCTGGATGGGGATCCGTTTCCAGAGTTCACCCCGCTCCCAGCCCAATGAGATTATTCTCCACGTCCGCATGCTGGATGAGGAGAATCTCGAACAGCAGGAGGCCCTCGGAATTGTCGGGGTCAACCTGATTCACGGGGCCTATTTCAAGCGCAAGGATCTGAAAGCCTTTATCGGGTCACTGGTGGACGATCTCGGCCCATCGCGCATCGAGGTCGATATGATCCGCTTCTCGGGACCCGACTTCGCCATGGTCGACAACCGCATCATGTGCCTCGAGCTCGTCACCCAGGGGCTGGCCCAGGCGGTGCTTTTCCGTGGCGATGGCGAGGTCATCCAGGCGGCCGATCTCTTCTACCGCAAGCCTCTCCTCGTGGAGCGCGGGAGCTTCCGACCCGTCACCAATGTCGCCTACGACATGCTGACCTGCGCCCAGACGATGTTCCTCACCGAGGAGGATCTGGCGGGCAAGCAGCCCGAGATCCTGCACGAGATCACGATGAAGCATCTGATGCGCAGCGGGCAGCTCGACCTTCAGGATTTCCTCGATCGCGTCGATATGCTCGGGGCTCTCGGGCGCACGGTGCTCATCTCCAACTACGGCGAGTATTACCGCCTGATCCAGTATCTCCGCCGCTACACGGACCGATCAATCGGCTTGCCGCTGGGAGTGCCGACGCTCCATGAGATCTTCGAGGAAAAATACTACGGCAACCTCGACGGAGGGGTCCTCGAGGGGCTGGGGCGTCTCTTCAAGAAGGGGGTCCGCCTCTACGTCTACCCTACACAGGATGAGAAGGGTCACATCCTCGAGGCTTCCTCCTACCGTGTGGAGCCTGGGTTGCAGGCGCTCTATGCCTACCTGCTGGAGAATCGCTTCATCGTCCCGATGGCCGGCTGTAAACTCGATTACCTCGGCATCAAGTCGGTCGACGTGATTGCCAAGATCCAGCAGGGGGATGCTTCCTGGGAAGAGATGGTCCCCCCGCGCGTGGCCGAGATCATCAAGTCACGGAAGTTCTTCGGCTGGAAGGGATGAGCGGGCAGGGCTCCTTGCTGTTTCATAGGGTCAATACGAGACACAAAAAATCAGGAAATCAGGAATTGCTTGCCTGGCCGTTGATTGCCTCGCCGCCTCCTGACGGGTTGATGCCACTTCCCTCCCGGGAAGCTGTGGCACCCTTCGGGGAGCGATTGCATCGCTCTCTTCCGCACACCCTCCCGGGTGTTTGGTTCGTCCTTCGGACTGCTGCGCAGGCTACATCGCGCCTCCCGGCACTCGATGTTCGCATCCGTTGCATCAGGAAAATACTGCCGGAGGGATCATTTGCTATCCTCGCTCCCGCGTTCGGCCCCCTTGCTTTGGGCCAATCTCTGATTGGGTATCATCGCGGTTCCCACCGCTCGATGTTCTTCAAGCCTGCTTGAGAGTGTGAGCCTTATGACATTCCAGCTCCGGCGAGACAGAGCCCATGCAAGAGAACATGCCTCTTCACGCCCCCCACCTAACAGTCTTCAGCCTTCAGCCTAAACACCTCATTTGGGAACAAGGCCTCTGTGGTGACTGTTCGGGATCCCCCCCGAGTCACCCACTGAAAATAGCTAAGAACAAGAGGTGTGGGCGTCATGCCATCACCGCGAAGCGGTAGATGGTGGTGTGATCGTAGCGCTTTCCGGGGCGGAGGATGATATCCCCCAAGACGGGCGTGTGCACCGCACCCGGGCATCCCTGGCACTCCAGGCAGAGTCCCGCATGCTTCTTGTAGGGCCGCCCCGACTTCCCGGTCAATGTGCCGTCGAGGATGGTTGCGCTGAAAACCTGCACGCAGTCTTGGGTCGTGAGAGCCGTCATGGTAAGCCCGCTCACCGGGTCGGTGAGAATGGCGGCCGGCACGAGTTCCCCGGGTGAGGAGCGGCGGATGAAGTGGTTGTCCCCGTGATGATTGAGGAGGCGGGGGATGGCTTCGCCGAGGAGTCGCTGATGATTGAAGTCATTCCCCTGACCGGCGACGGCACTCCTGGTTCCAAGCAGTGTCATGGCGTTGTCGGTGGCGGCGATCTCGTCGGATAAAACCTGTAGCTCCTGGCCGAGGATGTCGCCGCTCCCCTCGCCGGAGAGGTTGAAGTAGGAGTGGTTGGTCAGACTCAGCGGTGTGGCCCGGTCGGTCTCGGCGCCGTAGCGGATCACGAGTTCGTTCCCGACGGTCACGGCATAGGTGACCTCCACGGAGAGATTGCCGGGGTATCCTTCCTCACCATCGGGGCTCAGGTAGGTGAGTCGCAGGGCGGCCTCGTCGGCCGAGGGAAGGAGCGGTTCGGCATTCCAGAGGCGCTTGTCGAATCCCTCCGGTCCGCCATGCAGGTGGTTGGGAGCATCGTTGAGGGCCAGGGGATACTCCTTGCCGTCGAGGGTGAATCTTCCTCCGCTGATTCGCCCGGCCACCCGGCCGACCAAGGTACCGAAGCAGGGGTGAGGGCCCAGGTAATCCTCCAACCGGTCGAACCCCAGCACCACGTCGACCGTTTTTCCATCGCGGACGGGGACGCGGAGGGCGGTGACGATGCCCCCGTAATTGATGATGTCGCATTCGAGTCCCTTGCCATTCGCCAGGGTGAAGCGCTCGACGGAACGGCCGTCCGGGAGTCGGCCGAAGGGTGAGCGGGTGACGGAGGGCTGGGTGCTCAAAACTCGTCGTAGGCGATCTGGTTGGCGGGAACGCCGAGGTCGGCGAGCATCTTGGTGCAGGCCTTGACCATCATCGGGGGGCCGCAGAGGTAGTATTCGACGCCTTTGGGATTGGGATGATTCTTGAGGTGGCGTTCCAGTACGACTTCGTGGATGAAGCCCTGAAGTCCCTCCCAGTTATCCTCGGGCAGAGGGGAGGAGAGGGCGAGGTGGAATTCGAAATTGGGGTGTTCCTTGGCGAGGTTCTCGAAGTAGTCGCCGTAGTAGATCTCCTGGCGTGAGCGGGCTCCGTACCAGAAGCTGACCTTGCGCGCGGTCTTCTCCGTCTCGAAGAGATGGGAGAGATGGGAGCGCAGCGGGGCCATCCCGGCGCCTCCGCCGATGTAGACCATCTCGCGCTGGGTCGGCTTGATATGGAAGTCGCCGAAGGAGCCGATCGCGGTAACGGTGTCTCCGGGCTTGAGGTTGAAGACATAGGCGGATCCGACACCGGGAGGGCAGTCCTGTCCCGGTGGCGGCGTGGCGATGCGGACATTGAATCGGAGGGTCCGCTCGGTCTGCTGGTTGGAGGCCAACGAGTAGTTGTTGCGACGGCCGCTCTCGGGATTCCGTGCAACGAGGTCGAAGACGTGCTGGGCTTCCCAGACGGAGGCGTACGGCTCGGGGATGTCGAACTCCCGGAACCGGATCATTCCGTAGGAGGGGATGTCGAGCTGGAGGTAATCGCCGGGGGTGAAGGCGATCTTCCCGGAGGGATCAACCGGTTCGAGGACGAGTTCCTTGATGAAGGTGGCAACGCTCCGGTTGCTGACGACGCGCAGGGTGTAGGTCTTCTGGTGGCGAGCCCCGGCGCCACCGATCCGTGCGATGTTGAGACGAAGTCGTCCGTTGCGTTCCTCCAGAGGATAGGTGGCGAGTCCGCGGCAGATCGGCGGACGCGCGGGGGATCCGTCGGCGAGGTTGAAGCGTCCGTTGTGCTTCGGGCACTCGATGATCGATCCCTTCACAAGGCCGTTGGCAAGGTGGGTGTTGCCATGGGTGCAGATGCCGTCTGTGGCGAAGAGCGCGCCATGCTCGTCCCGGTAGAGGGCGTAGGTCTTCTTGCCGTGGTCGAAGCGGATCACGTCGGCCGGGCCGAGATCCTGCGCGGAGCAGACCTCGATCCACCCCTCGGCATCGGGTTGCGCGTCGTTGGCGTGGAGGCCCTCCTGCAGGCGCGCCTTCGGTTCTGGCAGCTTGCGCTTCACGTGATGGGCGGGATCCTTCACCTGTCGCAGGACGGAGGGAATGATTTCGCTCCAGGCATGGAACAGGCTCCGGTAGGGTGTCGGCATATCCTCCTTCACGGCCTCGTGGAGGCGCGGGAGTGCATGGTAGGGAACGAGCGGGAACATGTGGTGCTCCACGTGGTAGTTCATGTTCCAGTAGAGGTACCGGTTGATGAAGTTCATCCGGATGGTGCGGCAGTTGAGGCGGTGATCGAGGACGTTCTCAGCAAGGCCCGCATGCTGGGTGAGTCCGTAGACGACCATGAGCCACGAGCCGACGATGTTGGCAAGGCCCACAAAGAGCAGTGGCAGGATGCTGCGGGTCGCGATCGCGAGGGCGATGACCGAGGCGTAGATGAGGACGTAGATCCTGGCCTTGCGGTAGATCTTGGGAAACTCGCTCTCGGGGATGTAGGTCTTCTCATCTTCGCTCATCCGTCCGAACGCGTGCATGAGGATGTGTTTGAAATACTTCGGATAGACCGGAAGGTTGAAGAAGGCCTTGATGATTCCGGCGATATCGGGTGGGCGCGGGACGGCGATTTCGGGATCGCGGCCGACGATGATCGTGTCGCTGTGATGACGGGTATGGCTCCAGCGCCAGACGGTCGACTCACGCATGACCATGAAGGAGGCGATCTCGTAGAGGGCATTGTTCATCCAGTCGGTCTTGAAGGCCGTGCCATGGCCCGCCTCATGCCATCGCGAGTCGGAGGTGGAGGCGTAGAGTACCGCATACACCATGTAGGGAAGGAGAGCCCACCAGGTGCCCCAGAGCGTGAATGTGGTGTATCCGGCACCAAGGATCAGGGCGAACCAGAGGATGGTGTCGCGGATCGCCGGTCCGTCGCGTCGCTCCAGCAACTTCCTCATGGTCGCCCGGGGAACGGGGCATTGGTACCACTCGGCCTCGGCGAGGCCGCGCTCGATGGCGCGGGCGGCGTTTTCACCGGTCAGGCTGTAGTCGAGCTTCGTCGGCGGTTTGGAGATGGCGGCGGATGCGTGGTCGGTGCTCATGGTGTTGGGGGATAGGGGAATGGGTTGTTGGGGGTTCCGAAGGGTGTGAGTGGAGTTCTGGCATCAAGCTAGTCCCTTCATAAGTTTCGCCAATGGTCAGGAGTCGTGAAAACATGCATGAAATTCGCATCGGTTCTTGGATGCTTTTAAAAAATGTGCTAAATAGTGTCGTCACGAGATAGGATTGTTGATAGAGGGAGCGGATGAACAAAGAGAGCGCCCTTCATCGTCACGACATAACGGATCGAGTTTGGAAGTTACTGGAGCCTCATTTGCCAGGCAGGGCAGGTGTTTGGGGAGGGCGA
>CANKJN010000064.1 GCA_947482345.1 Spartobacteria bacterium
CTCGTCGCTGTACTCGATCTCGTATTGCGGGTTCACCATATTGGTGATGCTCCCTACTCTTTAAAACCAGTGCTATCGCAAAATCTGGGATAATAGACTACGACACAGTCGTAGCCCCAACAGGGCGGCACCCCTTTGCGATCGTTGCGTCCTTTGCGTGAAACTCATTCCATGCCTTTTTGGAACATTTTCCCACTCCCAATAGCGAAGAGCCAAAAAAATCAATGGGTTCCGCCTTCCCAATAGGCTCCATCCTGCCAGGTGCTGCCGCAGGGACCACCGGCGTGGTTGGTCTCGATCATGACGTCCTCGCCTTCGGGCGTGAGAAGGGGGAGATAATGCTTGCTGATGCGTTGAGTGGATTTTGGAACGTAGTGGCAGATGAAGGACCGGCGGAAGCGGTCTTTGGAGCGGTTCGGGCCCGATCCGTGGATGGAACTGCCGTTAAAAAACAAGGTGTCACCCGCCTTCAAGACGCAGGGAACCGCCTTCTTGCCTTTTGGCGTGGGAACAAAGTGTGTGGTGAAGGATTCCGCAGCGTTGGCCGTTTCCGGGCAGGCGATCTCTTCTTCAGCCGTGTCGGGGACGAGATACATGCCGCCGTTTCCGGGATCGGCGTCGTCGATGGCGGTCCATGCCGCCACGCAGGTCTGCGGATCCACCAAGAGGTAGAAATTATCCTGATGCATCGCCTGACCGCGCGAGCCCGGCGGCTTATAGTAGAACATGCTCTGTGCGGCCAGAACGTCGTCCTGCATGAGTTCCCTCAGGCAGGTGAGGACGCCCGGATGGACCAGGTATCTGCGCGAAACGGCGTCATACCGGTGGGGGTGCATGACGCGTGGAAATTCCTTCAAAGGATCGCCGACGGATTTCTCCTTGGACACAGGTTCAAAGTAGCCCGGGATCGCGCCGTTCTCCGCGATGCGGGTGAAGTTGGTTTTGATCTCCTCGACTTCAGCTTCGGAAAAAAGGCCGCGGGCGATGGCGTAGCCATGCTGCTGGAAGGAGGCTTTCATTTCATCCAGAACAACGGACTCTGGAAGTGCGGGCGAGGGTGAGGAGGTGATGCTCATGGGATAACCAACCTCGTGCAAGTACGGTAAAATGAAAATGGACGAACTTCTTAAAAGGATGGACTATCCTACAATTCATGAAAGCAAAGACAGTGGGTTTCGCAGGCCAGATCATCCATTACTCGCCCACCAATGTTCTCGGCCATGTGGCCCGCCATCCGCTCGGTGTCGGTCTGCATGCCAAGTGCCTCGGATGGTATCCCAAGGCGCAAGGTCATGGCATTCAACGCCCGAATGGACTCGATGAATGCATTTTGATCGTTTGCACCAAAGGGAAAGGCTGGGCTGAAATCGATGGGCTCAGATTGAAAGTCGCAGCCGATCAAGTGCTTTTCATTCCGTCGAACAAACCGCATGCCTATGGAGCGGATGATAACGATCCATGGTCGATCCACTGGATGCATTTTTCGGGATCAGAGACTGCTTCCTATGCGATCATGCTACCGGCCCGCGAATATGTGCTGTCGATCCCTGTCGCTGACGCCAAGGAAATCGCGAGCATGTTTCGTGAATCTTACCGATTGGCATCCAGCGGTCTTACCGAGCGCACCTTGCTACTTGTCTCCCACATTCTGAGGCCTGTGCTGGGGCTTCTGTTTTTTCAGACCGGAAGAAGCTTGGGAGGATGTTCGCGCGCCATTGCGCACGATCTGAGCAAGAGCATCGAATTCATGCGTGCCAATCCCGCTCGTTCACTGAGCCTTCAGGAACTATCCCGGCATGCCGGACTCTCTCCGGCCCGCTACTCCGCGCTCTTTCGCGAGCAAACCGGATCCTCCCCTGTGGAGCACCACATCCGCCTGCGTATGCAGACGGCATGCCACTCCCTCGACACCACGGCATTGAGCGTGAAGGAAGTCGCTGCCAAACTCGGTTATGATGATCCGTATTATTTTTCGCGCATTTTCCAAAAAATCATCGGCTGCTCACCGCTGGCCTACCGTCGATCGGTCAAGGGGTGATTGTTAGGTTCATGCACTGTCAGGGCACCCCTCCCATTTTCAACTTTTTAACCCCTTCACTCAGGGTATGATCGGAACCATGAAAATCATCGTCACAGGGGGAGCTGGCTTCATCGGCTCTCATGTGGTCCATGCCCTTCTGAATGGCGGGCATGAGGTCACGGTGCTGGATGATTTCAATGATTTCTACGACCCGGCCATCAAGAGGGCCAATGTTACATCGTTCACCACCCGGGGAGCCAAGGTGGAGGTGTCGGAGATCGATCTGCGCGAGTGGGAGCCGGTGAAGGATCTCTTCGCGCGGGTGAAGCCCGATGCGGTGATCCATCTGGCGGCCCGTGCCGGCGTCCGCCCCTCGATCCTTGATCCGAAGCTCTACATCGACACCAACATCACGGGGACCTTCCATGTGCTGGAGGCGGCCCGTCTTTCCGGGTGTTCGAAGGTCCTCTTCGCCTCGAGTTCTTCGGTGTATGGGCTTTCCAGGACGGTTCCCTTCCGCGAGGACCTGCCGCTGCTTCAGACTCTCTCCCCCTATGCCGCCACCAAGTTGGCCGGAGAGCAACTCTGCGGAAACTATGTGAATCTCCACGGGATGAGGATTGTGGCGCTCCGTTTCTTTACAGTTTACGGCCCGGGGCAGCGTCCCGACCTGGCGATCCACAGCTTCACCGATGCCATCGAGAACGGCCGTTCCATTCGCCAGTTCGGCGACGGGACCACCCGCCGCGACTACACCTATATCGACGACATCGTGCAGGGAGTGATGGGTGCGCTTTCCTTCGTGGAGGGGGAGGGGCCGCTCTTTGAGATATTCAACCTCGGAGAGAACGAGACAACGACCCTAGCCCAGCTCATCGCCGCCATCGAGAAGGCGCTGGGAAAGAAGGCCGTGATCGAACGCCTCCCCGAGCAGAAGGGTGATATGCCTCTGACCGCTTCCGATATCACGAAGGCGCGCACCCTCCTTGGCTACGCGCCAGGTACGCCGATCCGTGAGGGGATTCCGAAGTTCGTGGCCTGGTATCGTGAACTCCACGCCGGGAGGGTGGGCTGATGAAGGCTCTCTCCCCGGTTCCATTGCTCGGGGAGTTGATCCGGATCCCGAGTGTCAATCCGGAGGGGGATCCCGGTGTTCCCGAACCGGGTGAAGCCGCGCTTGCCCTCTATCTGGAGAAGTTGCTCACCGGGCTTGGGGCGGAGGTTTCGCTTCGGGAGGTTCTTCCCGGCCGTCCCAATGTGGTGGCGCGGTTTCCAAGCGACCGTCCCGGAAAACCCCGCCTCCTTCTGGCGCCCCATACCGACACGGTCAGCGTTGTCGGGATGAGCATCGAACCCTTCGGCGGTGAAATGCGCGACGGGAAGGTCTGGGGACGCGGTGCCAGCGATACCAAGGGCCCCATGGCCTCGATGCTCTGTGCTCTCTCCCGCTTGGGGAAGGAACTTGCCGGCCTGAGCCACGAGATCTGGTTTGCGGGGCTGATGGGGGAGGAGTCCGGGCAGTATGGAGCCAAGGCCCTTGCCTCCTCGGAACACTTTGATTTCGTCATTGCCGGGGAACCGACCGATCTCAAGACCGTCCATGCCCACAAGGGATCGCTCTGGGTTACCCTGACATCCCACGGCAAGGCCGTCCACGCATCCGCACCGGAACGCGGGGAGAATGCGATCTACAGTATGACTTCGGCGATCGGACGGATCCGTGACGAGGTCATCCCGGAAATCTCCAGGAACGAACATCCCCTCCTTGGCCGCACCACGCTCAGCGTGGGAACCATCAGGGGGGGCTCCAAGACGAACATCGTTCCCGATCACTGCGAGGCGACCATCGATATCCGGGTGATTCCCGGTGATGATCCCGAGCAGATCATCACCCTGATCCGGAAGGCGGCTCCCGGCCTTGACGTTGAGTATCAAGGCTCCACTCCGCTCTACACCGATCCGGACCACCCACTGATCTGCAAACTCTCCGCACTGGGTGCCACACCGACCGGGGCCCCATGGTTCTGCGATGCGGCGGTGTTCGCCGCCAAGGCGATGCCATCGATTGCCTTAGGTCCCGGATCCATCGCCCAGGCGCATACGGCCGATGAATTCATCACTGTCTCCGATCTGGAAGTGGGGGCTGATTTCTTTGAGACATTCCTCCGCTCGCTTGCGTAATCCCAACTGCGTCATCTAGCCTTCACTCCTTATGAGCAAAGGCCAAGAAAGCGCGATTTCCCCGAAGCGTGGGGAGGATTTTCCAGAGTGGTACCAGCAGGTGGTCCGGAGTGCCGAGATGGCTGAGAACTCCGAGGTCCGCGGTTGCATGGTGATCAGGCCCTGGGGCTATGCCCTCTGGGAGCGGATGCAGGGAGCGCTGGACGGCATGTTCAAGGCGACCGGCCACAGGAACGCCTACTTCCCGCTCTTCATCCCGCTGGGCCATCTCCAGAAAGAGGCCGAGCATGTCGAGGGATTCGCCAAGGAGTGCGCCGTGGTCACCCACCACCGCTTGGAACTCAAGGATGGGAAACTCGTTCCCGCTGGCGAACTGACCGAACCCCTGGTGGTCCGTCCCACCTCCGAGACGATCATCGGATCGACTTACGCGAAGTGGGTGAAGTCCTACCGGGATCTTCCGATCCTTCTCAACCAGTGGGCGAACGTCGTCCGTTGGGAGCTTCGTCCCCGTCTCTTCCTCCGCACCGCCGAGTTTCTCTGGCAGGAGGGACACACCGCCCATGAGACCGAGAAGGAGGCCGTCGAGGAGACCGAGAAGATGCTCGGTGTCTACGAGACCTTTGCCCGCGAGTGGCTTGCCATTCCCGTGATCCGCGGCGAGAAGTCGGAGAGCGAGCGCTTTCCCGGCGCAGTGCGCACTTACTGCATCGAGGCAATGGTCCAGGACCGCAAGGCGATCCAGGCAGGTACCTCCCACTTCCTCGGCCAGAACTTCGCCAAGGCTTCCGACATCAAGTTCCTTTCACGCAACAACACCGAGGAGCATGCCTGGACCACCAGCTGGGGCGTCAGCACCCGACTCATCGGGACCCTGCTCATGGCCCATGGCGACGACGACGGAGCAGTCCTGCCGCCGCGCATCGCCGCCTCCCAGGTGGTGATCATCCCGATCACGCCGAAGCCCGAGACCCGGGATGCCGTGCTTGCCAAGGCCGAGGAGGTTGCGGCCTCACTCAGGGCCTCCACCTATGCAGGGGAACCGGTGCGCGTTGAGATCGACTCCCGCGACATCGGGGGTGGCAACAAGACATGGGAGTGGATCAAGAAGGGAGCCCCGCTCCGCATTGAGATCGGTCCGCGTGATCTTGAGTCAGGCAGCGCCGCCGTGGCGCGCCGCGACAAGGGGCCCAAGGAGAAGGAATTCCTCCCCGCCGATTCGCTCGCGGCGAAGGTTCCCGAACTGTTGGCCGAGATCCAACAGTCCCTGCTCGACCGGGCCCTTGCCTTCCGCAAGGAGCACACCCGCAAGATCGACTCCAAGGAGGAGTTCTACGCCTTCTTCACGCCGAAGATTCCGAACAAGCCCGAGATCCACGGAGGCTTCGCCTACACCCACTGGAACGGCAGTCCCGAGGTTGAGGCCAGGATCAAGGAGGATCTGAAGGTGACCATCCGCTGCATCCCCGAGGCGGATGGGATGGAGTTTACCGACGAACCGGGCATCTGTCCTTTCTCGGGCGAACCGAGTGCGCGCCGGGTAATTTTCGGCAAATCCTACTAAAGACTGAAAATATTTACAGGGATGAAGGGGATGAAAGGGATGGAGTTTTAACCCGAACTCCGAAGATGAAAGAGATGAGTTGGCGCAAGATGGTGGCCGATAAGAGTTGCGGAGATTCGAGGGCGTATCGATTGATACAGGCGAGAATTGACAAGACTTCTTTGCGGTCAGCAGATTATGTCAAATCGCTCTACTCAGCTTCGGAGTTCGGGTTTAAGAAAGCGGTTTTCAAAACGCCTGTATTCCAACTTCGGCGTTCCAAAGTTCATGAGTAGCGCGATCGGCAGTCCGGATGCCCGAAGGTAATTCAATACCTGCATCTGATGTTCCGATGCCAGTGCCTTTGTGGATTTCAGTTCCACGACCACCTGATTCTCCACCAGTAGGTCAATCTGAAATCGCCCGATGGGTTTTTATCTGAAGGAGACAAAGAGAGGAGCCTGCTGGATCACATTCAGCCCCCTTTGCTTCAAGGCAATGAACATGGCGTTCTCGTAGACGCTTTCCAAAAAGCCAATTCCAAGCTCGTTCGACACTTCAAAGCCACATTCCAGAATCGACTGAGTGAGTGCTGAATTCTCCATGCAATGCGATCGCATGATCTTGGTGGCTTTTCCACATCTTTCCTACTCCCTCTTCAGGGGGTATTATCTCCTATCCCTTTTATCCCCTTCATCCCTGTGATTCCTATCACTCGATAAACAACACGCCGGCGCGTCTGCGGGCGTGGCGGTTTCCGGGGAGGTTGATTTTGGCGGGTCCATCGGGATCGAGCAGGGAGGCTGTGCGCTCGACCTCGGCGAAGCCGGGTTCATCAATGCCCCTGTTTTTCAGCCAGGCATGGAGGACGCGCCTGCGGAGAGCGGGGTGAAGTTCACGGAGGAGTTTCACCCGGAGTTTTTCTTGAAGGGCGATGGGTTGGGTGAGCGAGGAGAGAAGATCCTCCTCGTCGGCAAGGAGCGAGGCATTGCGCACGATCGATCCCTTGAACGATGGGCCGAGCAGTTCCTCAATAAGGGGAAGAACCTTGAGGCGGAGTTTGTTCCTGGAGGAATCGGCCACTGCATTGGTGGCATCCTCTCGGAAGCGGATCTTCCGTTCCTTGAGATAGCCGAGCAACTCCCCCTTCGGAATCGGGAGCAGGGGACGCAGGAGTTCCATCCCGATTCCCCCGATGGTTCGCGTCGAGCGAGGTTTCATCCCGGAGAGTCCGGCGATACCTGAGCCGCGCAGGAAGTTGAAGAGGCAGGTCTCGACCTGATCGTCGGCATGGTGGGCAAGAACGACCATGCGGGCACGGTGTTTCTTGGCAACCGCGGCAAGGAATGAGTAACGGGCCTCGCGGGCCGCTGTTTCCAGCGAGCACTTCCGGGAAGCGGCCAACTTGCGCACATCGCCCTCTCCGATTTCGCAGGGGAGATCGAGCTTTGCGGCGAGTTTCTCCACGAAGGCGGCATCCCCGTCCGAAGCCTTCCCCCGCAGGCGATGGTTGAAGTGGGCGACGATGAGATTCCGGTATCCCGCCTCCAAAATCAGATGGAGGAGGGCCACGGAATCCGCTCCACCGGAAACCGCAACAATCAGCTTCCGACGACTTCCCGTCGGAAGAATTGGGAGGAAGAGATTCACAGGGATGAAGGGGGTAAAGGGGATCTAAAAATCGGGCTACAGAGAAGGATCTCTCCGTGTGACCCCGCCAACCATCAATAATTAAAGCCCAACTCTCAACGACAACTTGGGACTACAACCACTGCCCCTATCCCTTTTATCCCCTTGGCTTGCCCTGCCGTTGCTTCGCATCCGTTACGGATCCCTGTGAAGAATGTCATTAGCCTACTTCTGCAGCGCCGAAGTAGGGCTGGAGCGGTTCGGGAAGGATCAGCGGGCCGCCGGGTTTGGTATGGGTCTCAAGCAGCGCCACGTAGAGTCGGGCCAGCGCGGTGCCGGAGCCGTTCAGGGTATGGCAGAACTGGTTCTTCCCATTCGCATCCTTGAAACGGAGGTTCATGCGGCGCGCCTGGTAGTCGCCGAAGTGGGAGCAACTGGAGACTTCAAGGTAGGAGCCCTGTCCCGGTGCCCAGACCTCCAGATCGTAGGTCCTGCATGAGGAGAACCCGATGTCCCCGGTGCAGAGTTCCAACACACGGTAGGGGAGTTGGAGAAGCTGGAGAACCTTCTCGGCATCGGCGGTCAGTGATTCCAACTCCGCAGCCGCCTGATCGGGGGTGCAGATCTTGACCAACTCCACCTTGTCGAACTGGTGCATCCGGATCATCCCACGTGTTTCGCGCCCTGCAGATCCCGCCTCGCGGCGGAAACAGGGGGTGCAGGCGGTGTATTTGAGGGGGAGTTCCGATTCAGCGAGGATCTCCTCCCGGCGGATATTGGTCACGGAAACCTCGGCGGTCGGAGTCAGGAAGGAGGCACCACCGTCGAAGCCATACATGTCATCCTCGAACTTGGGAAGTTGGCCGGTTCCTTCCATGCACTCACGACGTACCAGGACGGGAGGAGCGATCTCGGTGTAACCATGGGATCGGGTCTGGAGGTCGAGCAGGAAATTGATGAGGGAGCGTTCGAGTCGGGCGCCGGCGCCCGTGAAGAGGACATAACCGCTGCCACTGATCTTGGCGGCGCGCTCGAGGTCGAAGAGTCCGAGCCTTTCACCGATGGCCACATGATCCTCGGGATTGGATGGACCGGGCTCTCCCCAGTGACGGATAGGCACGTTGTCGGCCGCCTCCCGCCCCTCAGGGAGCCCGGGAGCGGGAAGGTTGGGGACCTGAAGGAGAAGATTCCGCTGTTCCGCGTCGAGTTCAGCGGCTGTGCGGCCGAGTTCCTCCATCTCGTCGGAGAATCCCTTCACCTGAGCCTCGAGCCTGGAAGAATCGGCGCCGGATTTTTTCAGACCGCCTATCTCCTTGCTGAGGCGGTTCTTTTCGGCACGAAGGTGCTGGACGCGGGTCTCGCTTTCGCGTCGGCGGGAATCGCATGCAAGGACCTGATCGATCAGATCGGAATAATTGCCGGTACGGGTGGCAAGGCGGGCCTTCACGGCCGGCGCGTCTTCCCTGAGGAGTCGAATATCGAGCATGGGGAAAGGCTAGACTTGAAACCTGAAACCTGAAACCTGAAAAAGCTGAAACAAGCGCCTGGGAAGCCGCGCGTAAGACTGCGACAAAGTCGCAGCCCGTAGCATGGGATTTAATCAGCGGTTCCTTAGAGAGAGACAACTCATCACTTCAGTAACGCCTGAAGCTCGTAGGTTTGTTTCTTACTTGGCACCATCGGGCTGTTATATCCCAACAAACGGTAGCCAGTTGAGACGAGTTTTTTCTCTGCCAGCACCACCGCGATAGCGGCTCTCGCCTTGGCGATTTCTGCCCCGTCGCGAGGCCCTTGCCACGTGTAGCCGAGCACCGTCGTCGCTGGGACATCGCGAACTATGACCGCCTCGCCATCCGCACCGGCCTTGCCGACTTCCGGTGACTGGTAGAGAAATCCCATTTGTTCCATGGCCATCCCATTTTCAGGATCCTCTTTCATTTTCATTTCCACGGGTGATGTCATGGGAATGTCATTGCGCTTGATGTGCTGGAAGAGGGTCCAGAAGCCAACGTTGGGGCTGCTTCCGCTAGAATATGCCGCGCGGGAGGCTGGGTATTCCTTCTTCGTGACCTGATTGTATGGGCCTGGAGCGGGCCAACCCTGCGGCAGCGGCGACTCACTAAGATAGACTTCAGTTGCAGGCGGCATGAGGACGGCGTCGATGATGTGAATCACTCCGTTGGAGCACTTCACGTCAGCGGTGGTCACCTTCGCCGTGTTCAGAAAGAGAGCGCCTTCCTTTGCTTCCAGCTTGATCTTCTTGTTATTGAGCGCGGTGGCCTCGGTGAGCTTGATGGCTGTGCCGGAAGGTACGTTGCCGCTGACGACATGATAAGTCAGGATGTCGATGAGCATCGCCTTGTTCTCGGGCTTGAGGAGATTCTCGACCGTTCCGGGCGGGAGCTTCGCAAAGGCTTCGTCCGTGGGAGCGAAGACGGTGACCGTGCCATTTCCCTTGAGGGTATCCACTAGACCCGCGGCGGTTAGGGCGGCAGTAAGGGTCTTGAAGGAACCGGCGCTGACCGCGGTCTCAACGATATTCTTCTCTTCCGCGGCATTCAGGGATGCGCCGGAGAAGGCGGCAATACCCAGGGCGAACGCGAGTGTTTTCATCAATGATTTCATACTGTTTGTTTGTTTGTTGATCGGTGCTCGTTGGTGAGAACCGGTTTCAATGAGAGCTTTCGCCGAAAAGCTGAAAATGGATTCAAAAAAAACGAAAAAAAATGTTGGCGCCTCGCTGTTTACAGTTGGTTGATTGAACGATGATGTTTTCACGCAACGGGCGCAAGGTCGCCAAGGTAGGATTAAAGAGTAGCGTCCGATGAAGCGGAGGAGGGCTGAAAGCTGAAGCAAGCCTCTGGGGAGATGTGCGGTAGATCCCTCGCATGCGGGACCCTGAAAGGGCGGCACGGCTTTGCGGGAGCAAAGTGCCGTCAAACCTGAACTAAGCCGCAGGGAAGCGGCGCGGTAGACTACGACGCAGTCGTAGCCCCAACGGGGCGGCACCCCTTTGCGATCGTTGCGTCCTTTGCGTGAAACTCATTCCGGAACATTTCCCCACTCCCAATAGCGAAGAGCCAAAAAAATCATCGGACAGGAAGAATTCCGCAAACTCCGGAAAGGGCATTCCGACAAGGTGCTTCTGGCCGGAGAACTGAGGCGGAGCAAGGCGAGTTTCGCAGCGATGGGAACCACCTCCACTGGAGAGCCATTAACCGGAATGTCGAAAACATCGCCATCAACGGGCGCTTCCGCATCCCGGGAGAGATTCACGATCCAGAGTTGGTATTGAGCCTTGCGGGAGCAGGTGAGTATAACCGCTGACGCAGAGGGTATGGGTCAAGCACCCTACTTCTTCTGGAGCAGGCGCGCCTTCACATCCTGAGGGAGGGAGGAGGAATTCATCCATTGGGTTGCGGCGGTTGGATCGTTCTGCATCCAGATTGCGACAACGTTTTGCTGGGCTTTGGAACGAAGGTCGGCATTCGCGATCCCTGAGGCCAGGCCGATGGCGGACCGGGGATCGCTTTGGGCCATCAAGTTGAGGGAATTCTTGATGCTGTTATTCTGGGAATTTCCCGATGGGAGCGACTGGGCCAGCTGGAATGAACCCTTCGGATCTTTCACAGACATCACTTCGATCACTCCTTCTAAAATCCGCGACTTGACCTCCGGATCGGTCTGCTGGTTCGCCCAGTCTAGAGCCGCTTTCTGATCGGTTCGGGCCCAATTGTTGGCGATTGTGGAGAGTGCTTGGTTTTGCACATTCCCGAGGGGAATTGAGTCGAGCAGGTTAATCGCCTTGGCTGGATCGTCCTGGGAGAGAATGCCGATCATGTTGCCGGCGACCTGCTCCTTAAGTTTCGGATCGGTGAGGGAACCATACCAGCCAAGGGCTCCCTGAGAATCATCTCTGATCCACTGAACCGCCAGAACGCCGATCATCATGTTCCTGTTCTCACTTGAAGGAAGATTCATCGCGTAGCCAACCGCCCCCTTGGGATCGCTCTCGGACAATTTGTAAAGAACCTTGCCGATGACGCCCTCTCGGGAATCACCCGCTGGGAGCGACTGGGCCAGCTCGAGAGCGCTGTTGGGATCTTTCTCGGACAACGCTTCGATCGCTCCGGGTAAAATCAAGGACTTTACTTGCGGATCGCTCTGCTGGTTCGCCCAGTCAAGAGCGGCTTTCGGATCGGATCGCCCCCAAGAATAGCCGATACTTCTGAGGGCGTTGTTTTGGTCCTCGGGCGGGAATTGCTCGAGCATGCTGATGACCTTGTCGGGATCCTTCTTGGCCACTGTAGATATCATCTCTAATGTTAGGAATTTCTTGAAGTTCGGTTTGTTAGGGTCAGCAGTGAGTTTGGCGACATACGCGAACGCCGCATCGGCGTCCTGCAGGCACCATGCATTGATCGCCCCCCTAAGAAAACGCTGACCATCGTCGCCGGGAAGCGAACGAGCCAGGCTCAATGCGGAGGCCGGATCCTTCTGAGCCAGACCAAAAGCAAGGGATTCCAAAACATCATTCCTAAGCGGCCCGGCAGGAAGCCCCTCCAACCAGGCTTTTGCCGCAGTAAAATCCTTCGCTCCCCAGGAGCGCATCACCGATCTGATTTCCCCTAGATTTTCCATCGAGCTTCCAAGCCCCTGTGCGTAGTCAAGCGCGGCCTTGGGATCGCTCTCCCCCCATCGGGAGAGAAGCATACCCCGCAGTTGCGACCGGAATCGGTAATCCTTCATGGCCTCGACCTCGGCGAGGGTTTCTCTTATCTGGGAAGGATCGAGCGTCTGGATGGCTTCAGACAGGAGCGCCATACGCTTCTCTCTATTCTTCTCCCCCTTGGCCTTCATGATCCGATCCCTGAATGCCTGCAATGTGGAAGGGGCTTTGGTCCCACCCTCTCCCTTTCCAGACGCGGCAAGATTTATTGTCTTTCCATTCTCCCCTGCCTCCTTGAGGCCCGGCCCCGGAGCGACTGCTGCTACGACTCGGGGAGCAGTCGAGGCCTTCACGGCAGGGGATTTCGAGTAACGGTAACCGGCAATGCCAACAACGGTCGCACCCGCTCCGATGAGCAGGATGGCACGGAGGATCTGAAGGCGATTCATGGAGGGGTGCTACGTAGCACGGTTCAGGGTTGTCTGAATCTATTCCTTTCCCTACCTCTCCTGGAGCAGGCTCGCCTTCACATCCTGTGGCAGGGAGGAGGAATTAACCCATTGGTTTGCGGCGGTTGGATCGCGGCGCTTCCAGCTCCTGACAACGTTTTGCTGGGCTTTGGAACGATCGTTGGCATCCGCGATCCCCGAGGCCAGGGCAATGGCGGACCGGGGATCGCTTTGGGCCATTGTGCCGAGGGAAGTAATGATGATGCTATTCCGGGAATTTCCCGCTGGGAGCGACTGGACAAGCTGGAATGCGCTGTTCGGATCTTTCACAGACATTCCTTCGATTACTCCTCCTAAAATCCGCGACTTGACCTCCGGATCGGTCTGCTGGTTGGCCCAGTCAAGGGCGGCCTTCTGATCGGTTTGGGCCCAATTTCGACCGATTGTGGAGAGAGCTTGGTTTTGAAAAAACCCGGGGGGCATCGTGTCGAGCAGATCAAGCGACTTGGCTAGATCGTCCTTGGAGAGATTGTCGATCATGTTGCCGGCGACCTGCTCCTTGAGTTTCGGATCGGTGAGGGAATCAAACCAGCCAAGGGCTCCCTGAGGATCACTGCTGATCCACTGACCCGCCAGACGGCTGACATTAAAGTTCTTGCTCTTATTTGATGGTAGATTCATCGCATAGCCAACCGCCCCCTCGGGGTCGCTCTCGGACAAGACTCCAAGAATAGTGTCGATGCGGCCCTCTCGTTCACTTGCGGGAAGCGACTGGGCCATCTCGAGTGCGCCCTTCGGATCTTTCTCGGACATCGCGCTGATCACTCCTTGTAAAATCTCGGACTTTACTTTGGGGTCGGTCTGCTGGTTCGCAAAGTCGAGAGCGGCTTTCGGATCCGATGTCGCCCAACGAAGGCCAATTTTTCTGAGGGCTTCGTTTTGCTTATTCTCGCTGGGAATCTGCTCAAGCAGGTTAAGCGCCTTGACCGGATCCTTAGAGGCTATTCTATCGAACATAAACACGAGCGTCCAGTTGCAGTCATCAGGGAGTTGGACGGCATAAGCGATCGCCGCCTCGGCGTCCTTCAGGCACCATCCATTGAGCGCTCCACTGAGAAAACGCTGACCATCGTCGCCGGGAAGCGAACGAGCCAGGCTCAATGCGGCGGCCGGATCCTTCTGAGCCAGAGCAAAAGCAAGGTCTCCCATGGCGGAACGACGACGATACGTCCCGGGAGGAAGCCCCTCCACCCATGCTTTTGCGGCAGTAAAATCCTTCTCTGCCCAGGAACTGATCACGGATGTGACTGCACTAAAAGGGAACGACCCTCCATCTAGATTAAGCCCCTGTACGTAGGTAAGAGCCGCCCTGGGATCGCTCTCCCCCCATCGGGAGAGGAGCATATTCCGCAGTTGCGACCGGAATCGCTCATCGCCCTTCATGGCCTCGACCTCGGCGAGGGTTTCTCTTATCTGGGAAGGATCGAGCGTCTGGATGGCTTCAGACAGGAGCGCCATACGTTTCGCTCTATTCTTCTCCCCCTTGGCCTTCATGATCCGATCCCTGAATCCCTGCAACGTGGAAGTAGCTTTGGTTCCGCCCTCTCCCTTCCCTGACGCGGCCAGATTGATTGTCTTTCCATTCTCCTCTGCCTCCTTGAGGCCCGGCCCCGGAGCGACTGCTGCTACGACTCGGGGAGCAGTCGAGGCCTTCACGGCAGGGGATTTCGAGTAACGGTAACCGGCAATGCCAACAACGGTCGC
>CANKJN010000065.1 GCA_947482345.1 Spartobacteria bacterium
ACAGGGCGGTACCGCTTTGCGATCGTTGCGTCCTTTGCGTGAAACTCATTCTGTGTCTTTTCCGGAACATTTCCCGACTTCCAATAGCGAAGAGCCAAAAAAAGCCACTCGATCACCGGGGCGTGTTCGGCGACTCGAAGGCAATCAGGGAGGGAACTCAAGTTTCATTCTGGATTTTTATTCCTGCTTCGGTTGAAATAAATCTCCCCCTGAAATCCCCATCCAACACCCCATGAACAACGTCCCCCGAAATTCACCCCTTTGGAAGTTTCTGCAACTTCTACCCGCGATCCTTCTCGTTGTATCATCCCCCTTTCTAGAGGCTCAGACAGCATCTGAATTTGCGATCACAAAGATCGAATCCCAAATCGTCACCAGACCGGCCGTTAACTACTCGGGAGCCACCCAGAAGACGGTCCAGCCCAAAAGCTGGTTGGAGATCGAGGTGACCTTTGCATCGCAATCGGCAAGCCCTGCGGAAAAATACACGGACGATCTGGTGATCAATTATTACGTGCTTCTCTCCAACAAAACCGTGGCTTTCCCCCAAGGTGCGCTCCTGACCGGGCAGACCGCCCTCACCTCGGTGCCGGCAAAACAGAATGACCTGAAAAGCGTGATTTATCTCAGCCCCCGATCGATGGAGCGGTTGTTCGATGGCAAAGCCCCCACCAGCAGCTCCTCGGCCATCGTTGATATCGGCGTCACGTTGACAAAGCAGGGACAGGTGGTCGCCCAGAAAAGCCTCAAGGGAAGCGGCGTCTGGTGGCCCCAGTTCCAGCAGACCCCCGGCTACCTCTTGAACAAATCGGAGACCCCGTTTGCCTCCCTGAACTGGGAATACTACGAGCAGGTGAAGAAGCAGTAAGCTTTCCTTCAACCCCATTCCCTCCCCGATACGCAAACGGACATGGCCGCACCCAGGAAGATCCTCGTCCTTGACCTGGGCATGCAGTCGCTCCGGATGGCTGAGTTTTCCAAAACCCCGGAGGGAGGGCTTCGCTTGCTGCGCGGTGCCCGGAGAGAGTTCCTTGTTGATCCCGCCCTCGACACCTCGCGACCCGAGCAGATAGGGATAGCAGTTCAGGAAATCCTGAAGCAGTGGAAGCTGAAATCCGGCGAAGCGGTATGCGTCTTCCCCTCCCACACGGTCTTCACACGCGTCGTCCCGCTGGATGTTCCTGGTGGCGCGGCAGGCAATGTGGATGCCATCGTCAGGTTCGAAGCTCACCAGAATATCCCGTTCCCTCTCGAAGAGGTGGTCTGGGATTATGTCACCATGGGGGAAACGGGCACCGGAGCTGTCAATGTCGTCTTCGTGGCGGTGAAGAGTGATCTGCTCGAGGCAATCGCTCAGGCCGTTTCCTCATCAGGCCTCAGCATCGTCTCCATAACGGTATCCATTTTGGCACTGTATGATGCCTTCCGATACGCCGGCATCGCGGATTCGGAGGCTCCCACCCTGCTTCTGGATATCGGCTCCCGCACCACCAACATGGTGATCGCTTCACCCGGATCCTTTTTCTCCAGAAGCATCCCATCCGGAGGACTCGCCGTGAGCTTGGCGATCGCCAAGGACATCCATGCCGATCTGGAAGAGGCAGAGCGCCTGAAGATCGCACGCGGCAGCGTGGGACTAGGTCCCGGGTTTGAACCCCCGGCGGATCCCGTCGAGGCCAATCTCGCTCGGGTCACCCGGCACTCCCTTCTCAAGACGCAGGCGGACATCAGCCGTTCCCTGAGCTATTACCGGAGTACGCTAGGCGGCAAAGAACCCTCGGGGATCCTGCTCACCGGGGGCATGGCCTCGATGCCCTACCTCTCCGAATTCATTCAGGAAAAACTCCAGAAGCCGGTTGGTTTTTGGAATATCGAACTCGAAACAGATAAACAAAGCGGAGGATTTTCTCCATCTAAAGAAACTGCTGACTTCGTCGAAGCCAATCCCAATAATCTTGGGGAACTTGTGGGGGGTGCCTTGGAACTTTTCCCGGAACGCCGCACCCTCATCAACCTTCTTCCACCTTCCGTTCTTAGAAAACAGAATTTCGCCAGACGCCTCCCGTATCTGGCAACTGCCGCAGCAGTCGTTATCATAACGCTCTCGGCATGGTATCTTTTTGCGGATTATGCAACCAAGGTGACGATTCAGAAAATAGAGGAAATCACCCAACAATCCAAGCAGGCGGATGCGGTGACGGAAAAGTTCCGTGCACTTCAGAAGAAACAGGATGAGATCAGGAAAACGAGCGGGGAACTTCTCAAGGTCGTCCTGCTCAGGGAGGCCTACCCGAAAATCATCGCCGAACTGGCCGCCAAGGTCCCCGAACGCTTCCTCTGGATCACCGATGTCCAACCTGCCGTGGAGGCCTCCTCCAAAAACCCCGTGCGAAACGGAGGGGAAAAGGGGGGCGAAAACTCCGTCAAGGCCGTGATCGTCAAGGGACTTTATCTGGATAATCCCCGACAGGCTTCGGTGATCGATGACTTCGTCACCTCGCTTCAATCCTCCGAACTCTTTGTCGTGGAGGAGAAGGAAATGACCAAGGTCATTACCCAGCGGGGCAGCCCCAGCGGGGAATACTGGGCCTATCCTTTTACACTCCGGATTCCATTGCGAACCCCCATCCCCAATCTCCCCTGAACCGGATGAACACGATCACAACCCGGATCTCCGAGAACAAGATCGCCGCCATGCTGATGGCGGCCTTCCTTCTGTGCGCCGGGGGCGCGGGATGGTTCGCATTCGATGCCTGGAATGGTTATCTGACAGTCTCCCAATCCTACTCCGAAGCGCTCTCAAAGCTCACCAAGCTCAGCCAGCAGAACCCGTTTCCCAGCCAGGCTAATCTGGTGAAATTCCAAGCCAATCTGGATCACGAACAGTCGGAGGTCGACAACCTTGCAAAGTCCCTCCAATCCTTCCGTATACCTCCTTTCCACGACTTGGAAAAGGCACGTCCCCAGGACCGGCCCCAACTCCTTCAGGACGGCCTTCGCTCCCAAGTGACAGCCATCAAAACCGCCGCCTCCTCCAAAGGTGCAACCCTCCCTCCGGGATTCTACCTCGGGATGGAGGAATATGAGAACCGCCCTCCCTCTCCCGACGAGGTAATGGTTCTGGCCAGGCAACTGACCGTGCTTGATTGGATCGCCGGACAGCTTACCTCACGCGAGGGACTGATCCTTAGTGAGTTCACGCGATCAGTCCCTCCCCCGGTCAGCAAAACAGCCGAAGCGGGAAAAAAAACAAGCACGCCAACCGATTCAACGTCCAAAAACATCTACAATGCGCTCGGCGGCATTCGCATCAGTTTCCGATGCGATCAGACCTCCCTCCGCGACTTGATCAACGCCATCACCTCCGCCCCCTATTTCCTTGTGATTGAGAATTTGCAACTCCAGAACAGCGTGGAGGAGCCTCCTCGGCGCGACGCCTCCTCCCAGACGCCGCAATCTCCGACCGACGAGCAGTCGGCCGCCCAGCGCCTTCCCATCATCGTCGGCAGGGAACAGGTCAATGCCGCGATGAAAATCCGTTTTCTGGAATTCAACGGGGATCATCCCTCCCAGGAAACCTCGGGAAACCCCAAATGATCCGCCCATGAAATCGTTCTTCACAGGCCGGTATCACCTGATCCTTCTCGGGATTGCCGTGCTGATCGCCATGGGAAGCGCCGTCACCCTTTTCCTCCTGTCACGGGATTTCGAGGAATCCTTCAAACAGTCGCCCCTGGCCGGAAAAGGGGGGGCATACACCCACTCCGCATCAACCGATGCGGTTTCCTCACTGGATCACATCAAGAAAGGAACGCATTGGGATGTGCGCGCGGATGGTGCCTCCCCGTATGTTTCCCGACCCTATCTGCTCAAGGAAGGGAAGTTGATCGACCCGATGGAGGGAAATGAACCCCTCTATCCTCCCGTGCCGAATCAATGGTTGATCGACCACAAACTCGATTACACCGACACGAAAATCCTGGAGCGCGACCCGCGGCGCAAGGGATTCACTGTTCGGGAAGAATTCGAGGCAGGAACCGATCCCAACAATCCGAATCAGTTTCCGTCGCTTTGCAGCAAGCTGAGTTTTGTTGGAAACGACATCCGGAAGAGCACCTATGTGCTGGAGTTTCTTGGTGAAGAGGAGAACAACGGGACCAAGGAGCTTCTGGTTCGCCCGTTCACCCCCCTGCCCAACCCCGCCAAGGGGGATCGTCCCGACACTTCCACCAGAACGGTCGTCAAGGGTGACACCATCCCCGGGGCACCGTTCCTCAAGGCGGTCGATTTCCAGGAGAAGAAAAAAACCATCAATGACACGGAATATGACGTCTCCGAACTGATCCTCCAGAATACCCTGACCGGGGAGCGCCATCCGATCACGATGAAGAATTCCTCAAGGGAGTACAAAAAGACTCCCATCGAACTCGTCGAGAGCGTCACGTTTTCATACCAGCTTGCCGGGGCCCCGCCCGAGAGGATGACCGTGGAGCGTGGCAAGGAATTCATACTCAGCAGCCTTGATAAGGGTTACAAGGAAACCTACAAATTGGTGGATATCTCCAAAGACGGGGTTCTGCTGGACAGGGGAGGAAAGAGCTTCACGGTGAGGCCCTCCACCCCATCCGCGCCAGACGCGCAACCCGTTCCGGCACCGTCCACTCACTAATTTTCCGTTCACTTCACGCTTTCATTACCCGTGACCACTTCTTCCCCCCACTGTAGTCTCTTGCAAGCCTCGTCATTCTGGATCCTCCGCATCCTGCTGTGTGGAGTCATCCCCTTGCTCCCTTCTTCAGGTAATGCGCAGCAGAGCGGGGTCGTGGGCCAATCCGAAAGAGAAATCAGAATCCTCCAGGAGAGGAGCGACTGGGCCAGAAACCAGATTGCCAAAGCCCAAACGGCTCTTTCGGATCAAGACTTCAACGGACGGGACTACGAATCCGCCTTCGCTTACTCAAAGAGTGCCCTTGATGCCCTGCCCGAGGGGGGGGTGGCAACAGCCAACCTGCGGGCAATGGCCATGGAAACCTTCTCCAAGGCATCGCTCGCCCTTGCCCAACTTCGGATCTCCGAGGGACGTTATCAGGATGCCGAACTGGTGGTGACGACCGCCACGGGGAAACCCTACAACTCCAGTTATGCTCCTTTGGTTCGTCTCCAGAAGGATCTGAACAATCCCGACCGGTTCAACCGGACCATGACGCCCGGTTTCATCTCCAAGGTGGAGCAGGTGAAGCAACTACTCGCAGAGGCCCAAGGAAAATATGACTCCGGACGCTTTGATGCCGCCTTCAACGATTACCAGAAGGTCCTCAATCTGGATCCCCAGAACATGGCGGCACGACTCGGAATGGAGCAAGTTGACAAGGAGCGCAGTGATTACGCCCAGACAGCCTACAACGAGCGCCGCTCTGAAATGATCGATCAGGTGGCGAGAGCGTGGGAACTTCCCGTTCCCAAGTTCGACACAGGGGCATCGACGATCGTGGAGCAGAATCCTATCGAAGTGAAGGGCACCGGATCCATCAGCAGGAAACTTCAGGAAATCCGGATCCCCCAGATCACCTTCTCGGAGGATAGCGTCCGTGAGGCCATCGAGAAACTTCAGAAAAAATCAAAGACTCTCGATACGACGGAAACCGATCCGGCTAAAAAAGGTGTCAATATTGTCCTCAAGCTAGACCCTGCACGGGAGTCCATGGACGGAGGGACCAAGATCAATCTCTCGCTGAACGACATCCCCTTGGGCGATGTGCTCAAGTACATTGCCTCGGCCGCCAGTCTGAAGGTGAAGATCGAACCCTATGCCGTGGCGATTGTTCCCCTCTCGGAGCCCACGGAAACTCTGATTGCCAAGGAATATAAGGTTCCCCCCAGCTTCATCTCATCCTCCTCAGGCTCCACCCCTCCGGCAGGGAACACTCCAGGCCAGATCCCGACCGTTGGCAAATCAGGTGCCAAGGAGTTCCTGGAGTCCCAAGGCGTCACGTTTCCACCAGGAGCCACCGCGACTTATTTGGCATCCAGCAGCAAGCTCCTGGTCAAGAACACACAGGCCAACCTGGACCTGATCGATTCCCTCGTGGAGGTCTCGCTGGCCACACCCCCAAGCCAAGTGGAAATCGAGGCCCGCTTCCTCGAAGTCACCCAGAACAACCTCCAGGAACTCGGCTTTGACTGGCTACTTGGCGCCTTCCAACTCCCCGGTGGCAGCGGTGCCTATGGAGGTGGCGGCACAGCCGGCAACATGAAGGGCAATGTCGGCCAATACCCCTTCACCCAGGGAGGGGGTGCAACGGCTCCCCCAATCGGTTCCATCAACGGGAACAATACCGGCAATCTCACGGCCGGCAACCGCACCGGCTCGGCCGCTGTCAGGGCCAATGCGCTTGACGGGTTGCTCTTCGGATCACCGACAGGTCCCGCTGCGGGCGTCCTGGCCTTGGCCGGGATCTTTACCAATCCACAGTTCCAAGTCGTGCTTCGCGCGGTCAATCAGCAGAAGGGTGTAGATCTGGTCTCGGCTCCGAAGGTCACCGTGACAAGCGGACGCAAGGCCACCATCAACATCACGCGCAATTTCCCCTACCCCAAGGAGTATTCGCCACCCACGGTTCCCCAGAGCCAAGGGGGCGGGGGAATCAATCCTGCCACCCCCTCCACACCCTCATCCTTTGAAACTCGCCCTGTCGGAGTCCTGCTTGAAGCACAGCCGACGGTGGGTCCTGATGGCTACACCATTGACCTTGAGCTTTCACCGCAGATCACGGAGTTCCAAGGATTCGTCAACTATGGCTCCCCGATCCAGACTATTGGAAACATCACCGTTCCCAACCCCCTTCCCCAAGGCCAACCCATTGTGGTCGGCACCAGAACCCTGGTACTCACCCCCAACACGATCCTGCAGCCGGTTTTCAGCGTCAGGCAGGTGGATACCCATGTGACGCTCTTGGATGGACAGACCGTGATCCTTGGAGGATTGCTCAGGGAAGATGTGCAGAAGGTTCAGGACAAGACCCCCATACTGGGTGATGCACCGCTGGTCGGATCCCTTTTTCGGAGCTCCTCCAACCAGCGAACCAAACGGAATCTCCTGATTTTCGTGACCGCCGGCCTTCTCGATCCCGCGGGACAACCGCTCATCAAGGCCATCGAGAATGGAAAGGAAGTCCTTACACCGGATGCCAAGTCCGTCACCTCCGAGGCCATCCCCGGCGATCCCTCCACAGCATCCGGAAGTTCCCGATGACACCTCACAATTCCGCCCTCTGCATGCGTTCCAGAACCACGCTCCCCCTTGCGCTCCTCGGCCTGCTCTCCTGTTGGGCTTGTCTCGATCACATGCAGGCGCAGACACCGTCGTCACAATTGGCGGCGGAATCCGAGCGAGCCATCGTCCGGAGTCAGGAAAATCTCCTGCAGGCACGGGCATTGATGCATTCCGCCTTGGAGCGGCAGTCGCAAAACAACCTCAAGGAAGCCTATGAGCTTGCCTGCGAATCGATTGAGATCGCCCCTTCCGGAGAGGCCGCACGCAAGGAACGTGCCACCTTGGTCGGCAATTACACAGGCATCGCCCTGGCCTACGCGCGCAAGCTCATCACGGACGGAGTCTTCACCGAGTCCATTGCCGAGCAGAACGGCATCCTCAAGCCCAACGGAGTCCCTCTCTCCGCCGAGAGCGTCGCCAAGTCGATCCTCGATCCCTCGGTGAACCCTCGAAATCGACAGGCGATCCAACTCCTCTCCGATCTGGAACAACCCGGCATCTTTAACAAGACAGTCACCCCGAAACTAGCAGCCCAGAGAGACGAGGTGGTGAGGCTGCTCAGGGAGGCCGAGGGGTTGACCCAAAGCGGCAGGAATGACCAGGCAATCAGGACCTATGAGGAGGTTCTGACAATCGATCCTTACAACAGCGCCGCCAGAAAGGGGATGGAGGCGATCCGCTCCTCCAATATGAAGTATGCGGATGAGGCCTACAACGAGACGAGGGCCAGGATGCTCTGGCAAACCGAAAAGGAATGGGAGCGTCCGCCACGCAAGTCCAAGCAGGGAAGATCCACCGAGTCGGTCGGGCGCCCGCAGGATATCCGGGGAACAGACCAAATCGTTGCCAAGCTCAACTCCATCATCATCCCCAAGATCGATCTCAGCGACTCACCCATCAGCGAAGCCGTCGAATACCTCAAGCAGAAGAGCCGCGAACAGGATCCGGCCAAGAAAGGCGTGAATATCTTCCTGAAGCTCGCGCAGACAGCTCCCCCCACCCCCTCCACTGCCCCCGCGGGCACTCCATCAGATCCATCCGCCGCGGCAGTTCCCGCGACAGAGCCGCATATCAATCTCCAACTCTCGAACATCCCCCTCTATGTGGCCCTCGACTACATTAGCAAGCTCTCCAACCTGAAACTCAAGATCGATCCTTATGCCGTCTCGATCGTCCCCCTCTCGGAACCGACCGACGTGATGATCACCAGGGAGTATAAGGTCCCCCCCAACTTCATTCCTCCCAAGTCGCTGGATACAACCGGATCGTTGCCCCAAGCCGGATCGTCTGGAATACCCGATCCCAACAAGGTCCGAATCGCCCCTCGTCAGGAAGCCAAGGATTATCTCTCATCTCAGGGAGTAGAGTTCCCTCCCGGTGCCAGCGCCAACTACCTCCCCTCCGGAAGCAAGTTGGTCGTGCGCAACACCAGGGATAACATCGATGTCATTGATTCGCTGGTGGATGCCGCCATGGGAGTCACCCCATCCCAGGTCGATATCCAGACCAAGTTTGTTGAGATCAACCAGAACAACCTTCAGGAACTCGGCTTTGACTGGCTCCTTGGACCCTTCAGCGCGGGAGGAGGTGTCTATGGAACCGGGGGTGGCATACCGGGAACCGGAGCTGACACCACTCCTTTCGGGAATCCGATGGCCGGTGGATACCCCATGAGTTCGGTTGGTGGACTGCGCTCCGGCGATAGAGCGATCACTGCCAACTCCGTGGATGCCCTCCTGGCTGGCAAAGCGTTGGGGGATCAGGCCGTGGCACCGGGTATCTTCAGCATTGCCGGAGTTTTTTCCGAACCGCAGTTCCAATTGGTGATCAGGGCCCTCAACCAGAAAAAAGGAGTCGATCTGATGGCTGCACCCAAAGTCGTCACCAAGAGCGGCGTGAAGGGTACCGTAAAGATCGTCAATGAATTCATCTACCCCAAGCAGTATGACCCCCCCCAGATTCCACAAAGCACACAGGTTCAAATACAAGGCAATGGGAATTTCAACATAGCAAACCAACCCCCCCCCTCCATCACCCCCTCCTTTCCCCGTGATTTCACGATGCAGCCTCTTGGCGTCGTGCTGGAAGCCACCCCGACGATAGGCCCCGATGGTTACACCATCGACTTGGAGCTCAATCCGAAAGTCACCGACTTCGATGGCTTCATCAATTACGGCTCCCCGATCAACACGGTAGGATCTGAAATTGGCCTCTTCAACGGGGTTCCGGCATCGCTCCCGATCGTCCAAACGCTCACCACCAACACGATCAATCAACCGGTATTCTCCGTCCGGGAAGTGAACACATTCGTGACTGTATGGGATGGTCAAACAGTGGCCCTCGGTGGCCTGATCCGCGAGGATGTTCAGAAAGTTCAGGACAAAATTCCCTTCCTGGGGGATGTGCCGCTGGCAGGACGCCTTTTCCGCTCCGATGCGGATCAGAAGATCAAAAAGAATCTGGTGATCTTCGTGACACCCAGAATCCTCGATGCCGAGGGACAGCCACGCCGGGCGGATGCCGAGGAAACGGAGATCGTCAAACCCCTCGGGTTGCCGCCGGATCTTCCCCAGCCATCAATCTCCTCCCCCGCGGTTCGCGGAAAGTAGTTGCCTCGGAGACGAACAACGGAGATGCCTTTGGACCTCTAACCTGCTCATCCTTTCGCAGGTTTCATCGCTTTCATCTTCAGAGTTCGGGTTGACGCGGCATGATTCACATCCCCATACACGAATGCCCTCGCTGGCCCTGACCGGTAACATCGGAAGCGGAAAAACGGCCGCCTTGGACCTCTTGGTGTCCCTGATTCAGGAAGGTGGCATCACGGCACTGCGATTCTCCGCGGATGAGGAGAACCACACCCTCTTGGAAAGGGATCCGGAGGTCAGGCAACTCATCAGATCTTCCTTGGGGGGGGACTGCTATACGCCGGAGGGCCTTCCAAATCGGGAAACCATTTCACTCCGGATCTCCTCGGATCCTCAGGCAAGGAAAATCCTGGAGGGGATCCTGCATCCACGGCTTGAAAAGATCTGGAAACCGCTTGCGGCAGCCCATCGCCTACCTGATCAGACGTTCTTTGTTGCAGAAATCCCCCTTCTCTACGAAAAAGGTCTCTCCAGTTTTTTTGACAAGGTTCTGGTGGTGGGATGTTCCGATTCCATCCGCAAGGAGAGGCTCCTGAAAAGCCGCTCGGTGAGTGCGGCAAAAGCCAACGAATGGCTGGCACTTCAGCAACCCCAGAACGACAAGATTTCACAAACCGACCACCTACTTTGGAACGACGGGACCCTTGAGACACTCAGGGTGCAGATCCGGCTATTCCTTAAACCCGAACTCCGAAGATGATAGAGATGAGATGGCGTAAGATGGTGGCCGATAGGAGCTGCGGAGATTTCGATGGCGTATCGATTGATACAGGCGAGAATCGACAAGGCTTCTTTGCGGTCAGTAGATTAAGGAAGCGCTGATTAAATCCCATGAAGGCCGCTGAAGAGCATTTGCTGATTTTTGAAGGCGCGAGTGCTGGGCGATACCCGCAGCGGTCTCGCCCAAGCGAGCAACGCCACAAAAATCGACAAATGGTTTCAGCTCTCCGGGTTGCGGAGATAACAGGCCGGGGGCTGTGTTGGCTTCGCGGTTTGCTTGCCCGGCCGTTGCTTCGCATCCGTTACGGCAGCCCACTGCGGGGATGCGCCCGCGAAGCCGCCTTGCCCGCGGCCCATTCTTGCCGCAACGGCCTCTATGCGATTTAATCAGCGCTTCCCTAAGTCAAATCGCTCTGCTCAATTTCGGAGTTCGGGTTAAAACCTTCAACAAATCATGAGAAAGCAATCCGAGGAACATCCGGACGAGGCCCCCGGAATCACGACGGAAGAATCTTCGCAACTTCCCACACCCGAGCCTCCCGGGCCGCTCGACATAGGAACGCTCCACCGGTTGGGCCATCAGGCGCTTCTCACGATGGCGGAGGAGCGGAACCTCTCCGTCTACCGCGACTCCTCCAAACATCATCTTGTGCTTGATATCGCCCGGGATCAGATCAAGCGGGGCGGGGTGCTGACGGCGGAAGGCATTCTGGAGTTCGCCCCGGATGCCCCGATGATCCGGTGGCCCCTTTTCAACTTCCAACCCACCCCTGCGGACCTGACCCTTCCCGTCCCTCTGCTACGCCAATACGAACTTCGCCCCGGACTGCGTGTTGCGGGGATCGTCGGCCTGCAATCGGAGCGCCGCCTCTGCTTCAAGGAAATCACGTCGATCGAAGGGATCCCTTCCGGGGAATGGAAGACACCCGTGGAGTTCGACAAGCTCACAGCCATGTTCCCCGACAGGCGGATCTACCTGGAGCAACCGGGCAAGGCGAATCCCACGGCAAGAGCGGTCGATCTGATCGCCCCGCTCGGCATGGGACAGAGGGGGTTGATCGTGGCTCCTCCCCGGGTGGGAAAAACCATGATGCTCAAGAGCCTTGCCCTGGCCATCAGGGCAAACCATCCCGATGTCCATCTCATGCTCCTGCTTGTGGATGAGCGACCCGAGGAAGTCACCGATCTTCGCCGATCGCTCGACTGCGACATCTTCAGCTCCACCTTCGACGAACCGACCTCCCGCCATGTCCAGGTCTCCGAAATGGTCTCGGAGCGGGCCAAGCGGCTTGTCGAATTGAAGAAGGATGTCGTCATCCTCGTTGACAGCATCACCCGCCTCTCCCGCGGCTATAACAACAACGTGAAGGGCAATGGACGCACCATGAGCGGCGGCGTCGACTCGGCGGCACTGGCCCGGCCCAAGAAGTTCTTCGGCTCGGCGCGCAATGTGGAGGAGGGCGGCAGCCTGACCATCCTCGCCACGGCCCTGGTCGAGACCCACAGCCGCATGGATGACCTGATCTTCGAGGAATACAAGGGGACGGGGAACATGGAGATCTATCTCGACCGCTCCATCATGGAGCAGCGCATCTTCCCGGCGATCCACATCACCAAGTCGGGAACGCGACGTGAGGAACTCCTCTACCATCCCGACGAATACGACCGGATCCTGCAACTCCGGAGACAACTCATGGAAATCCCAGCCGCCGAGGGGATGCAGATTCTGGGACTCAACCTTGAGACCACGAAGACGAATGCCGAACTGCTTCTGGCGGGATTGAAGGGACTCTAGCCGCTGGAATCCTCATCCAAATCTCAATCAATCAATTCCTTCATGAATAAAACAAGAACGCTCCACGTGGCGGCCGCCCAGATCCACTCGGGCGGACCGCTCGAGAAGACCCTGCAACGGGTGGAGCGCCAGGTGACTGCGGCCTCGGCCGTAGGTGCCGACGTGATCCTGTTTTCCGAATGCGCCCTTCACGGATATGACTACGACATGACGCCGGAATCGGTAAGGGCTGTCGCCGAACCGGTGGATGGCCCTCACTGCCGCAGGATTCTGGATATGGCGCAACGGCATCGGATCGTCGTCCTGATAGGTTTCCTTGAACGTAACGGCGACGCCGTACACAACAGCATCCTGATCGCCCGTCCCGAGGGAACCCTTGAAACAGCCAGGAAGCACATCTTGACCGACGGGGAGGTTGCGGCGCGACTGACTCCGGCACCACGCCAGCGAACCATTTTCGAACTGAATGGAGTCCGCTGCGCGATCATCATCTGCGCCGACGGCGGCATCGAGGGATTGCACGAGGAGTTGCACGCCTCCGGGGTTGACTACCGGTTCTGTCCCACGGGCGGCGGCGGAAAAATCGGTGACATGCTCCATGAGGAGGATTTACTCACGCCGGAGGGACGCTCCCGTCACATGGACAACCGCCCCCGGGTTTTCAAAACAGAGGCGATCCTCGACGATAAGGAATGTCCGACCACCGGGTTCACTTCCGCCAATGCACTGGGCCCAGCCGGGCACCAAACCTGTCATCAAGGCCACTGCATGATCGTTGATAATCACCGGGTGATGCGTGCCCAAATACCCGGAACCATTGTACTTGAACACATGGAGGATCAGATGATTCACGCACGGCTTCGGTTTTGATACGTTCCTACCGGCATGCCCTTACCCGTTCTGATTTGCTTGTCCGGCCGTTGCTGCGCATCCGTTATGGCTGCGCTAACGTTCCCGTTACTTCACATATGCATAAACTTGTGTACAGACGTAAATCGACAACGCTCTCATGAAAAATCATCGAACTCTCCGGAAAGTGGATGCTGGAATCCAAGATCGGCGAATGGTCCGTTCCTGCTACGGTTCCCGGCGATAATGTGATTGCTTTGCTCGCACCGGGAAAGATTCCCCATCCCTACTGTGCCGATAACGAACTTCAAGTGCAATGGATCGGACGCGAGGCCTGGGTCTATTCCCGCGCGTTCGAGATGGAGGCCGCCTTTTTGGAGAAGCACTCCATCTTTCTTAATATCGAGAACCTGGACGCCATAGCGACGTTTTTTCAAGAGGCTGAAAGAGATCCGTGATATTTATGAGCTGGTGACTTATTCCTCCCGGTTAAAAAGGGAATTGAAGCAAAAACTTATCAAGTTACCCTATATCTTATGTCCAGTCATAAGATAAACAGCATCAGCTGGTTAGGATTCTTGGATTCATAAGTCCTGCGCTCTCGTTCTGTAAGCAGTTCATGGAGAGATTTTTTAAACCCAGATTTTGCAATGGAACCCTGACAACAGGTCTGGTGTGTTCACCAAGATGGTGAAGTCGAAGCAAGGGAGGTAGAACCACGCCGTAACAAATCAGCGACTGGCGGGAGCTGATAGGACTGCGAAGCAGCCCCGGTAGGGGCGAGTGGCTTGGGAAAGCCCGAGTTCAAATCAGCGACTGGCGGGAGCTGATAGGACTGCGAAGCAGCCCCGGTAGGGG
>CANKJN010000066.1 GCA_947482345.1 Spartobacteria bacterium
AACCTATGGGACAGCACCCCTCTCAACTGCTCGCCCAGCACTTCAAATCCAGAAATTCTAAAACCACTTCTAACCAAAATCACCCTTCCTACCCCTTCAATACTTAATCAGCACTCAGTCTTTATGCCCCTGTGGGATGGCTGTGATTCAAATTTATAGTTTGGAATAGATTATCCTCCCCCCTTAGCAAGGCAGAGCTTAAATTGATCTGGTTTTGTGTATATCCACGACTCCTCTGATCAGCAGCGATTGATGCATATTCTGATTCAGGCCTTGGATCGAAAGTGACTGTATAGCCGCTTCCGTTATCTATGAATTGAAAGCCTTTGGCTGAAGGGGTGGCAATCGATATGATGCCGATCATGCCCAACAGCGCATAGGCCGCAGGGCGGAGTGTTTTGAGGAGGTTCATGGTATTGGTTTGGTTGGTTTTTGTTGCACCACCAGCGGTTGTTCGTTGCTGATTGAGCGCGCCTGTAATACGACGCCCCCCCTTGTGGTCAACTGCTTTTTTTCAAAAAAACACCCTCAACATCACCAATCACTCACGGCATGTGTTACCCATGTCCTAAACCCAAAGTGTTACCTATGTCCTGACCTACGCCCCTTCAGCCTTCAGCCTTCATCATTCATCCTTTCTGCCTGCCCCTACATCAACGAGTAGGGATCCACATCGAGTGTCATCACCACATCCTCGGGCAGCGTCAAGGAGGAGAGGAGTTCCCGCGCCAGTTTTCCCAATACGGCACCGGATGCGGACTTCAGGATGACATGAAACCGGTACTGGCCATGGGAGCGCTCCAAGGGTGCCGGCGCCGAATCGGAGACCTCGACGGAGTCGGGAGCGAGACCCTTCAGTTTTTTGGCAACGGCCGCGGCGGCATGGGAGGTTCGCTCGGGTGACACCCCCCGCACCCTGACAAGGAGCATCCTGGCAAAGGGAGGATGGCGGAATGCCTCGCGGAAGGAGATCTCCTGTTCGTAGAAGCCCGTGAAATCATGATGTCGGGCATGCTGCAGGGAGGGGCTGGCCGGGGAGAATGTCTGGACGATCACCTCCCCCTCGGTCTCACCCCTCCCGGCGCGGCCGGCAACCTGGGTGAGGAGTTGAAATGTCCGCTCCCCCGCGCGAAAATCGGGCGAGTGGAGTCCGATGTCGGCGTTGATGATCCCGACAAGGGTCACATTAGGGAAATCGAGGCCCTTCGCGATCATCTGGGTTCCGATCAGGATGTCGATCTGACGGGCCCTGAACTTGCCCAGGACATCGGCGTAGGAACCCCGCTTCGTCATCGTGTCGGCATCCATACGGGCGATCCGGGCGGAGGGGAAGGCCCTGCGGATCCCCTCCTCCACCCTCTGTGTCCCCAAGCCCGAGTGACGGATGCCGGGGTCGCGGCATTCGGGACAGCGTTCCGGCGGGACGGAGGCATGGCCGCAGAGATGGCAGGCGAGCCGGTTCCCATCGCGGTGAAATGTCATGGAGAGGCTGCAGTTGGGACAGCGGCAGACATGGCCGCACTGCTCGCAGAGCATCGAGGTGGCGAACCCCCTCCGGTTCAGGAAGAGAATCGTCTGCTGACCAAGCTCCAGCCTCTTGGTGATGGCCATCTGCAGCGGTGCCGAAAGCCCGCCGTCGGACTTGGCCCTCTTCCCCTGAAGGCGCAGGTCGACCACCCGGATGAGCGGCATCAACTGCCCGTCGGCCCTCTTGGGAAGAGCGAGCAGGCGGTACTTTCCGGTGAGGGCATTGCGATAACTCTCGATGGAAGGAGTCGCGCTTCCCAGCAGGACGGGACACCCCTCGAGGCGCCCCCTCATTACCGCGACGTCACGCGCATGATAACGCGGCGTCTCCTCCTGCTTGTAGGTATTCTCATGCTCCTCATCGACGATGATGAGGCCCAGGTTGGCAAGCGGGGCGAAGACGGCGCTCCTGGCCCCGATGGCGATCCGTGCCTCCCCCCGCTGGAGGCGCATCCATTCCTCGCGGCGCTCCGCATCGGTCAGATGACTGTGAAGCACAGCCACTCCCGCACCGCCACCCCCCGCATGGTCGAATCTCGACCGGAACCGCTCGACAGTCTGGGGGGTTAGGGAAATCTCGGGCACGAGGACAATGGCGCTTTTGCCCGAATCCAGCACAGCGCCGAGTGTCCGGAGGTAGACCTCCGTCTTGCCGCTTCCGGTCACCCCGTGCAGAAGGAACGGTCGCTGAGTCGCCGCGTCGTCCGAACCGCCGATTGCGTCGAGAAGCACCGTGACGACCGATTCCTGGTCGGGATTGAGCTTGGGAATTCTTCCGGGAAGAACCTGTTCCCCGTCGCCGGGTGATGCCGTGGAGCGAACCTCGCTCAAGCGGATCCAACCCGCCGCAACCAAGGCACGGAGGGAAGCATCGGATCCGCCGCTCTCCCGCAGCAGTTCATGCACCGGGATCGCCGAAGTTGCGGCACGAAGCCTTTCCAGGATCGCGTGCTGCTTCGGAGCCTTTCTGGCAAGTCGCTCGCACTCCTCGGCAGGCGGCATTCCGAAGAGTTCAGCCATCCGGATTTTTTTTCCCGCGATTTTCTCCCCGCGTAGCATGGGTGGGAGCATCGAGCGCATGACGGAGGCAAGAGGGGCGCAGTAATAGTCGGCCATCCAGCGCGCAAGCCTCATCATCACCGGGGGAAGGGTACTCTCGTTCCCGACAAGCCCCTCGATCGGGCGGATGCCCGGGATATCGGAATGCTCCATCAACTCCAGCACGGTCCCGAGCGCCCTCCTGTTGCGCACCTTCACGATCACGCGCTCGCCGACGGAAACCCTCCCCCTCAACTCCTCGGGAAGCGCATAATCCAACTCCCTCCCCTCGGACCGATCGATCAGGACGCGGACGAAGGAAGGCATGGGGGAAGGATTGAGGCGATTAGGCTGAAGGCTGAAGACTATTAGGCCTTAATCATACAGGGAGTCTTGTATCCCTGAACCTAAAATCTGATCACTCGGAACCCCTCACAATTTTGAACCCGAACTCCGAAGATGAAAGAGATGCGTTGGCGCAAGATGCTGGCCGATGCGAGTTGTGGAGTTCCGTTCCCACCTTCAGTTTGTTCTGCCCGCCTTCCCCCAACGGACTCGCCCTGTTGGAGCGCAAGTTCTGATGAGCGGTCAGTAGATTGTGTCCAATCGCCCTGACCAACTTATACCATCTCCACTCTTACTCCGATTGAATCGGCTCCTTCAGCCTTCAGTCTATCCACCTTCAGTCTGTAGCGTTGCAGCACCGCTGCAACACTACTCGGTAATGATATCCTTGTAGGTCTTGCCCGAGGGGATCATCGGAAGAACGTGCTCGGTGTAGGGGGTCATCACGTCGAGGACGTAAGTCTCCTTCGAGTCGAGCATGCGCTGGAGGGCGGCGCGCAGATCCTTCTTGTGGATGACACGCTCGGCGGGAACGCCGAAGCCCTTGCAGATGCCGAGGTAGTCTGGATAGATGCGGCTGAGATCCTTCGGGTCACCAAGGAAGGTGTGGCCGCGGTTGCTCTCGTAGAAACGATCCTCCCACTGGACCACCATGCCGAGGTGCTGGTTGTTGAGGATGATCACCTTGGGGGCGATGCCGTCGATATGGGCCGTGGCCAGTTCCTGGACATTCATCAGGAAGGAGCCGTCGCCATCGATGTCGACCACCTGCTTGTCAGGACGCCCTAGCTTCGCACCCAGCGCCGCAGGATATCCGTAGCCCATGGAGCCGAGACCTGCGGAGGTGACGAGCGTGCGGGGCTTGGTGAAGTTATAGAACTGGGCCGCCCACATCTGGTGCTGTCCGACGCCGGTGGCGATGATGGCGTCACCCTTCGTCAGTTCCATGAGCAACTCAATCACGTACTGAGGCTGGATGGCATCAGGCGTGTCCTTGTAGCGGAGGGGGTAATCCTTCTTCCACTTGTCGATCTGCTTGTACCAGGCAGGGAAACGGGTGTGCCCCTTTTTCACCGGCTTGCTTCCGGCGCGGTCGAGTTCCCTATTGAGTCGCGCGAGGGCGTCCTTCACATCACCGAGGATGGGGAGCTTCACCGCCTTGTTCTTGTTGATCTCGGAGTTGTCGATGTCGATGTGGACGATCGTCCCGTGTTCGCAGAACTTCTCGACCTTGCCAGTGACGCGGTCGTCGAAGCGCACTCCGATGGCAAGCAGCAGATCAGCTTCGTTGACCGCATTGTTTGCGTAGACGGTGCCGTGCATGCCGAGCCACTTGAGCGAGAGAGGGTGATTCTCAGGGAAGCAACCGATCCCCATGAGGGTGGTGGCCACGGGGATCTGGGTCCGCTCGGCAAACTCGGCCAACTCCGCGGAGGCCTCGGCGGTGATCACGCCGCCGCCGCAGTAGATCATCGGCCTCTTTGCCGTGGCGATGAGCCCGAGCATCTCCTGCAGGGCCACGTCGTCGGCCCTGCGAACAGGATTGTAGCCGCGGAGGGAGACATTCTTGGGGAAGATTGGCTGGGCCTTCTGATTCTGGATGTTCTTGGGGATGTCGATCAGCACCGGGCCGGGGCGACCGCTCAGCGCGATGTGGAAGGCCTCCTTGATGATCCGGGGGATATCGTTGATGTCCCAGACCAGATAGCTGTGCTTCACGATCGGGAGCGTCATGCCGAAGAAGTCGGTCTCCTGGAACGCACCGCGTCCGATCATCTCCTGGGGCACCTGGCCGGTGATCGCCACGAGCGGAACCGAGTCCATGTAGGCATCGGCGATGCAGGTCACCAGATTGGTGGCGCCGGGGCCGGAGGTGGCCATGCAGACGCCTGCCTTGCCGGTCACGCGGGCGTATCCCTCGGCGGCAAAACCGCCCCCCTGCTCATGACGGGGGAGGATGGTGCGGATTTTCTTCGACTTGGTCAGTGCCTGATGGAGCGGCATCGAGCAACCGCCGGGATAGGCAAAGATATACTCCACCCCCTCGCGCTCCAGCGAGGCGACCAGAATCTCAGCACCGTTCATGACGACACCACGCTCTCCGGAAAGAGAGGCTTTGGTCGTTTTGGGTTTCTTGCTGCTCTTGGATTGGGATTTCGAGGCCATGGGTAGGAGTATTATGTCACTTGAAGGAACTCAATGTGTCGAGAGACAAAAAAGGGGAGCCCCATTCTCCGGGACTCCCCTGGTAGTTAATCGATCCGGTTTAGTTAACCCGGGCGCCAAAGGACATGGAATTGGTAAGTCCAGTCACATTTGTCCCGACAACGGAGATCGCTTGGCCTGCAGCATTAACTGCAGCAGCTCCCTTGAGGAAGTAAGGAGCTGAATTTCCGATGGTAGCGTTATTGGACGAGCCTGTCAGATTTGCCGTGGTCAGCATGACTGCTGATTCGTTGCCGCTTGGAGTTCCATTCCAAACAAATGTATTGGCTGATGCACCTTTGACACTCAGAAGATTAGCAAAAGACTGACCTGATAAATATTGTGGCACAAGTGCGTTGCTCCAATTTGCAACAGATCCTGCATCTCCAGGGAATCCTACGTTTGAACCACCAGCCGCAGACGAATCGAGAGAAGCACTCGTACTTGTAATGTAGAGCTGGCGGTAATTGCTCATGGTCTGGGTGATCTGACCCTTGACCAGCGCCCCGGTGATGGCGGGAAGGGCCAAGGATGCCAGAACGGCGATGATCGAGATCACGACGAGCAACTCGATCAGGGTGAATGCGGCAAGTTTGCTGCGGAGGGACTTGATGTGTTTCATGGGGTATGTGGTGATTGTTTGTGGTGGGATTTCTAACTGGCGCAACATCGTGCCGACACTGTTTCAGGTCAAGTTCCGTTTTCTGTTATGCAAAGGGTTTTCAATCCTTCGGTACACGCAGAATCACGACGGCCAGCGGCGGCAGATCCATCACGATCGAACAGGGTCGCCCATGCGCACTGGATGCCTGCGCATGACACACTTCAGCGGCGCCCGATCCGCTTCCGCCGAAGTCGTGATGATCGGAGTTCAGGATATCCTCATAGGATCCCGGGCGGGGCACGCCGACCCGGTAACCATGCCTGACGACCGGGGTGGCATTGACGATGACCAGCAGATCCGAAGCTCCAGATCCTTGAGATGTCTTCCGGAGAAAAGACCAGACCGTGTTGTCGGCATCGTGGAAATCGACCCACTCGAATCCCTCCAATCGATCGTCCAGCGCGAAGAGTGCCGGCTCGCTCCGGTAGATTTCGTTCAGTCGCCTCACCAGTCGCTGAATCCCGGCATGGGGCTGATGCTCGAGCAGGTGCCAATCAACACTGTGGTTGTGGTCCCATTCTCTCCACTGCGCGATTTCATCCCCTTGGAAGAGGAGCTTCTTGCCGGGATGACACCACATCCAGCTCAGGAACATCCTCAGGTTGGCCGCCTTCTGCCAGTCGTCGCCCGGCATCTTGTTGATCAGTGATCGCTTCCCGTGCACCACCTCGTCGTGGCTCAGCACGAGGATGAAATGCTCGTGGTAGGCGTAGAGCATCGAGAAGGTGATCTCTCCCTGGTGAAACTTCCGGTGAACGGGCGGGCGGGCGATGTAGCGCAGGGAGTCATTCATCCACCCCATGTTCCATTTGAACCCGAAGCCAAGGCCGCCGTCATAGACCGGCTTGGAGACTCCGGGCCACGCCGTCGACTCCTCGGCGATCGTCATGATGCCGGGGTGACGCGCATAGCAGGCTGTGTTGAAGGCCTTCAGGAACTCAATCGCCTCGAGATTCTCGCGGCCGCCGAAGCGGTTCGGAACCCACTCCCCGGCCTCGCGGGAATAATCGAGGTAGAGCATCGAGGCCACGGCATCCACGCGCAGACCATCGATGTGGTATTGATCGAGCCAGAACAAGGCGTTCGCGATCAGGAAATTCCGCACCTCGTTGCGACCATAGTTGAAAATCAGTGTTCCCCAGTCGCGGTGCTCACCGAGCCGCGGATCCGCATGCTCGTAGAGGGCCGTTCCGTCGAAGCGGGCCAACCCGTGGGCGTCTTTGGGGAAATGACCCGGCACCCAGTCGAGGATCACGCCGACCCCCGCTCCGTGGAGTGCGTCGATCAGATGACGGAACTCGTCGGGCGTTCCGAAGCGGCTGCTTGGGGCGAAGAAGTTCACCACCTGGTAGCCCCACGATCCGTCGAAGGGATGCTCCATCACCGGCAAAAGTTCCACGTGAGTGAACCCCATCTGCATCACATAGGCGACCAGTTGCTCGGTCAGTTCCAGATAGCTCAGCGGCCTGTCTTGCTCCTCAGGGCAACGGCGCCATGATCCGAGATGCACCTCGTAGATCGACATCGGCTCGGCAGTTGCATCACGCCGTGCGCGTCGCTCCATCCAAGCGGAGTCGCTCCACCCATAGCGGCCCAGATCGGTCACCATGCAGGCGGTCCGAAGGTCGTGCTGGGCAAAGAACCCGTAGGGATCGGTCTTCAGGAAGACATCGCCGAAGGGCCCGCGAAGCTCGAATTTGTAATGATTCCCCTCAGCCACCCCGGGAATGAAAATCTCCCAGACCCCGGATCCTCCGAGGCGGCGCATCATGTGGCGTCGACCGTCCCAACCGTTGAAATCCCCGACCACGCTGACCCGCTGGGCATTCGGAGCCCAGACCGAAAAGGAGGTTCCTGCAATACCCTTGATTGTCCTGAGATGGGCCCCCAGCACACGGTAAGCCTCCAGATGCTCTCCCTTGCCGAGCAGGTAGAGATCGACTTCTCCAAGCGTCGGCGCGAAGGCGTAGGGATCGGAATAGGAATGGGACCGCCCGTCGCTGAAAACCGCCTCCACCGTGTACTCGTCAGGATTGATGGGAAAGCTGTCGGGAACCGCCGCCTCAAAGAGACCGTCAGCATGCACCTTGATCAACGCTGTTTTTTGGCCATCCCTTCCAATTAGGGTCACGGCCGTGGCACCCGGATAAAACACCCTCGCGACACTCTCACCCTCTACACTCGCGCTTCCCGTGATCATACCGGGCCTCACTCCGAGGATCCTGTGAGGATCGCTGTGACGGCACTCCAGCAGCGGGTGGAGATCCTCAGGCGGAAGGAGCGTGGGGGCGGCGGGAGATCCCGCTCCAATGTGGGAGAGCCTTTTCATGAGCAGGCTATCATGAGGCGCTCCAAAGGCTACGACAAGGCCGATGGCTTGAACCGGCCCTAATGGAAAGCGTTTAAACCGCCTCAAAGCGGCTGAGGGTCCGGAAGATCCCGTAGCGCTCGGCGATATCGGCCTTCGAGACCGCACGGAGGCGGTCCATGCTGAAGGACTCGACATTGAAACTCGCGATCACGCTCCCCTCGACCACCGCCTGGCGCAGGTACTCGAAAGGGATCTCCTTCTTCTCGGAGAGATCGGCATCAGAGAGATGGCGGCTTGCCAGATAGCCCGCAAGACCTCCCGCGAAACAATCGCCGGCCCCGGTCGGATCGTGGATGTCCTCAAGCGGGTAGGCGGGGCAACTGAAGAACTGACCATCGCCAAAGAGCAGGCATCCATGCTCCCCCTTCTTGATGGCGACCGCCGAGGGCCCCATCTCGCGGATGCGGCGACCTGCCTTGATCAGGCTGGTCTCACCGGTCAGTTCACGCGCTTCGCCGTCGTTGAGTATCAGCATGTCGACCCTTGCGATCAGGCGCTGAAGCTCCTCCTTGGCGATGTTGATCCAGAGATCCATCGTGTCGGCGATCACGAAGTGGGGACGGGTCAACTGATCGAGCACGTGGTGCTGAAGGGCGGGTGCGATGTTGCCGAGCAGAACCATCCTGGCCGACTTGTAGGCCTCCGGGAGATCAGGGGTGAAGTTCTCGAAGACATTCAGTTCCACCGAGCGCGTCTCGCGCTGGTTCATGTCCCACATGTATTCCCCGGACCAGCGGAAGGTCTTTCCCGGAACCACCTGGAGGCCCGCGAGGTCAATGTTCCGCCCCTTAAAGAACTCGATGTGCTCCTTCGGGAAATCCTCGCCGACGATGCCGACAAGATTCACGGGGGAGAAGAAGCTGGCCGCCACGGCGGCGTAGGATGCGGAGCCGCCCAGAAGGTCAGCGCGTTCATCAAGCGGGGTCTTGACCGTGTCGAGAGCGATGGAACCGAGAACGAGTAAGGACATGAAGGAAGGGGTTTTGGGCTGAAGACTGAAGGTTGCGAGGAATTGATTACTTGCCGGCCGCGGCACGCTTGTGACCGATGCGCGAGCACCAGAGAACGATGGGCGAGGCGACAAAGACAGAGGAGTACGTTCCGACAAGAATGCCGATCAGGATCGCGAAGGCGAAGTCCTTGAGGACCGCTCCGCCAAAGAAGAAGAGCGCGGCGACCGAAAGAAGCGTGAGTCCTCCGGTCAGCATCGTGCGGCCGAGGGTCTCGTTGATGCTGCGGTTCATCAGCGCCTCGACGCTGCCGCCGGTCCTGTTGCGAAGCCCCTCGCGGATGCGATCGTAGACCACGATGGTGTCGTTGATGGAATAACCGGCGATCGTCAGGATCGCCCCGACCATGACGAGCGAAAGCTCGCCGCCAACCAGTGAAAAGACACCGACCGTGATGATCACGTCGTGGAGGAGGGCGACCAGGGCCCCCACCGCAAAGGAAAACTCGAAGCGGATGGTGACGTAGACAAGGATGCCGATCATGCCGAGACCGAGGGCCAGCAGCGCCTTCTTGGCGAACTCCAGCCCGATCTGGGCCCCCACCTTCTCCTGCTGGGCGGCGGTGATCTTCCTGTCGGGGAAGCTGCTCCTGAGTTTCTCAAGGATCTTTCCGGAAGTATCCTCGGCACTCCGGATCGCGAGCATCTGCTGGGTGCCGGCCTGCTCCTGCTGGATGGTGGCCTCGGTCAACTGGAGCGGCTCCAGGGCGGCGCGGACCTCGGCAACGGCAAGCGATGGCTGGGAATCAAGGACCAGCAGGTCGCCGCCGCGGAAGTCGATGCCGAAGTTGTTCACCCCCCGCTTGGCGAAGAAGCCGATCGACCCGCCGATGAGGATCAGGGAGATGAAGACGGCGAGCACCCGCTTGCCGAGGAAGTTGAACTGATGGCGAGGGGCCAGATTCGCCATGGAGAGGCGCTTGAGACCGGCGAACCTTGTCATCCAGCGGAACGCCGTCCGGGTGAAGAGGATCGCGGAGAAGAGCGAGGCGACGATGCCGAGCATCAGGGTGATGGAGAAACCGCGCACCGGACCGGTCGCCTGCCAGAACAGGATGGCGGCCGTGATCAGAGTCGTGGCGTTGGCGTCGAAGATCGCGCTGAAGGCCTTGTTGTAGGCGCCGTCGATGGCGGCCCCGAGCGATTTACCGGCGGCCAACTCCTCGCGCAGACGCTCGTAGAGCAGCACGTTGGCATCCACGGCGAGACCGATGGTGAGAATGATGCCGGCGATGCCGGGAAGGGTCAGGACGAAGTGGAACATCGCCATCATCCCGAAGAGCAGGACGATGTTGAGCAGCAGTCCGAAGAGGGCGACGAGTCCTGCCAGCCGGTAATAGAAGAGAACGAAGAGCATGACGAGCGCCAGACCGCCGATGCCCGAGACAACGCCCGCCCGGATCGAGTCGGCCCCGAGCGTTGGGGAGACGCTGCGGGTCTCCTCGATGGTGACCGGCGTGCGGAGCGGATTCTCCAGGACGCTGGCCAGCTCGCGGGCCTCCTTCTCCTGGAAATTTCCGGTGATGGATGCCTGGCCGCCGGCGATGGGGCCGTTGCGGATGGCAGGCGCGCTCTGGATCTTCCCATCCAGCATGATGGCAAGGCGGCCCTTATACGGGGCCAATTCGCTTGTCACATCCAGAAAGGTCTTGGCTCCCTCTCCGTCGAGATTCAGGGAGACACCCCAGCCCTGCTGGTCGTAGGTGGCGAATGCCCTGGTCACACGCTCGCCGGTCAGGTCGGCCTGCTTCCTGACCAGGAGCTGCTCGGTGTATTCCTTGTCACCGCGGCTCTGAACCAGGTCCTTGATCACATAACCCGGAGGGACGATCGCCTCACCCTTCCCGATCTGCGCGATGAGGGCATCGGAATTAGGATGAACTTCCGCGAACTCGAGCTTGGCCACCTGCTGTAACTGCTCCTTGGTCGTCTGGATCTGGGCGGGGTCGAGGCCTGGGATCTGGACCAGGATGCGCCGGGTTCCCTGCGGAGCGATGACCGGCTCGCTGACGCCGAACTTGTCGACGCGCTTGCGGATCACCTCGACGGCCTGCTGGAGCATGTCGCCGGAGATTTCCTGACCGTTCTGGGGCACCAATTGGAGCAGGAAGGAGGTTCCGCCGCGCAGATCAAGGCCGAGACGGATCTTCTTCTCGGGGGGAGTCGCCGAATCGAGACAGAACAGGACGAGGAGTAGCGTGAGCAGCGCCCCGAGCCACCGCTTCTTTCCATCACTCTCGGTGGAGAAATACCAGGCAAAGAGACCGAGCAGGAGCAGGCCGAAGAAGAAGGTGAGCAGGGGAGTCATGGATCGATGGGTTTTCGGAAAGAACCGTCTTCCGGAAAGATCAGTCTGCGCTTCCGGCGGATTCCTCCGAGGAGCGGGCCAGAACGGTGGCCACGGCGGCCTTGTCGATCTCGATCTTCACGTTGTCGGCCACCTTCAGAAGGACCGTGCGCTCCTTCACATTGGAGATCATGCCGTGGATGCCGGAGGAGGTGACCACCTTATCGCCCGTCTTGAGCGCCTCGATCAGCTTCTGCTGCTCTTTGCGCTGCTTCTGCTGGGGACGGATGAGCAGGAAGTAGAAGATGACCCCGATGAAGATCAGCGGAGCAAACTGTGTGATGGGACTTGGTGCGGGAGCGGCGGAGGCTGCTTCAAGCAGGAGAAGGGCGGTGGCGGAAAAAACCATAGCTTCCTTTGGTAGCCTACCCCTTGGCCTCAGGGCAAGGACGGGTTATGGAAGTTGGGAGATTGTAGCTGGGAGTTAGGGAACCGAATCATCTCCCCAACTCCTAGCTCCTAACTTCCAGTTCCCAAGTACGCCACCTGCACTTCGGGACGGTTCCTGACTTCCGGAGATGGACCCTCCAGATGAATCGTCCCGGTCTCGAGCACATAGGCATAATCGCTCACCTTCAGGGCGAGGGAGGCGTTCTGCTCGACAAGCAGCATGGTCATTCCGCGCTCTTTGTTGAGATCGACCAGGCGGGCAAAGATCGTCTCCACCAGCAGGGGGGCTATCCCGAGCGATGGCTCGTCCAGCATCAGGCAGCGCGGGCGCCCCATGAGCGCGCGGCCGATCGCCAGCATCTGCTGCTCGCCGCCGCTCAGCGTTCCGGCCTGCTGGGTGATCCGCTCCCGAAGACGGGGAAAGAATTCCCCAACCCATTCGAGGTCGGCGGCGATCTCCTTCCTGTCCCTGCGGAGATAGGTCCCCATCATGAGGTTCTCCCTCACGGTCAGGTCGGGAAAGACAAGGCGCCCCTCGGGCACATGGGCGAGCCCCGCGGCAACGATCCGGTGGGCGGGCCACCCGGTAATCTCTTCCCCGGAAAATCTGATCGAGCCCGAGGCAGGCGGCACCAGTCCGGAGATCGTCCGAAGCGTGGTCGATTTCCCTGCTCCGTTCGCACCAACCAAGGTGACGATGCTCCCCTCGGGAACGCTCAGCGAGAGGTCGTGCAGGGCCTGGATGCCGCCGTAACGGACAGCGAGATTCCGGATTTCCAGCATCGGGGAGTTTTCCTTGTTCATGCGGCGACCTCCGTTTGCCCGGAAGAGGTTCCAAGATAGGCGGCGATCACCTTGGGGTCCGCCCTCACCTCGGCAGGGGTTCCGGAGGAGAGAAGGCTTCCGCGATCCAGCACGACAAGGCGCTCGCAAATCCCCATGACGACCTTCATGTCATGCTCGACAAGCAGGATCGCCGTGCCGAACTCCGAGCGGATGCGCGAGATGAGCCGCTTGAGCTCCTCCTTCTCCGTGGGGTTCATCCCGGCCGCCGGTTCATCCAGCAGGAGCAGACGGGGCTTGGTCGCCAGCGCCCGCACAATCTCAAGCCGCCGCTGGTCCCCGTAGGGAAGGCTGCGGCTGGGATGGGCGGCCGCTTCTTCAAGGCCGAAGTAAGTGAGCAGGCCGCGCCCCTTCTCGCGGATCTCCTCCTCCTCGGAGCGGAAAGATTTTCCGCGGCGGATGGTGTGGAGGAGACCACCCCGCAATCTCGCAATGAAGGAGGTCCTGACATTCATGGTCACGTCGAGGGAGCCGAAGAGACGGATATTCTGGAAGGTACGGGCCATCCCCAGCCTGTTGATGCTGTGCGGAGGGAGGCCCGTCACCGGGCGCCCCTCGAAAAGCACCTCCCCTTCGGTCGGGCGGTAGACGCCGGTGAGGATGTTGAAGAGGGAAGTCTTGCCGGCGCCATTGGGCCCGATAAGCCCCACCAACTCGCCCGGAGAGATTTGCAGCGAGACATCGGTCAGGGCGGAGATCCCGCCGAACCGAAGCGAACAGTTCCTGGCCTCAAGGAGAGCCTTACCCGGGGCGGTCGTCATGCGGAGGCGGCCTTCCTTCCACCGGGGATGATCCGGCGAAGGAAGGAGGTCAGGGATTGGGTCGGACGGAAAATCATGAAGAGAATGATGATCAGGGCGTAGACGACCATCCGGTACTCCGAGAGATCGCGCAACCACTCGTTGAGCAGGGTGATCAGGATCGCGGCGACCGCGACGCCGACGGGACGACCGAGGCCGCCGAGAATCACCATGACGATGATCTCGAAGGAGCGGAGGAAGTTGAATCCCTCGGGACTAATGAACTCCACCGCATGCGCGTAGAGCCCTCCCGCCACCCCGGCGAAGAAGGCGCCGATCACGAAAGCCGTGACCTTGAAACGGGTCGTGTCGATTCCCATGGCGGCCGCCGCAATCTCGTCGTCCCGCACGGCCTGGAATCCGCGCCCGTAGGTGGATCGCACCAGGGCAATCATCGTGTAGATCGTCACGACCGCGGCGCCGACCGCCCAGAAGAGATTCGTCGCCGGAACGATCCCCTCCATCCCGCGGGCGCCGCCGACCGCGTTGGTATTCTGCAAAAGCACGCGGATGATCTCGCCGAATCCGAGTGTCACCATGGCCAGATAAT
>CANKJN010000067.1 GCA_947482345.1 Spartobacteria bacterium
GCTCGCCCTCCCCAAACACCTGCCCTGCCTGGCAAATGAGGCTCCAGTAACTTCCAAACTCGATCCGTTATGTCGTGACGATGAAGGGCGCTCTCTTTGTTCATCCGCTCCCTCTATCAACAATCCTATCTCGTGACGACACTATTTAAGTTACTAGGATGATGTCTTCCGTCCTCTCCGGATCTGCCAATGGACCAGGAAGCCCAGTAGCATGATGGCTGAGATGATGACGCCGGGCTCCGGAACAGGAACGATTTGAGTAAATCCACCCGAGGAAGGACCACTGAAGGATCCCTCTCCCATGAAGGTGCTGGAGGTGGTGCTTCCTCTGTAAAAGCGGATATTTCCCAGTGCGGAGGCGAAGGATCCGTCGGTTGAAGCATAGAGCCTGGTGAACTGATTGGCTCCACCAGTGGCGGAGGATTGTCCATAGAGATTGGTCCCATTCCAGTTGAAGATGGAGAGAGTGTAGGTGCTCAGTCCGCTGATGTTTCTGAAGTAGAGAGAGGAAGTTCCCGAGAGGGCTGCAAAGTCGATGGAGCTGTTGGCGGTCAGGGTCAGCGAGGCAAAAGTCTGGCTTGCGGCACGATGGTTACCTATTCCCGCCCCTCCCATGGAGAGTTGTCCACCACCGAGGTTCAGGGTGGCATTGGATTTGATGCTGTTCGCCTGCGACGATCCCAGCAGAAGGGTTGTGCCGTTTGTCACAGTGACGCTTGCGGTTTGGGTAAGCCTGCCGCTTGTCCCGAGACTCAGGGATCCGCCGCTGACCATGGTCGTGCCGCTGAAGGCTGATGTGCCGCTCAGCATTTGGGCAAATGCTCCGCTCTTGAGGAGATTGCCGCCACCCGTGATCGATCCTCCATAGGTGACGGTGCCGCTTCCGGCATTCAGAGTGAGGGTGCCGGCGGAATTGGTCACACTTCCCGAACCGGTGAGGCCGGCGAGAGTCAGGCTGTGGCCGCCTAGGTTGAGAGTCGCGACAGTGGAGAGCGCAACGGTTGCATTGCTGCTGAGACGATTGGCCCCGCTCAAGCTCATAGTGCCGCTGTTGATGTTAACCGTGGTGGCTATGGCCGTCCCGGCAAGGGTGACGTTGCCGCCGACATTAATCGTGCCTACCCCCAGGTTAGCCTGCACGGCGCCGCCGTTTAGGGCGTAGGTCAAGGCGTTCATTGTTCCGTTGGTCAATACCCCTGAAGTGATCGCGAAGGTATTGTTGGTTCGGCTGTTAGCTCCCAGATCCAGAATGCCTCCAAGGAGGGTCACGGAGGAGTTGCTCGACCCAAGCGTCGCACCTGCCCCCGACAGGATCATCACTCCGCCGCTGAGAGTCGTTCCGCCGGAGTAAGTGTTCACTCCGGAGAGGGTGAGCGTGCCACTTCCAATCTTGTTGATCCCGCTTGGTGTGGAACCAACCTGCGAGATATTCCCGCTGACAAGAAGTTGTGCACCCTTTCCCGTGTTCCAGATGCTGTCCCCGGCAAGAGCGATTCTAACGGCCAATGTCTGCAGATTCGTGCTGTTGTCGGTGATGTTGGTTCCTCCGTTCAATGTCAGCAGGGAGGTCGAATTAGTCAGGGTGAAGGAGAGGGCTCCTTCACCAAAGGTGATGCTCTTAAACGTGGTGGAGTCCTTGACATCAAGAACTGATGAAGAGGAGGCATTGGCATTGGTGAAGATCAGATCGGAATTCTCCGCATTGAAACCGTTGGGGCTCCAGTTGCCCGCCTTGAAGAAATTTGTCTGATCAGTCCCGGCCCCGCCTCTTGCTCCACCCTGCCATGTGTAGGTCTTGGCAAAGAGATCCGCACTTCCTGTCAGGGCAATCATTGACAATACAGTCAGCAACTTGAGGAGGGATGTACATCGGTGAAAACGACTTAAATTCATATTCCCACCACTTTTCCAGCCGCAGATGGACGGCGGTAGATGGGGAAACGACTATCTAGGGCTAAGCGAAACCACTATGCGGATGGAAATGGTAGAGAGCTGATCAGCGATTCCTAAGGCGTGGGGAAATGTTTCGGAGAAGATACCGAATGAATTTCACGCAAAGGACGCAACGGGCGCAAAGGGAAGTTTCTCGACGCTGTGTTTTTTTGAGAGGGTCGTTTTTTTAAGAAGTTAAATAACAAACACCATTTTTACCCCCACCGTTTCAGCGTGCACTTCTCTTCAGTCCTACCTTGGCGACCTCTGCGCCCGTTGCGTGAAACTGCATCTTTCAATCAAGCCTCTGGCAACTGTGAGGGGCTGGACTTTTTCGTATTCATTCCGCCTTTTGCCTTCGCCTCGCTCCCTCTTACTCAATGGGGCTTTTCAGGGTCCCGATTCTCTCGATCTCCACTTCGACCTTGTCGCCGGGTTGGAGCCACCGCTGCGGAGTCCTCCCCATGCCCACACCCTCAGGGGTTCCCGTGAGGATGATCGTCCCGGCTTCCAATGTCGTGTCACCGCTCAGGAATTCGATAAGGGATGGCACATCAAAGATCATGTCCGCGGTGTTGGAATCCTGAAGGATCTCGCCGTTCACACTCGTGGTGATCCGCAATGTGTTCGGATCGGTGATTTCATCCGAAGTGACAAGCCACGGTCCCATCGGGGCAAAGGTATCGAAGGATTTTCCCCTGCACCACTGGGAGCCACCCCAATCCTTCTGCCAGTCGCGGGCGCTGACATCATTGGCAGTCGTGTAGCCAAGGACGTGACTGAGCGCGTTCTCGCGGGTGGCATTGCGGCAGGTCTTTCCGATGACTACGGCGAGTTCCCCCTCGAAGTCGACCTGTGTGGAGACAAGCTTGCGAGGAATCACGATCGGGGCGCCGGGATCGCGGAGTGCCGAAGGATTTTTGAAGAAAAGGACGGGATACCTGGGAATCTTCGCCCTCATCTCCTCCGCATGCTTCCGGTAGTTCAGACCGATGCAGAGAATGGCAACCGGAACCACCGGAGCCAGCAGGGTGAAGTCGGAAAGAGTCTTCCCTGTCGGATGCACTCCCTGAAAAGGATCCCCCGAGAGGATCTCCATCGAGGTTCCCTGAGGGTCAACCGGTCTGGCGTAGTGAACCTCATTCTCGCCGTTCCGAATCCGTGCGATCTTCATGATTCAAGGATCTGCATTAGAGGCGCGAAGAACAAAGAATTTATCAGGAAATCTTCTCCAATCCCAACTATCAGCTGCTAACTCCCAGCTTCCAGTTGCATGGCCGAGCCATGCAACTGCGGACCCAGGTAGCAATGGGATCCTACGGAGAGGAATCCGTGACTCTTGAGGAGACGGCGATAGAAGGAGGCGCTTTGGAGCCCCTCCTTGGGAAAGTCACCGATGAGAGAATCCTCTTCCGTATAGAGTTCCAGAAAGGCGATGCCTGCGGCGCGATGGGCAATGGATTGGAGTCCGAGTTTCAACTCCTCCAGAGGCAGGTAGAAGAGGGTGTCGCTGCAGATAATCAGGTCGTAGCTGGATGACAGGCCGATTTCCTCCAATGTGGCGAAGGTGCCAAGGCGGATGTTCCTCTTCTTCCCGAAGCGCTCGACCGCGTAGCTGCTGGCATCGACGCCGGTGTAGCGGATTCCGGGACGGAGAGACTTCAGGGCAGGAAGCCAGTTTCCCTCACCGCACCCGGCGTCCAGGACGGTGCGAACCGGACGTTCCAGATAATACTCGGCGACCGAGATCGCGAGTGCCGCCTTCCTGCGGATCGAGGCACCCGATTTCACTCGGGTCTCCGGATCACGATACCACCGGTCGAAATAAGCCCGGTCGTAGCGGGACACCCCTTGATCTTTTTTCATCAGAAAACAGGAAAACAGGGATTAAGGAGGCGGCTCGGATTCAGGATTGAGGGAAAGAACATCGGATCATTTCAGATAAACTTTTCCTATCATCAACGGACTGGATTCAATCCCCCAGCTGTTCGGGTCCTGTTTTCCTGATTTCCTGATTAATTACCTTGATCCATTTACTCGGCTTAGCCGAGGAAGGAGCAGATGTAGTGACAGGGATCCCCTTCCACCGTAATGCTGAAGCCGGAGTTGGCCGGTACATCAAAGGCTTCCCCGCCCGTGTATCCGTTGCTCTTGTCCGAACCGTCGAGCACCACGGCGCAACGACCCTCGACAATCTCCATGCGCTCGGCCTTGCCGGTACCGAAGTGATAACTTCCAGGCAGGATGACCCCCACGGTCTTGTGTTCCCCCCCCCCGGTGATGACGGTGTGGGAGATGACCCGGCCCTCGAAGTAGACGTTGGCCTTGGCGTGAACGGTGACGTTTGTGAATTCCATCACGAGGGTCATCGGTTCCAGAACGCTTCTTGGCAAGTTCAAAGAGAGTGGAGCTTGAAACTCGACGATGCAAACACACGGGGAGCAACGCGGGAGATCATACGGACACGGAAATCGAAGGGATTTCCTTGAAGGTCCGTGTCTCAGGAATTAAATTCCGAACAGCTTTGGGGGGTATAGCTCAGTTGGTAGAGCGTCTCGTTCGCAATGAGAAGGTCTGGGGTTCGACTCCCCATACCTCCACCAAAGACTTCGCCCCGGTTACTTCACCCAAGATTGACCGGGGAATTTTGGGAGGATACCAAGGTGACGTGCACCGTTTCCTTCTACGTCATTTCCCGCTCGCCATCCTGCTAGCCGCGTTGTTTCTGACAACGACCAAGGCTGTCGCCGAAGCCAATTACTGGTCCGGCCTCAGTTCCAGACAGAGGGAGATCCTTAACTCTGGGGAAACCCTCATCCTCGAGGAGGATCTTCCGGGGAACCCTTGGCCCCGCTTCATTGTCTACCATCTGGTCAAGGCGACTCCGGCGCAGGTGGCCGCGGTCTTCTGGGATCTTCGGCTTGATCCCAAGTATGTGCCGAATTGCCTTTCCGTGACGATTCTCGCGAAACCCTCTCCCCATGTCATCGACGGCGAGTACACGCTCAAGATGCCGTTTTTCCTCCCCGACGAGGTCTATGTCTCTCGGAATACTCTCCATCGCCGCACGCCCGAAGATTACGAGATCTCGTGGATTGTCCTTCGTTCCCGTTATACCAAGTCGTGTTCCGGCACTCTCTCCCTCCAGAAACACGAGAAGGGAACACTGCTCCGCTACAGCAATCAGGTGGAACCCGGAAGCAGGATCGCCGGGATCATGAAGAACAATGCCGGGCATCAGGTCGTGGCCAGCGTCAAAGCGCTGGTCTCCCAAGTTGCCAGAGAGATGGAGCGTCCGTCTGATCCACTGGAGAAACAGATGAAAGCCCTCGAGGAGTCCTTGGGATCACCGGTCGAGCGGTGATACCAACTCATTTCTCCTCCTCCGACTGGGTCATACTGGCCACGGGGGCCTTTTTCTGCGGACTTTCCAAAGGAGGATTCGGCGGGTTCGGTATGATCATGATCCTGCTGATGGCCATGGTGCTGCCTCCAAAAGAATCAACCGGCGCCGCTCTCCCCCTGCTCATCGCCGCCGACCTGATGGCGATCGGGGGATTCCGCCGTCATGTTGACTGGAGGGAGTTGCGTGGACTTCTACCATCGACCCTTCCCGGGCTAGCCGCAGGATGGCTTCTGATGAGGAGGATTCCGGACTCCCTCTTCGGTCCTGTTCTCGGCTGGATGATCCTCGTCATGATGGCCCTGGTGGTCTGGCAGCGTCTTGACCGCAGGGTTCTGGAGTCCGTGAAGCATCATCCTTTGCTCTCCATCTTTTCGGGTTTTGCCGCAGGGGTCTCCACGATGATGGCGAATGCAGGCGGGCCGGCGATGACGTTTCACCTGTTGACGAAACGCTTCGACAAGATGGCTTTTGTCGGCACAAGCGCCTGGTTCTTCTTCATCATCAACCTCACCAAGGTTCCCCTCAGTCTGAATCTAGGACTCATCTCGCGCTCCTCCCTTTTGCTTGATCTCATGCTTCTACCCACGATCGCCCTCGGCTTCATTACCGGAAAAACCCTTCTTGGAAAGGTGTCCCAGAAACCGTTCGAGTGGCTGGTCGTGCTGATGGCGATTGCCTCGGCGATCAAACTGATCCTTTCGTAGCCTGGGTTCCCCCCTTCCTCAATTGGTGGAAAACGAAGAAAATCCTGAAAGATCGAGGATCCTTATACCTTGGACACGATTAGTCTGGTTCCTCCCGAATAAGAGTGGAGATCGTTTTATTTGCCCAAGGCCCGCATCAGATCTTTCTGCTGCTGACTCATGAGTTGCGGTGATTCCCTCTTTTCTTTCTCCACCTGATTCACCAGGGCCTGGACGCTTTCCACCACACGATCCTTGGCCGGTGATCGCATCAGGACGGCCACCCTGCTGTTTGGTGCCATGAAGTTGCGGTAGCGGATGAGGGTTTTGCCAGAGAGCGGCTCCAGAAGAACACTCCCGTTGCACGACTTGGCGTATCGGGACTCCAGAATGCGCCAAGTGATCTTGTATCGACCCGGCGTCTGGGGGATCAGTTCGATCCGGGAGGTGTACACCTCATCAGGAAGAAAAAAAGGCATCTTCAGCGTGAATTCCGCCACTTGTACGGAAGGAGTCGGACGCTCAACGAAACGGACTGAGCGGCAGCCCGTGAGATACTTGGTGTCGAGTTCACTGTCCCAAAAAACACCCGCGATTTCCTCCGGAGAGCAGCTGGCGATCTGATAGATGGTGAGGATGGGCCACGGCTCACCGGGAACGTCCTCCTCGATCACAACGGCTTTTCCGGAGGAAAGCTGTGCCTGTTGCTTCGCGCTGAGTTCCTCCCAGGAAGGGATCGCAGATGCGCGGGTGAAACTCAGGGAGGCGCACAGCATCAGCAACCATGCAAGATATCGTGACATTGAGGGACAGTAGCCTTCCCGCTACAGCCCTGCAAGCAGTGCCAACCAAATGATCAAACATAACCCCTCAACCTCCCAACTCTTCAACCTCCCAAAAACCGGCCATTTGAACAAAAATGGAGGATTTTTCTTCAGCCTTCAGCCGCCAGCCTTCAGTCTTTCATTCCATGTCCCGAATAGCCGAGGAGAGTATCCGCAAGGTCGCCGATTCCAGTGACATCGTGGAAATCATCGGCGGTTACTTCCCACTAAAGCGTGCGGGAACGAGCTATCGTGCCATCTGCCCGTTTCACAAGGAGAAGAGTCCCTCCTTCCATGTGAATCCCTCGCGCCAATCGTTCCACTGCTTCGGGTGCGGTGCGGGCGGTGGTGTCTTCCGGTTCGTGATGGATTACGAGCACCTCGATTTTCCCTCAGCCGTCCGCAAGCTTGCCCAACGCGCGGGTATCCTGCTGATCGAGGACAACGACCCGAAGGAGAAGGATCGCCGTGACCAGCGGAGCCGCCTGCTGGAGCTCCACCGCGAGGCCTCCGCATGGTTCCATCTGAACCTGCTGCGTTCCCGGGACGCCGAGCATGCACGCTCCTACCTCAAGCATCGCGGACTGACCAAGGAAGTGGCCGTGAGTTGGCAGATAGGCTATGCCCCGGGAGGTTGGGAGACGCTGCGCAATTGGGCCATGGCCAAGGGATTCACCCGGGATGAACTTCTTGCGGGAGGACTCCTCACCGCCAAGGAGGGCGATTCCCAGGGTGGATATGACAGGTTCCGTGACCGGTTGATGTTCCCGATCCGCAACGATTACGGCGATGTCGTGGCGTTCAGCGGACGGATTCTGACCGACTCGCAGAAGGAGGCCAAATACGTGAATTCGCCCGAGACTCCCATCTTCTCGAAGGGACGGGTCCTCTTCGGAGTCGACAAGAGCAAGAGGTCCCTCATCGACGCCGGTGAGGCCGTGGTGCTTGAGGGACAGATCGATCTTATTTCCGCCTACGAGCATGGCGTCACCAATGTGGTGGCGCCCCAGGGAACCGCCTTTACCGCGGATCAGGCGCGCCTGCTGCGACGCTTTGTCGAGAAGGTCGCCCTTTGCTTCGACTCCGATACTGCGGGGCAGAACGCCGTCGAGAAATCCCTCCCCTCCCTCCTCGCGGCAGGAATCGAGGTCCGCGTCGTCAGCCTTCCCGCGGGAGAAGATCCCGACTCTCTCATCCGAAGGAAAGGAGTGGAAGCCTTCCGTGAGAGGCTTGCCGGATCCCGCGACTTCTTCGATCACACCATCGCACGCGCCGTCGCTGAGGCCGAGGCCAGAGGCATTCCTTTCGGACCAAGGGAAAAGGCCGCCGTCGCAAGAAGCCTCGGCGGCTTTCTGACCCTTCTTCCGGAAGCCGCCCTCAGGGAGACCACGACCGCCCATGTCGCGGCGCGTCTCGGACTTTCGGTCGAGGCGCTCTCCGAGGCGGCCTCCAAGAACCCTGTGACGCTACCGGAACAGGAAGCCGAATCCGTCGGCACGCGCCTCCCTCCCTCGAAGGTTTCCGCCTCCACGGAACTAATCTGCCGACTTGCCCTGACGTCGGCGGAGGTCAGGGAGTGGCTCGAAAAGATGACAGATCCGAGCCCTTGGGAACTCGATCCGGAACTCCACCTCCTGAAGGAACTCCTTCCCCCTCTCCAGCAACTCCGTGAGGAACCCTCTCCCTCGGTGATCCTGGCCCTGATGCCGCCCGCCCTTGAGTCCCTGGTAAGCGCTTGGGAACTCGAAAAGATGCCCGCTTCCTCTCTGTCAGCAGTTCAGGACGCCTTTCGCAACCTACGTCTGCTCGATCTGAAGAAAAAACAGCAGTCCGCGGCGATTCGCCTCAGGGAACCTGACATCACCACCGAGAAAATGCTGGCCGTCCAGAAAGAGATCCTTGACCTGCAGACCAGGATCAACGATCTTTCCGCGCCCGCGACTTTGGCTTTACCCGCGATCCGTTGAAAAAAACATCCAAACCTTCCCCGTCCCGGAAACCCTCCGGAAAACCCGTCAAAGCAGCCCCGGCAGCCAAAAAGGCTCCCGCTAAGAAGCCACCTATCAAGGCTGTTAAACCTGCGGCCAACCCGGCCCAAACGCCCACTCCGGCAAAGAAAGCCGTCCCTGCCAAACCGGCTCCAAAAGCCCCTGCTAAGGCTCCCGCTAAAGCCCCGGCCAAGACCCCTGCAAAAACTCCGGTCAAAGCCGCTGCCCCTGCCAAAAAGCCTGCCCCTGCCAAGCCACCTGAGACAGAGAAGAACTCCGGATCCAAGGAAAAAACAGGCCTTTCCCTCTCCATTTCAGGCCAGGCCCCGGCCAATGCCGCCGAAGCCCAGAAACTCCTCAAGGAAAAGGTCCGCGAACTGCTGAAGCTCGCCAAGGAGCAGGGCTACATCACCTTTGAGGATCTCGATGAGCATCTTCCCGAGGGGATGAACGATCCCGAAACCATCGACTCCATCCTCACCCAGCTCCGTGCCGTCGAGGTCGACATCATCGACGCCTCCGAGGTGGACCGGGTCAAGGAGGTGAAGAAGGAAGAGGATGACGACAAGGACAAGGAGAAGGAGGAAAAAGAGGACAAAGAAGAGAAGGCCGACGGCCGCCTCGACATCCTCGACGACCCCGTCCGCATGTACCTCAAGCAGATGGGGCAGGTTCCCCTCCTCACCCGCGAGCAGGAGGTCGAGATCTCCAAGCGCATTGAGGAAGCCGAGTCCCGCATGCAGGATGTCCTCTATCGTTTCGGCTTCATCGCCCACGCCCATGTCGACATGGCCCAGCGCCTGCTCGATTCCCGCGAACGCTTTGACCGTGTCATCCAGGACAAGAAGATCGAGAGCCGCGAGCGGTACCTGAAGCTTCTCCCCCGCCTCAGCCAGCAGCTCCAGCGCCTGGCCGACACCGTCTCAGACCATTACGTCAAGAAGATCGCCCCTGCGAAGAAGGCCCCCGCGCCCAAGGATCAGGCCCATTTCGAGAGGCAGATCGACGAAGTGGTGAAGGTCTATCCCAAGTTCTACTTCAAGTCGAAGATCGTGGAGGATTTCGTCACCAACGCCGACGACCACCTCAAGACGCTCCACTCCCTCCGTAGCGAGCATCAGAAACATGCCGCGAAGAAGGGCGGCGACGCCCAGCATGTCCGCCACGTCAAGAACCTCGCCTCGCAGATCGACGAAGCCCACCGCAGGAACTGGATGTCCATCGACCAGTTCCACGACAAGCACCGCGACCTCAAGAAACACTTCCGTGAGGCTCTCCGCGCCAAGACCGAGATGGTCGAGGCCAACCTGCGTCTCGTCATCTCCATCGCCAAGAAGTACACCAACCGCGGTCTCTCCTTCCTCGACCTGATTCAGGAAGGCAACATGGGCCTCATGAAGGCGGTCGAGAAGTTCGAGTACCGCCGCGGCTACAAGTTCTCCACCTACGCCACCTGGTGGATCCGTCAGGCCATCACCCGCTCCATCGCCGACCAGGCCCGCACCATCCGTATCCCGGTGCACATGATCGAGACGATTAACAAGCTCATCCGAGTGCAGAAGCAGCTTGTGCAGGAATACGGCCGCGAGCCTTCCGCCGAGGAGATCGCCGATGAGATCCAGCTCCCCGTCGGCCGCGTGCAGGCCGTTCTGAAGATGGCCCAGCAGCCGATTTCACTGCAGGCACCCGTGGGGGACAGCGACGACACCAGCTTCGGTGATTTCATCGAGGACAAGTCGGCCGAGAACCCCGCCGACATGGCAGCGATCGTGCTTCTCAAGGACAAGATCAAGGATGTGCTCGAGTCATTGACAGAGCGTGAACGCCAGGTGCTCGAACAGCGTTTCGGCCTTGTCGACGGCTACTCCCGCACCCTGGAAGAGGTCGGAAAGCAGTTTAAGGTCACCCGCGAGCGCATCCGTCAGATCGAGGCCAAGGCGCTTCGCAAGATGCGCCATCCCACCCGCCTCCGTCAGCTCGAGGGCTTCCTTGAGCCCAAGGACATGTAGTCTTTAGAAACTCAAAAAGAGGGGGGCTTTCCAGTCCCCCTCTTTTTTTTGCAACCTGGAGGGAGATCCGGTGTTATCACATCAGGCAATCCATGAAGAGGAACGACCAAACCGAGCACGACGCCACGGAGAATGACCCCGTCTGGGATCTTCTTTCCAAGGATGCATCCGGACACCCCGTGACAGCTTCGCCATGGTTTGCCGCGAGGACTGCCGCACTCGCTGAGCCCCGGAAGCATCCCCTCACCTCGATGCTTCGCTGGCTCATCCCGGTTCCCGTGGCCGCTTTTGCCGCTTTTGCTGCGCTCATGATATTCAACCACTGCGGCATCGGAAGATTCGGCACCTATGTCTCCACGGAGGCTGAATTCGAGCAGCACATGGAACTCCTCTTCGCCTCCGGAGAGTAGAATTCCGGGCAGGCCTGGATCCAGTTGATCTGTCGTCTGATTTGACGCCACTTCCTCCCGGAAGCTGTGGGGCTACGACTGGGGCGTAGTCTTCCGCGCCGCTACCCAGCGGCTTGGTTCTGCCTTCCGAGCTCTGCCTTCCGACCTCCGACCTCTGCCCCCTGACTCCTGGATCCCTGCGATTCTCACTCTTCCACAGTCACCGGGGTATTCAGGGAGACCTTACTGTAGATGATTTCCGCCATGTCTCGAGGCAGGCGGATACAGCCGTGTGAGGCCGGATAACCAGGCAGGATCCCCGCATGCATCCCCACCCCCTTCTGGGTGAGGCGCATAAAGAACTTCATCGGGGCACCTCTGAAACGCGTTCCACTAGGCGCGGAGTCGATCTTGCTACTCACACCGGATCGGACAATCCGCCCTCCCCCATCCACGAAATCCCCGTAGAGATTGGAATGGTGGTCGGGGTCTTTTTCCAGCACCGAGAATGTTCCCTTGGGGGTCCAGCCGTTGCGACGACCTGAGGAGATGGGGGAATCGACGGCTATCCTGCCTCCTACGAGAAGGTAGGCGCGCTGCTTGGAGAGCGAGACCACGATCGAGAGCGGCTCACTGGAGGCCTTTTCCAGAACCGAGGGATAAACCTTCCCCTTCTCCTGCTGCTTGATCAACTCGGAAGCAGGACGCATCGCCTCCTTCGGTTTTTGCTGGGAGGGAGAGGCTCCATGGAGAGGCTGCAAGTCTGCTGACAGAAGAGTCACGACTGCGAGGATTGGCAGATGAAGCTTCATGAAGAGATATTGAAAAATTAGCACCCTGATCGTCCGGATTCCACGGGAATCAGCGATCGGGTGATTAACAGCTTCAATTGGTTAGAGGGGAGTTTCACGCAAAGGACGCAAAGGACGCACTGCCCGCAAAGAGGCGTTGCTTGATCCTGTGTTTTTACCGACAGGGTCGTTTTTCAAGAACTTGCATTCCCAAATTCCAGCAAGCGCTTTTCTTAGGCACTTACTTGGCGTTCTTTGCGCCCGTTGCGTGATAAAGCATCATTCAATAAATCCACTGCAAAGAGCGGGGAACCTTGAATTTCATTTTTCATTTTTCATTATGCCTTTTTCCTTTCCCCCTTACCCCCCGTTTTGGCTTTCAGCGGGAGGTATTCCTGCATTTGCTAGTCTGCTTGATCGAGCACCTCTACATCCACATCCCGTTCTGCCCGAACATTTGTCCCTACTGCGCCTTTTACAAGGAATCGGCCGGACGTGAGCGCGTGGAGACATTCCTTGATGCACTTCTGAAGGAGACCGGGGAGTGGGCGAAAAGTTTGCGACCACGGACGATCTTCTTCGGCGGAGGAACTCCAAGCGCCCTCTCCATCCCTCAATTTGAGAAACTCCTGGGCGGCCTCCGCTCTCATCTGGATCTCTCGGCATTGGAGGAATGGACCATCGAGATGAATCCCGCCACCGTGGCTGCGGACAAGGCGGCGCTGCTCCGGAATGCGGGTATCAACCGCATCAGCATGGGGGTCCAGTCTTGGGACGACCAGGTTCTCAAGTCACTCGGTCGCACCCATGATGCGGACAGGGCCGAGGAGTCGTTCGGGATCCTGCGGCAGGCCGGCTTCGACAACGTCTCCATCGATCTCATCTTCGGCGTCCCCGGCCTAACACTCGAGTCGTGGCGCTCCTCCTTGGAACGATCACTCCGACTGGCGCCGGAGCATCTCTCAGCATACGGCCTCACCTACGAGGAGGACACCGAGTTCTTCAGGAAACTCGGCCGGGGAGAGATGGCTCCCGACGAGGGACTGGAAGCAGATCAGTTTGAACTCACCGCGGAGATGCTAGGTCACGCCGGCTACCTCCAATACGAAGTCTCCAACTACTCCCTCCCGGGCCGCCAGTCACTGCACAACTCCGCTTACTGGTCTGGAAAGGATTATCTGGGACTTGGCCCCAGCGCATTCTCCACGGTCGGCACCCGTCGTTGGCGCAACATCCGCGAGACAGGGATCTACAGCGACACGACGCTGAATGGAAAGACTGCCGTCGATTTTGAGGAGGAGGTCACACCCGGGCTCAAAGCTTCCGAGCGTGCCGCCTTCGGGATGAGAACCTTGGATGGCCTCCCTCTTGCCGAGGCCTCCCCCTGGGAAAGTGAGCTTTGTGGCATCGAGAAGGAGGGACTTGTCCACCGAAGCACGGATCGATGGCTCCTCACCCCCCGCGGCAGGCTTCTAGCTGATACGGTTGCGGAAATTTTTGTATAGAGACTGTCTGAAAACTGGGGAATGACGCGCGAGAGCAAGGGGGGGCTGGATGGTCAGGCACCTGCGAGGGAGAATCCCCGCAGCGGGCTTTGACCGTGCAGGGAACGCAGCCAGACAGCTTCCCTTGCTCGCGCCCGAAGGGTTGGGTGGCTTTTCCCTTTGACCATTGTCGGATCGGACAGGACAAGACCGCACGGGTATTGCCGCCCTCCTCCCTCCTTGGCCAAGGGAAGCGCTGATTAAATCCCATGAAGGCCGCTGAAGAGCATTTGCTGATTTTTGAAGGCGCGAGTGCTGGGCGATACCCGCAGCGGTCTCGCCCGAGCGAGCAACGCCACAAAAATCGACAAATGGCTTCAGCCCTCCGGGTTGCGGAGATAACAGGCCGGGGGCTGTGTTGGCTTGGCGCTTACAGCCCACTGCGGGGATGCTCGCGCCAAGCCGCCTTGCCC
>CANKJN010000068.1 GCA_947482345.1 Spartobacteria bacterium
AGACTCCACAGAACCTTCCAGCTTTTGAGCATTCATCCCTTTGAGAAGGTGCCTATCCATGAACTACTTACAGAAGCCGACTTCAAATCTTACATGCCTCACAAAAATAACCAATTGATGCTGTGGGACTTATAACCGGACGCTTGTGAGTTTTGTAATGATAAATCTGGGATGTGTACCAAGGGACAGAGAACGCCCATTCCAGATATTTACATGAATATTTAGCCCATATAGAGCTGCAACCTTGCTGATTGGTGAAAATTCATTACGCCATTCTTTTTCATTAAAAAAATAGTCTTTTTCACTTGCATTGGGGCGGGGAATGGTTCGATGCAACTCTATAATAGGCTTGCGCTTATTGTCCTTGCAAATGGTAAGTATTTTTCCAAAGTTTCTATAACTTGGCTTAGATGGATTTAGTATTTTATCATAAAAAGTAATTTTATTAGAATGAAGTAGTAGAGGTTTTAAAATAGAGATATATTCTTCAATGTTTCGGTCAACACTTGTTTGAAGTTCTAGAGGTTTTTTCCACCAATCGTAGGAAAAATCAATTCCGCCCAATTTTAGAGGGTGAGTTTTATTACTTGCAGATTCAGCTTGGGTAGAGATAACCCCATCAATATCTTTATGTTCCACAAGTAACATGGCCTCTGAAAACCAATCGCTATCATTAATAATTGGTTTTTTGGAAAGAGTTTGGTGTTCTACCAGCCGATCCCTTTCAATAAGAAACTTAATCAGTTTTAGTGCGATTGGACTTAATTTAATTAAAGAGGATGTAAGATGAATTTTCCACTTTCCTTCAGCTAGGTTGGCGACAAGACCAGTAGCTTCAAGGCCATCAAAAATTTTGTCGATGGCTGCAGCATGCTCTCCAGTTGTTTCATAACAGAGCGGCTCAAAGACATCAGGGGTGATTGCAACCTTTGTTATCAGGGATTTCATCACATGAGGAGTTCACGGAGGCCTTCTTCAAAAAAGCCACCTGGCCAATCGTCGATCAATTCCCCTTGATCATTGAGTCTGAGTTCCCGGACTACGCTGTAGGTTCCACGGGGTTCAACATACAGAACCGCTATATCTTTTGGAGTTAGTTTAGGAATATGTGATGGTAAAGTGCCATTGGTCGATTCGCGTATGCGTCGCATCAAGCGTAAAAGTATGTGCTCGCTATGGGTCTCTAAAACAAAATTATTATAGAGTGGTTCTTCTGGTTTTCCTAAGGCGCAGATAGCAAAAGCATCAGCAATTTCTGATTGAAGGGCCGGGTGAAGATGCAACTCAGGCTGCTCCACAATGATGCATGTATGCATATCATTAAAAGCTGCAAGTAACACGGGGAATATTTGACCGATTCCAGATCCGACATTGTCAAAGGCTACATTAACTTTTCTTTTCTTATCGAATAATCTGATTGTATAATATTTTGTGTCTAAATCGGTATCATCTACATCATGAAGAAAATCGAGTAAGCGAAGTTCAAATTCCAAATCGGGTCTCTTGGTTTGACCCAACCACTCATTAAGAAGGCTAATGCCCGTTTCACCGAAACACCATCCTTTGGCATATACGCTATCGTGAGGTCCTTTTGATTCTAGTAGCTGCTTGGATGTAAATATCTCATTTAAATCAATTGATTGTCGGAATTTTCCGAAGTATATTGTCTGATCAAAATCGCAACGAGGACGGCAAGTATGTATAAATGCCTCTAATATTTCTACAGATGCCTGCGCTCCCTTTTTTATAATCTGGGATCTAATATAGCTTCTTAAATCAACTGGTATATCGATATCTAGCGTTACTTCCATTGATCTATTATTGTTCCAGTAGCCCCAGTTAATTTTGCAAATGTTTTCAGTATCAGGTAATGAAAACTGGAATTCCAAACCATGAGAATCATGGCTCACTCTGCATTTATTAACTTGATCACGATATTCTTTTTCAATATCTTTCAATATATTTCCATGATCTAGCTCAAAGATAATATCTTTAATAGCAGAGATAACATCTTTCTGGTTCGAATTAGATATATCGTTTTCTAAATACTCATCCAGAGCCTTTCTTAATTCAATCTTCGCTAGGGCAAGCGATCTTTTTATAAGTTCTGATTTCGGATCAATGGATAGCTTATATCTTTTCGGGTCATAATTAATCTGAAAAACATTTTTGCCATTCTCCTCCAATCTCCAGCTCATGATCTTGCACTTACCGTTGACTATGACGTCGTCATTATAGTCTTTTTTTATGGATATTTTAGAACTTTGAAGTCTACCAATAGTGATTTTCTGTCCTAATATTAGATTGTCTTTTTTCGTGTATTCCCAGCCAAAAGTAATTTTCTGATCGTTGGAATTAGCGTGCAGATAGTCTTCAAAATCTCCAATATGAATAGTGTTCCCGGTTAAAGTAATTTCTTTCGTGTTCGTGACGCCTGTCTGGCAAAATTTAGAAAGCATTGCCAAAGCATGAAGAATACTGCTTTTTCCTGCGCTATTTGGGCCATAAATCAGGGTTATCGGACGAATCGGAATTTTTTGTTCCTGCCCAAAAGCTTTGAAGTTCCCAACATATATGGCATCTGGATACATATTTTTTAAACTCTTCGAAGTACTTTCTTAGAATTGTCCTATTATGGATTCCGAGTTATGTCTATCTCTGATCGCCTCAGCGAAAACCTCAAAGGCATCTCCCTTAGCCTTATTCTCCGTAATCGCCGCGATCCGCATCTCCAGATCCGCAAACGACTTCACCCCGGCAAACAGCCCGGACTTGGCAAACTCTTTGCCTTTGGGATGGAGTGGCATGGGGATGTGAGACGTTTAACGGATTGGCATCCAACTGACGAGCGAATGATATCACCATAAACCGACACCAAGTGTCCCATGCTTTCCTGTCTTCCTGCTTTCCAGATTAAATCTGCAGTCTTGCCCGGTCATCCCTGTGCCTCTTGTGCATTCTGTGGCAAATCCTGCATTGGCTTCTCTATCAAAGAGCCTGAAGCCGCCTCCATGTCCTCCATGTACTTCATGGTGAATCCCGCCGCAGTCGCCGCTGTTCCAAGAGTCTGATCCGGGCTTGCAAAACGTGTGCCGATAAGGCATCCTTTCCTGCAGATGCGTTTTGAATGGGATCCATCCAAAAATGAACTCCTCAAATCGACCCGTGACATTTCTTTCGAGTCCATCGTCGTTCACCTCGGGTTGGGCGATCTCTGGAGGGTTGCCGATCATCCTGATCAAGCGAGCTACCCCGGCCAGAAGCTCTTCTTTGTCATCGTTGAGGATTACATCCACATCGTTCCCTACGAGGAGAGGGGGGATGTGATCTGGTTGATCACCATCATTCCGAGCCGCAAAGCCACCCGTGAATATCTGGAGGAAAAAACCAATGAAACTGACTAAAGCTGAGCAGGAGATCGGAGATCTGTACGAGGCAGGGAAGATTGCCACGGATAAACCTCGCAAGGCTATGCTCAAAAAGCTCGCGACTGCGGCCGACAACACTTTCCGCAAGGATCGTCGGATCAATATCCGGCTTTCCGAGCACGATATGGTTGGGATCCAGCGTGTGGCTGCTTCCATGGGGGTTCCTTACCAGACCCTCATCTCGGGACTGATTCATCAGTTCGTGGAGGGGGATCTGATCCAGAAGGCATAACAATCTGGAAACGCGGCCCCCGATTATCGGCGCTATTCAGAGGGTGATCCGGAGTCACTCCCTTCATGGCTCTAAACCACATGAAACTGGGAAGAACCACCGGCAAGCGCCCGTTTGCCGAGTTGGCAACTGTTTCGTCTGGATGCCGACATCTTTGGAAAATCAGGCTTCTCGCTGTTTTCAGTGGGTAGTCTGAGACAAATAAGACAAATCAGGAAAGCATGGATAGAACCATGAAGATCATGAAGGTGGATCAACCGGGGGGGAGGTTTTCACGCAACGGGCGCAAGGTCGCCAAGAAAGGAGCAAAGAGTGGTGCCCTATGAAACCAAGGGCGTGAGAACGTAGGTTTTTTTGGAGTTTCTGAAACGACCCTGCCGGTAAAAACAGAGCGACGGGAAACAACTCGTTGCGATCGTTGCGTCCTTTGCGTGAAACTCATTCCATGTCTTTTCCGGAACATTTCCCCACTCTCAATAGCAAAGAGCCCGGACGGCGCCTCGCTGTTTTCAGTGGTTGAAGATTCGAAGCCGGAAAGCAGGAATCCTTCCGGGGGATTTTTGAACCACAACGCCGTGCTCCCCCGAGCACTCATCGTTGTGGTGACTGATCGGGATTCCCCTCCGAGCCGCCCGCTCAAATAGCGAAGAGCCCTTATTTCTGGGTCGGTTCGCCTGCTGCCTTCCAGCCTGCGATGCCGGGCTTGAAGTGCTGCACGTTGGTGTAGCCGAGTCTGGCTGCGGCTTCGGCGGCGCGAGCGTAGGCACCGCAATGCTCGTTGCCGCAGTAGGCCACGATCAGGGATGACTTGTCGGCTGGCAGGAATTTCGCGAGATCCGCGGTGTGGGCGGTGTAGTCGATGGCTCCCGGGATATGTCCGTTCTCGTAGGTGACCGGACCGTTCACATCAAGCAGGGTCACCTTTTTGGCGGCGATCGCCGATTTCAGGTCGGCCAGGCTGATGTCGGTATAGGATGCCGCAAAGGCATTCATGGAGAGCAGGGAGATGGCGAGTAAGGCGAGGAACTTCTTCATGGGTGAAATGTAAACCTAACTTTCGATTCCGCAATCGGAAAGATTGGTGGCATAGCCCCACAGGGAAGATCCTCTTGGCAGAGGAATGAAGATACTGCATATTCTCAATCCCCGCGCCGGCGTGGCGGAATTGGCAGACGCGCCGGACTCAAAATCCGGTATCCTCTAAAGATGTGTCGGTTCGAGCCCGACCGCCGGTAGGTTTTTTGCAAGACAAACCCCGAACTCCGGGGATGAAAGAAATGAAACCTGTGAAAGGGATCAGGCTTTTAGCGGTTGGGCTGCCCCTGATCCCATTTTTCAATGATCATAATTGACGGCACTTGCCTTTGCCTCAGCATCTCCCGATGCATTGATGCCGCTTCCCTCCCGGGAAGCTGCGGCACCCTTCGGGCAGCGACAGAGTCGCAGTCTATTATCTGTCGATCCGCCCGGATTAGACATTTGACGGCACTTTGCTCCCGCAAAGCCGTGCCGCCCTGCGGGTCACGCTATCGCGTGATCTTCCGCGCCGCTTTTGTACTCGCTTGCTTTGCCTCGGCCTCTCCCGAGGCCCTCGTCCTTCGGACTGCTTGAACGGCACTTTGCTCCCGCAAAGCAGTGGCGTCCCTTCGGGATCCCTCCTTTGGAGGGCTTCTCCGCGCCTCCACCCGGAGGCTTGGTTCGCAGGCTTCATCGTGCATCCCTGCACTCGATGTTCACAAGGCTCGCCCTTCGGGTCCACCTTCGGTGGCTACAACTCGACCTTCCCAAGGTCTCGTTTCAGCGGCTTGGTTCCGCCTTCAGCCTTCAGCTTTCAGCCTCCCCCCCCCTTCTTCATTCTTCATTCTTCATTGTGCCTTTCCGCCTTTCCCCTTTTTCATCCCTCATCCCTCATAATTCATAATTCATAATTCATACTTTTTCTGACCCCTTCACCCTTCATCGTTGACAGCAGTGCTAGCAATGATGACATTTTAGCCATGAGTACGACACTCACGATCCGTAATCTGGCCGCACCGGTGAAGCATCGGTTGAGAGTTTGTGCCGCAAGTCACGGGCGATCCATGGAAGCGGAGGCCAGGGAGATTCTGACCCTTGCCCTGGAGGGGGCACAGGTGGCGCCGCCTGAACTGGTGAGTGAGATGAGGAAGCGACTTGCTGCGATTCGTGGAACTTGGAAGACCCACTCCGGTGGGAAGTCCTCGGGCGAAATCATGCGGGAATTAAGAAGCGATGGATGAGCATGTGTTAGTCGATACCAACGTCCTGCTGGATGTCCTGAATTCCGATCCGGAGTGGGGTGACTGGTCGGAAGAGCGGATGAGCCAATTCCCCAACCGCCTGGTGATCAATCCAATCATCTACACGGAACTTTGCTACATGGCGGCCGGGGTAGGGGAGGTTGAGTCGGCAGTCGAAATGCTCGGTTTGATCTACCGGGACATGCCCAAGGAAGCCCTGTTCCTGGCATCCCAAGCCTTTCGGATTTATCGGACCAGAGGCGGAACAAAGACCGCGCCCCTGGCGGATTTCTTTATCGGGGCCCATGCCCAAGCTTCTCATCTTCCGATTCTGACGCGGGACATGGAGAGGTACCGTGCATATTTTCCCGGCGTGAGACTAATCGCCCCCGTTGGCAGTTGAAGGAGCCTGTAAGTAGGTTCTAGGTTTTTAGGATCTGACACTTAAGGGGGAGGGGAGGAGCCGTTTCTTGACCCGGGGGATCCGCCTGTAGCGCAGGAGAATCTTTCCCCGGACGGTTGCCGCGGAGAGGAGTTTGAAATTGTGATCCTGCGGCAGGAACCCCTCCGGCAATCCCGACAGTGTCGGGGTCTTCACCCCTCCGAGGATCACGGGTTGAATGGTCAGGTGAAGTTCGTCGGCATCCTCCAGAGAGGCGAACCGATCAATCCCGGCTCGCATCACCGGGGAGACCAGCTTCCCGTCCAGACTGAGTTCCGCCCTCAGGATGCGCGACATTCTCCCGGATTTCTGGAAGCACGATCAGGAGGCCCTCTCCTCGTCCTCGATCTGGTGCTCGATGGTACCGATCTCGCTCTCCAGACCCGCCGTGGTGAGGAGGGAACCGTCGCTCGGACGGTAGAAGAGATTGACCACGCCGCCGAGCAGTCCCCAGAGCACTCCGAGGGCGAAGCCGGTGATCGAGATCAGCACCGCCAGGTCCTCAGGAGTCCCGTAGAGCGGATGGAGCATCATGGCGAAGAGCTTCTCCCTGACACCGATGCCGGCAAGGCTGATCGGCAGGGAGCTGATGGTGTTGACGACCGGAATCACCGACGTCATGGCGGCGGCTCCCGGATTCCCCTTGAAGGCAAAGGCGGCGAAGATTCCGGTGCCGAAGATGAAGAGGTTCAGCGGCATCGAGATCAGGATCGAGGCGACGATCACTTTCCAGTCGCGGGCATAGACGGAGAAGGCACGGGCGATCTCCAGGATCGCGGCATGTCCCGGCATCCTCGCCGGAAGGCGGCTGGCGAGATGAAAGCGATCCACCGCCACGGCCAGCGCAATCAAGCCCAGAAAGGCCCCGAAGATGACCGCCACCGTCACGAGGAAGGCGCGGACGATCGGCAGCGCCATCAGAGTCTCTCGGAACCAGAGGAAAACAGCGGCGGAGACGATGATCAGTGCGACCATCCCGGCGATCCGGTCGACGACCACGCTCAGGAAGACGGCGCTCTTTCGCCGGGGGGCCTCCTTCACGGCGTAGAAGACCTTCACGAGATCACCGCCCGTGCCTCCCGGCAGGAAGAGATTATAGAACATCCCGATCATCACGAGCTGCCAGACCCTGAACCAGGGAAGATCGATCCCCTGCACCTTCATCAGGAGTTGCCAACGGAAGGCGGCGCAGACAAGCACCAGTCCGAAGCAAAGAAAGCCGGGAACCAACCAGAGAGGATCGGCCTTGCCGAGGGCCTCCACCATCTGGGCGCGCTTGGAAGGATCATGGAAGATCCACCAGAGCAGCAGGGTCGTGACGGCCGCCTGGATGACGGGAACGAGGACTTTCTTGAGGTTCATGATTGAAAAAGAGACTTCCACTTCGCGGTCGCGGCACCTATCGCCTCCGGCATCGCCTTGGTGGAGAGTTCGAGAATGTAGGGGAGGGAGGATGGCAGAAGAGGAACCAGTCGGTCGAAGGGAATCTCCCCCTCGAAGGGAATGAGATGATCCTCATCGGGCCACCTGGCATCCTGAAGATGAGCCCCGACGGCATAGGGTGAGATCTGCTTGAGCCACTGGGCATGATCGAGCAACCCCAGGCTTTCCCTCATCTGGGCGTGCCCGAAGTCATGCCAATAGCGGAGATGGGGTGAGTCGAAGTACTGGAGCAGTTCAAGGAGTTCGCGCTCCGTGGGGATCGCCTCGAAGTCGCTGCGATTTTCCACGACCAGCGTGATATCGGCATTGGAGGCATCCTCGACCAGTGGCTCCAGGATGGCCATGACCCGGTCGAGATAGACACGGGCATTCTTTTCCCGTTTCCGGACGACCTCCAGCTTGCTTCGGTTATAGTCACGGGAAGCCACCCCCTCGGCCTCCAGCTCCTTAAGAAGCGAATCGGTCATCCCGCGCAGGGCGACGATTCTACCGAGATGCAGGACCACGAAGCGGGCGCCGAACTCCTTGGCGGTTTCCAAGGTCTGCCGCGTCAGCTTGAACGCCCTCTCCCGCTCCTGGGAGCGATGGGAGGTGAACTCGTAACAATCGGGATTGTCCACCGTGACCTCGACGGGCATCGGGCAGAAGTTATGGACACTGATCACATTGAAGCCCCCCGACTTGAAAGCGCCGCGGATGCCATGCAACTGCGAGACAGAGAGACCGTGACCGAGTTCGATGGTGTCGAATCCCAGATCGAGGATCTCTTGAACGATCTTCGAGCCATCGCGGTGACGAGAGGCGTTCCAGTTGGTGGAGAAGGCAAGCATGGGAAAAGAATCTCGGAACCAATCAACATGGAACTCGTCAAATCCGAAAGGCAATAGAGTTTTCAACCCAGATTATGCGATAGAGAGGCGGCAACAGATCAGGATGGTTCACCCGGATGGTGAGTCGTAGGATGGTTAAAACCGTTGAAGGGTTGGGCGCCTCGCTGTTTGAAGTGGGTTGATTGAAAGATGAAGTTTTCACGCAACGGGCGCAAGGTCGCCAAGGTAGGATCAAAGAGTAGCGCCCGATGAAACAGAAAAGAGAAACAACTCTGTTTTTATGCAAGCTCTTGAAAAGCGATTCTTGAAAAGCGATTCTTGAAAAGCTCAGCGTCATGGAAAACCTCTTTGCGATCGTTGCGTCCTTTGCGTGAAACTCATTCCATGTCTTTTCTGGAACATTTCCCCACTCCCAATAGCGAAGAGCCAAACCTCGTAACCTTGTAACGTTTCTAACCATTTTAACTCCCCTTTCCCCGATCTTACAGCCCGACTGCCATTCTTTCGTGCCCTCCGGCACGGCGAGGGGTAGGATAATTGCCATGAACTCCAACATCGTCCTCATCGGCTTCATGGGATGTGGCAAAAGCAGCATCGGACGAAGGCTCGCGGGACGGTTGGGTCATGAGTTCCTCGACAGCGACGAACTGATCACGGCACGGGCCGGCAAAAGCATCACCGGGATCTTTGCCGACGAAGGGGAGGAGCAATTCCGGAACCGTGAGACCGTCGAGCTCAGGGAGCTCATCGATGCCTCCAGGATCGTGCTGGCCACCGGCGGAGGCGCCGTCCTCAGGGAGGAAAACCGGCAGATCCTGCACCGCATCGGAACCGTGATCTGGCTGCACGCCGATCCCGACACACTCTTCACGCGGGCCACCCGCAGTCGCAAGCGCCCCCTGCTCGAGGTTGAGAACCCCCGCACCACGTTCAACACACTCCTGGAATCGCGCCTTCCCCTCTACCAGCAGGCCTGCAGCCTGAAGTTCGATGCCACCGGCCTCTCCCATGACCAGACGGTCGAGGGGATCCTGCAGGCGATCGAATCAAGCCGAAAGACCGGCCAAGGAACACCGGAAAGTTCCGTTTAAAATTGACGGGTCGCCCCCCGTCTCCTACCCATTTTCTTTTCCGCGCAGCCCCCGGCGCAACCATCCCAACACCATCATCATGCCAAATATCGCCATCAATGGGTTCGGCCGCATCGGCCGCCTCGTCTTCCGTGCCATCGTCGAACAGGGGCTCCTCGAGAAGGGTTACAAAGTCGTCGCCGTCAACGACCTCGTCCCCGCCGACAACCTCGCCTACCTCGTGAAGTACGACTCCACCCAGGGAGTCTTCAAGGGAGAGGTCCACAGTGAGAAATCCTCCCCCTCCGTGGAAGAGGACGACACCCTCGTGGTCAACGGCCACAAGATCAAGTGCCTTGCCGTCAAGGAAGGCCCCGCCGCGCTTCCCTGGAAGGAACTCGGCGTCGATGTCGTGATCGAGTCGACCGGACTCTTCACCGAGGGAGAGAAGGCCAAGGGCCACATCACCGCCGGCGCCAAGAAGGTCATCATCTCCGCCCCCGCCAAGAACGAGGACATCACCGTCGTCATGGGCGTCAACGACGAGAAGCTCGACATCTCCCAGCACAGCATCATCTCCAACGCCAGCTGCACCACCAACTGCCTCGCCCCCGTCGTCCATGTCCTGCTCAAGGAAGGCTTCGGCATCGAGGAGGGTCTCATGACCACCGTGCACAGCTACACCGCCACCCAGAAGACCGTCGACGGCCCCTCCAAGAAGGACTGGAAGGGCGGACGCTCCGCGGCCATCAACATCATCCCCTCCACCACCGGAGCCGCGAAGGCCGTCGCCCTCGTCTGCCCCGAGGTGAAGGGCAAGCTCACCGGCATGTCCTTCCGCGTGCCGACCCCGACCGTCTCCGTCGTCGACCTGACCGTGAAGACCACCAAGTCCACCAGCTACAAGGAGATCTGCGCCGCCATGAAGAAGGCCAGCGAGACCTACCTCAAGGGGATCCTCGGCTACACCGAGGACGAGGTCGTCTCCAGCGACTTCATCCACGACACCCGCTCCAGTATCTTTGACGCCGGTTCGGGCATCGAGCTCAACGACAAGTTCTTCAAGCTCGTCTCCTGGTACGACAACGAGTGGGGCTATTCCAACCGCTGCGTCGACCTGCTCCGCAAGATCAGCGCCTAAGGACCACTGATTGAATCAGTGATTCCCTGATCCATTCCATATTCCGAGGGCAGGAAAAGCAGGTGCATTCCTGTCTTTCCTGCCCTCCTCTTTTCAACCCGACAGACCTCCGCAATCCCCATCACCATGGCCAAGAAAACGATCAAGGACCTCGACCTCGCCGGCAAACGCGTCTTCATCCGCGTTGACTTCAACGTCCCCCAGGACAAGCAGACCGGAGAGATCACCAATACCCAGCGCATCACCGCCGCGCTTCCGACCATCCAGTATGCCCTGGATCAGGGAGCCTCCGTCGTCCTGGCCAGCCATCTCGGCCGCCCCAATGGCGAGCGCGTCGCCAAGTACACCCTCAAGCCCGTCGCCGCCAAGCTTCAGGAACTCCTCGGCAAGCCGGTGACATTCCTCGACGACTGCGTCGGATCAGAGGTCGAGGCCGCCTGCGCCGCCCTGAAGCCCGGCGAGGTCATCCTGCTCGAGAACGTCCGTTTCCACATCGAGGAAGAGGGCAAGGCCAAGGATGCCGAAGGGAACAGCGTCAAGGCCGACCCCGCCAGGGTGGCCGCCTTCCGCGCCAGCCTCAGCAAGCTCGCCGACGTCTACGTGAACGACGCCTTCGGCACCTCCCACCGCGCCCACTCCAGCGTCACCGGCGTCGAGCTACCCCACAAGGTGGCGGGCTTCCTCGTCGAGAAGGAACTGGCCGCCTTCGCAGCCGTGCTTGAGAACCCTCAGCGCCCCCTGCTCGCGATCCTTGGCGGCGCCAAGATCGCCGACAAGATCCCCCTCATCCGGAACCTCGTCGAGAAGGCCGATGACATCATCATCGGCGGCGGCATGGCCTACACCTTCCGCAAGGTTCTCAACGGCATGCAGATCGGCAACAGCCTCTACGATCCCGCCGGCGCCGAGATCGTACAGGAGCTCGTCGCCAAGGCCAAGGAGAAGGGCGTCCGCATCCACCTGCCCGTCGACTTCATCACCGGCGACGCCTTCTCACCCACCGCCAATACCGGCACGGCCACCGTCGAGAGCGGCATCCCCGACGGCTGGGAGGGCTTCGACTGCGGACCCGAGACGCGCGAACTCTTCGCCAAGGTCATCGCTTTCGCAAAGACGATCGTCTGGAACGGACCGTGCGGCGTGTTTGAATTCGACATCTTCGCCGAGGGCACCAAGTCGATGGCCCACGCCGTCGCCGCAGCCACGGCCGCCGGAGCCATCACCATCGTCGGCGGTGGCGACACCGCGACCGCCGCGAAGAAATTCGGCGTCATCGACAAGGTCACCCACGCCTCCACCGGCGGCGGAGCTTCCCTCGAGCTTCTCGAGGGCAGGATTCTCCCCGGCGTTGCCGCACTGAACGACAAAGCATAAGGATTCCTTAATTTCCCAACCATCACCATGTCCTTTCCACGCAAGAAACTCGTCGCCGGTAACTTCAAGATGAACATGACCTCCTCGGAGGTCGCCCCCTATCTGGAAGTCTTCCGACAGGAGACGGAAAAACTCAACGACGTCGACATCGTCCTGATCCCCCCCTTCACCGCCATCGCCAAGGCCTCCGAAATCCTCGGCGGCGCACAGAAGATCCGTCTCGGTGCCCAGAACATGTCCCCCGAGGCCAAGGGTGCCTACACGGGTGAAATCTCCGCCCCCATGCTGCGGGACCTCTTCGTCCGCTACGTACTGGTCGGACACAGCGAGAGACGCCGCCTCTTCGGCGAAACCGACGAACTCGTCCGCCGCAAGCTCGTCACGGCGCTCGCTTCCGAACTCCGCCCCATCCTCTGCGTCGGCGAGACACTCGAGGAACGCCAGGCCGGACAGGAGAAGGCCATCCTTGAGGGCCAGCTCCGGGGAGCGCTCGAGGGACTCACCCCCGATCAGATCTCCGAAGTGATCGTGGCCTACGAGCCCGTCTGGGCGATCGGTACCGGCCTCACCGCAACTCCGGAACAGGCCCAGGAAGCCCACCTCTTCATCCGCGATTACCTCGGCAAGCTCGCGGGAACATCCCTCGCCAACAAAGCGCGCATCCTCTACGGCGGAAGTGTGACTCCCGCCAACGCCAAGGAACTCATGTCCCAACCGGACATCGACGGCGCCCTGGTCGGCGGAGCCAGCCTCGACCCTCGGGGATTCGCCGAGATCGTTGCCGCAGCCACTCCTGAGGAGTAGCTGAAGCAAGACTGATGGCTGATGGCTGAAGACTGAAGACTGAAGACTGATGGCTGATGGAGCGGATCCAGATCGGGACTGCAAGTCATCCTGTAGCCTGCCCTTCCCCCTTGGCAGGCCCGTCCGTTGCTTCGCATTTGAACTCGGGCTTTCCCAAGCCACTCGCCCCCACCGGGGCTGCTTCGCAGTCCTATCAGCTCCCGCCAGTCGCTGATTTGTTACGGCAGTCTACCGCGCCTCTCCCCAGAGGCTTGGTTGACGCCACTTCCTCCCGGAAGCTGTGCCACCCTCCGGGTCCCGCATGCGCGGGATCTTTTATCTGTCGATCCGCCCGGATCAGACATCCATCGTCCCGCTGGACTCAGGACTTCTCGGCCCTCCGGCCTCGAATGATTAACCCAGATTATGCGATAGAGAGGCGGCAACAGGTGTGGATGGATCACCCGGATGGTGAGTCCCGATAAGGTTAAAAGCGTTACACTGTTAAAAGGTTACAAGGGGCTGAAGTCAGAGGCCGACTGGAACTCATGAAGGCATCTTTTGAAGGCACTTTCCCTGACTTTCCCCTCCCGAACCCCGAGTCAGGGCTCTCTCGGATCCACGTTGTAACATTTCACCTTTTTAACTCTTTTAACACGGCCTCCTATGTTCTCAGAAATGCCCAATGCAAATTCCGGGATTAAGCCACCTTCCCAGGCGCCTTTTGCGCCCGATTTGTACTCGCTTGCTTTGCCTCGGCCTCTCCCGAGGCCCTCGTCCTTCAGACTGCTTCGCAGGCTTCATCGTGCATCCCTGCACTCGATGTTCGCAAGGCTCGCCCTTCGGGATCACCTTAGGTGGCTACAACTCGACCTTCCCAAGGTCTCGTTTCAGCGGCTTGGTTCCGCCTTCAGCCTTCAGCTTTCAGC
>CANKJN010000069.1 GCA_947482345.1 Spartobacteria bacterium
CCGTAAGCCCGTAAGCCCGTAAGCCCGTAAGCCCGTAAGCCCGGTTGCTGAAGTTAGTGAGGTCATCGTTGATCATTGGCTCGCACCGAAAGCAAATTGCTCCAATGCGCCGCGAAGATGAACAGATCTCTTTTATTCTGTCAATGTATCTCGTTCCATCGTCTCAAGATCTTTCAGGTTCCACCCTCTCAGCCAGTCTCATCATGTCCAAGGCATGAGATCGCGCCTGAAAACCCTTCATTTTTCATTTTTCATTCTGCCTTTGGCACCCCTTCTCTCCCTCCTACCTTGGCGAACGTTGCGACCGTTGCGTGAAAACATCACCTTTCAATCAACCCACTGCAAACAGCGAGGCGCCAAAACTTCTTAAATAGTATTTTTATTGAAATCTTTGGGCACCGGAAGAATCGGTGCTGTCTTGGGATCCCAGGGATTTTGCCCATGGCTCCCCTTTTCAATCAGGGTGGCAAAGCGCACGGCGAGGTCCATTGCGACCGAGACATCGAACCCATGATGACGGGGTGCGAAAAGAACGAGATTTTCAGAGGCTAGCAGGAGGAGACGCCGGGCCGGGCGCAACCGCCTTCCATGCTTCGGATGCGAGGGATGTTCGTGCTGTAGCTTCATGTGGACGAAGGCGCCGGCCAACTGGATCAACCCCTTGTGAAAGCGGTAATCGGGAGCATTTCTTCCATCCTTGAGCCAGAGATGCTCGAGGACATCATGCGCCTCGTAATAGAGCTGACTGTTGAAGCACTCGAAGTATCCAAGATAGCAGCGGTCGAATTCCGAGGCAGCACTCGCGGCCTGCAATCCCTCCACGAAGTCCCCGATGCGTTCCGATTTTTTCATCGGTGGTTCAGTCGAGCAGGCTACGCGTCGCGCCAGAGTAGACACGCCCCTTCCAGACAATCCCGCGCCTCATGCAAAGACGCCAACTGTTGAGCGCGATCAGCAGCGCCAGGGCGATCCCGAAGGGGTGTGCGATAAATCCCAGCCACGAGGTGCGGAAGCGGATCGTCAGGATCAGGCGCATGAGCAGGACGAGTCCGACGGCGGTCAGGACTGAGGGGGAAGCAGGAGTGATTTTCCAGGCGAAGCAGAACGGCAGAAGAAAGAGTGATCCCACGACCAGTCCGAAGAGCAGGAAGAGATGATGCGACTCCTCGAAGACAGGGCGGAGGTTTTTGGAAAATCCCTGCCAGAGATCCGCAAACCCCGCATACATCCGGCATCGCAGGAGATCGATCCCGTCCGCATTCACCAGACGCATCCCCTCGCCCGTACGGGCCGCGACCCTGCGGCCGAAGGCGATATCCTCCACCAGATGATCCCTCAGCGCCTCATGGCCGCCGAGTAGCCGGTAGGAATCCCTCCGGAACAGCAGAAACTGCCCGTTCGCCGCTCCCATGGAGGCGAGGCGTTTCCTGGAGAATCCCCATCGCGCAACACGACCGGGCTTGGACTGCAGCCAGGTTAGGATTGGAAACGGGTGAAAGGCCATGAAGAGCAGGTAGCCGAGGGGAATCACCAGCTTCTCCGACCAGGTTCCGGTGATCTGGTCTGGCCAGAGCGAGAGAAGATCGGCCCTCGCCACACGGGCATGGCCGACCGCGGAGACCACGCAAGCAGGGTCGTGGATCGTGTCGGCATCGGTGAAGAGCAGGTGGACGCTTCCCGGATCGGCGGCTTGCGAGAGCTGATGGCACGCCCAGTTCTTCCCCACCCAGCCCTCAGGAAGATCGGCGCCGTGAACCAACCGCAACCGGCTACCGACCTCCTTGCGAAAGCCGAGCTCCAATGCGATCTCCGCGGTCCTGTCGGTGGAGCGATCATCGAGCAGGATGATCTCGCAAACGGGGGGTTCCTGCGCGATGAGGGAGGCTAGGCATTCATGGATCCGCCGCTCCTCGTTACGCGCCGGGATCAGCACCGAAACGTTTTGCATCTCACACCCAGTTATCGGCGCCGATGGCTTCAGTCGCCGTAGCAGGCGCATGTTCACGAGAGACTGCAGGAGGCAAAGCCCGAGCAGCGGGATCACCACGAAATCGAACACCACACCGATCACCCCCGGCAGGAGAACAATCAGCCCCTGCATCGGCGGTCAGCGAATCACCCGAATCAACACTTCGACGACACCAACCATCTAGGCGTTGGAGGGCGCCGGTTTACCGTTTTTCTTCTCCGGCTTTTTCTCCGACTTTTTCTGCGAGGCAGGAGTCGGGGAGGAAGCGGCTTCCGCGTCGGGAACCGGGGGAGGGTTGAGAGGGATGGTCGGCTCCACGCGAACCTGGGCAAGGCGACGCAGGTAGGCGGCGTGCATCGTGTCGATCCACTCGGAGAGCGACGGATCGATTTTCTTCATCCGCTTAGCGAGCAGGTCATAGTACTCGCGGAGCGCCTGACGCTTCGCCTCGTCGCTCTTGGCCTTGTCGGCCTTTTGCTGAAGCGAGACAAGGCTCTCTTCCTTGTCGGCCTTTACCTTCACGGTGTAGTAACGGGTTTTCTGATCCTGGCGCTGCTTCTCCTCATTGCCGGCCGCATTGATCGGGGAGGGCTGCTCAGGCTCGGCCGGGGGAGGAATGAGTGAATTCGGATCGCTGGGGGGAGGATTCTGCCCGGCGGATCCCATGCCGGAATTGGCAGCGGGAGCCGCCGGCTCGGAGGATGCCGGAGCAGGGGTCGCAGCGTCATCGCTCTTGGCGGGCTGAGTGGAGGCGCTTGGTTCGGGCGCAAAGAGGGAGGGGGCAGGCATGCTGCCGGGGGCGGGACTATCCTGAATCTGAAGGGGCGCCTCGGGCGTCTGGTCCTGCGCCGCAAGCGGGAACGCCGGAAGAATGCAAAGGATGGGAAGGATCCTAACGGGAAGGGTGGAGCGGGATTTCATGGAATGAAGGGATGGAGATTCACGACGCGCGCCGCCGCAACCTTGCCAAGGAATCAAAAATGGGCGGTGATGGCAAGTGGTGCCGGATGGCACCGACTTCCATGTCCTCAACCGGCAACCCTACCACCACACCTCCCTCTTGCTCTGGCAGCGCTCCCCGCCCCCTTGTTGCGTCGCAGTGCCTGCGTGATCGGAATGGCTTTGTCTGGCTCGACTCCTCACTGGAAGATTCCACGGTGGGGGGGACTCTCGGGATCTCCCTGCTGGCCGCCGATCCGGATCTGATCCTGGAGGGAGGACCCACGGATTGGCATCTTCTGGAACGGGAATTGGAGGCAAGGCAAAGAGTCTCCCCGAACAAGGGGATTCCTGACGGCGCGGCGATCGGCTTCTTCCGCTTCGACGGGTCCTTCCGCTTCGGATTCTACGATCACCCCCTCATCCACACACCCGAAGGATGGCTTGGCGGGACGGCATTCCCTGCGGGAGAACTCACCGAAGCTCACCCGGGACCGGAAAAAGATTCCCCGGCCGCCCCGGCTTCATTCCAACCTGAGATGGAACGCGCCGACTATGTCGCAATGGTCCGGGCGGCACAGGAATATGTGGCGGCCGGAGATATCTATCAGGTCTGCCTGGCCCATCGTTTTTCAACCCGATTCGAGGGGGATCCCTGGTCTCTCTATCTCGCGCTCAGGAGCGCATCACCGGCACCCCATGCGGCCTATCTGCACCTCGGCGGCGAGATGGTTCTCTCAAGTTCACCGGAATGTTTCCTCAGAATGAGCGGACGAGTGATCTCCACGCGGCCGATCAAGGGGACACGTCCCCGGGGAAGGAATCCCGACGAGGACACGAGGGAGGCGTTCGAGTTGCAGACCTCGCCGAAGGAGATCGCCGAACTGGTGATGATCACCGATCTGGAACGGAACGATCTCGGGAGCGTCTGCGAGTACGGGAGCGTGACCGCCAGCCAACTCCTGCAACTGGAACGCTTCGCGCAGGTCTTCCATCTCGTCTCGACCGTTGAGGGGACGCTCCGCAAGGATGTCTCGCAGGTCGCGGCGCTCGCAGCCTGTTTCCCCGGCGGGTCGATCTCGGGAGCCCCGAAAAAGCGCGCCCTCGAAATCATCCGCGAACTCGAACCGGTTCCGCGCGGCCTCTTCACCGGGGCGATCGGCTACTTCGGCTACAACGGGGAGAGCCAGTTCAACATCGCCATCCGTACGGTGGTGATCCGGGACGGAAGGGCCGAATTCCATGTCGGCGCGGGAATCACGGCGGACTCTTCACCCGAGAAGGAATGGGAGGAAACCCTCCACAAAGCCGCGGGAATCCTGCAAGCGGCCCGGGGGCAGTGAAATGCAGAAGGAAAAATGAGGCTCTTCGCTATTGGGAGTGGGGAAATGTTCCGGAAAAGACACGGAATGAGTTTCACGCAAAGGACGCAACGATCGCAAAGAGGGGTCCCGCGTCGCTGTTTTTTTACTGGCAGAGTAGTTTTAAGAATTTCCAAAAAACCACCATTCTTACCCCCTTGGTTTCATCGGGCGCTTCTCTTTGATCTTCCCTTGGCGACCTTTGCGCCCGTTGCGTGAAAACATCATCTTTCAATCAACCCACTGCAAACAGCGAGGCACCAAAAATGGAGAGTGAAAAAGGGGTGGCTCTGAGCGCCTGCACAAAGTTTCCCTCAACCCTCGGATTTTTTTACTGCTAAAAAGAAAACGGCCCGGAATGACTCCGGGCCGTTTCTTTGAAAAAAGTCTACTGGAGACTTAGCGGTAGTCCTGACGGGGACCACGGTCCTCGTAACCGCCGCGGTCACGGTCGCGGTATCCACCGCCGCCACCACCACCACGGTATCCACCGCCGCCTCCGCCGCGGTATCCGCCGCCGCCACCACCACGGTAGCCGCCTCCGCCGCCACCACCGTATCCGCCGCCACCACCGCCACCACCGCGGGGACGGTCTTCCATCGGACGGGCTTCATTGACGGTGAGGTTGCGGCCGCCCATGTCGGCGCCGCTCAGGGCCGCGATCGCTGCCTTGCCCTCTTCGGGGGCGCTGAAAGTGACGAATCCGAATCCGCGGGAGCGGCCGGTGGTGCGGTCCATCATGACGATCGCATCGGTGACGGTGCCGTGTGCGCCGAATACCTCGCGGAGGTCGGCGTCAGTTGCTGAGAAGGGAAGGTTCCCGATATAGAGTTTCATACTGCTTACTGCGTTGTGTTTGTTGTTCCTGTTACGCTGACGGCTACTTCGCGGAATGCACCTGCCGCTCACCTGAGGGGACTCGGAGCAGTCCTCCCGACCAGCGGGGAACCTGCATTGCCTGAAACGCTATCATCGAACTTCGGATCAAAGCTATGGTGCCACTTTGCCGCTTTGGCAACAGAAATTCTCGATGTGTCGTTTTTGTCAGAATGACCGGGATGGCAGTCCGGGGCGGTTTGGAATGGAAAACGATTGATGTTACGCCGCAAATACGGGATCAACATGGGATGGCCAAACACGGCTACAACCCTAGGAATCCATGAACCGACTGCTCCACCCGCTGACCCTGCTTGCCATTCTGTTGATCGCCGGATGCGCCGACACAGAGACACCTCCCCCCAGGAAGAAAACCGCCGCCTCGACGACTTCGCAGGATTCGCAGTTCACCTCGGATGCCTCCACCAACGCCCCCGCCACCACGGATGGATCGTTAACGGAGACCAACAACCCGGCGGTCAACGACGCCGCTAATCTCGCCAATCCCTTCGCCACGCCGACGCCCGTTCCCGCGACCGCCCCGCGTGACCTCCCCTACGGCACGCCGGTTCCCGGAAAGCCCGGTTTCGTGACGAGCCCCCACTCACCGACGGCAGGTTACGTCGATGTGAAAGGATTCCCTCCCGGCTCCGAGGTGAAGGATCCCTACTCGGGCAAGATCTTCCTCGTTCCCTGAACAGGCCTGACCCGGGCCCGTTCCGACCTCCACGTCCCAGCACTCCCGTTCCTTGAGCTCTCCAGCCCGTGTCGCCATCTTTGGCCCCGGGTTGATCGGCGGTTCAGTTGCACTGGCGCTCCGTGCCAGAAGCCCCGGGACAAAAATCTCCATCTGGGGTCGCAGGCCGGAACAACTCGCCGAGATCCTGCAGCGCGGGATTGCCGACTCCGTGGAGACCGATCCGGCGGCCGCCGTCAGCGGCGCTGACATTGCCGTTCTCTGCACGCCGGTCGAAAGCATGAGGGATCTCGCCGCGGCCATGGCACCGGGGCTCACCCCATCGGCCGTCGTCACCGATGCCGGGAGCGTGAAGGCCTGCGTCGTGGAGCAACTCGAGCCGCTCCTGGGAAGTCGCTTCATCGGTGCGCACCCGATGGCGGGAAGCGAGCGCTCCGGCCTTGCGGCGGCAAGGGCCGATCTTTTTGCGGGAGCCCCCTGCCTGATCACCCCGACTTCCGGAAGCGATCCCGCCGCCCTGCAAGTCGTCTCTGGATTCTGGAAGGAGCTGGGGTGCTCGGTGACAATGATGAATCCACCGGAGCACGACCGGCTCGTCGCGCGCCTCAGCCACCTGCCGCACGCCCTGGCCTTTGCGCTGGTGAACCTTGTCCTCAACACACTTCCGGCGGGATCCCATCACCTTGCGGGAGGCAGCTTCCGCGACGCCACCCGCGTCGCTGCCAGCGATCCGGTTCTCTGGACGGGCATCCTGACGGAAAACCGCACGGAAGTCGTTGCGGCCCTGCGCGAGATGTCGAAGCTGCTCGAGTCGATGGCGACTGCCCTCGGTGATGAAAATCCCGACTCGATTCTCGATTTTTTGGCCAGAGCAAAGCAGCATCGCGATTCGCTCCCACTCCCCTCTCCTGAGGAAGCGCCCTAAGGAAGCGCTTCCCTAAACCCCGGGCCCCCGAACACTCAGAGAACCGAGAATCCAGAGATCGATTTCATGAAAAACTTTTCCGTCCGGGCCTGCGGCCCGATCCGCACCAGGATCACCGTCCCTGGGGACAAGAGCATGTCGCACCGCAGCGCCATGTTCGCCTCCCTGGCCGAGGGGACCAGCACCATCACGGGATTTCTCGAGGCCGAGGACTGCCTCTCCACCGTCGGCGCTATGCGCGCCCTCGGCGCGAAGATCGAGCACACGGGCAATGGCACCTTCGTCATCGGGGGAACCGGCGGCCGCCTCTCCCAACCCGCCGGCGACGTCGACTGCGGCAACTCCGGCACCACGATGCGCCTGCTCTCGGGCATCGTCGCCCCCCAACCGATCCGCGCCAGGATGACCGGCGACGCCTCGCTATCGAAGCGCCCCATGGGACGCATCATCAAGCCTCTCACCGAGATGGGAGGCCGTTTCACCGCCGAGGGGGGTGAGGGCCGCCCTCCCCTTGTCGTCGAGGGTGGAAAACTCAAGCCCCTCTCCTACGAGATGCCGGTCGCAAGCGCCCAAGTGAAGAGCGCCATCCTGCTGGCGGGACTCTCAGCCGAGGGGGAGACCAGCGTCGTGGAACCGGCCGCCTGCCGCGACCACACCGAGCGGATGCTCCAGGAATTCGGCGTGACACTTGATCTCGGAGAAGCCGATGCCGATGGCCGACGCCGCATCGCCCTGAAGGGGCCCCAGCGACTCAAGGCCCGCGACTTCGCCGTGCCGGGCGACATTTCCAGCGCCGCGTTCTGGCTTGTTGCCGGGGCCGCCAAGGAGGGTTCCGAAATCACCATGCAGGGTGTGGGACTCAACCCCACCCGCGACGGCATCATCTCGGTGCTCCGGCGCATGGGTGCCGACATCACGACAACCCTCTCCGATCCGAAGGCCGCGGAACCCTCCGGCACGATCGTCGTGAAGGGAGGAAAACTGACCGGCACCGTGATCGCCGGGGCCGAGATTCCGAATGTCATCGACGAACTTCCCGTGCTCGCGGTGGCGGGGGCGCTCGCCCAAGGGAAGACCATCATCCGCGATGCCAAGGAACTCCGCGTCAAGGAGACTGACCGCATCGCCGCCGTGGCCGGCAATCTGCGGGCCATGGGAGCTAAGGTCACCGAGACCGAGGACGGGATGGAGATCGAGGGAGGGCTTCCGCTCCACGGCGCCACCCTCCAGTGCTTCCACGATCACCGCATCGCCATGGCCTTCGCGATCGCGGGACTCTTTGCCGAGGGCGAAACCGTGATCGAGAAGGTCGAGTGCGTCGCCACTTCCTACCCGACCTTCGGGGCGACCCTTGAAAGCGTCCTGAAAGGCTGACCCATGCCGGGACGAGTCATCGCCATCGACGGTCCGGCCGCTTCGGGCAAGAGCAGCGTCTCCCGTGGCGTCGCCTCGGCGCTCGGTTTCCTCTTCGTCAGCTCCGGACATTTCTATCGGGCCATGGCCTGGGGTGCCGTCCGCGACGGGATCGCCGGCGACCACGTGGAGGCGTGGATCCGCGGCCGCAGGCTCGACGTCCTGGAATCGGACTCCGGGGTTTCCCTTCATCTCGACGGGCAGGATGCCACCCCTCACCTCTCCGAACCGGCGGTCGCCGCGATGGTCTCGAAACTGGCGGCGTTTCCCGTCGTCCGCGACCTGATCAACGCCGACCTCCGCTCACTCGCCGGGTCCCGCGATCTTGTCATGGAGGGGCGCGATATCGGCTCGGTCGTCTTCCCCGCGACACCCTATAAGTTTTACCTCGATGCCTCCCCCGAGGAGCGCGCCCGTCGCCGGGCCCGGGAAGGGGCCGTCGATTCCGTTGCCGAACGGGACAGGCTGGATTCCACCCGCGCCACGGCACCACTCACCATTCCCGAAGGCGCCGTCGTCATCGACACGACTCACCTCGACCTCGACGGGGTGATCGCAGCCGTGCTCTCACGCCTCGCGGAACTTAGTCCGGCCGGAAAATGACGCCTGCCTGATGATGAGCTTCACCTACTATTTCTGGTACACGCTCTCGAAGATCACCGCGCGGCTCTTCTTCAGCTTCCGCGTCGTTCATCCCGGTCGCATGATCGAGGAGGGGCCTCTCATCCTCGCCTCGAATCACCAGAGCTATTTCGACCCGCCGCTCGTCGGCATCTGCTCGCGTCGCGGGGTCTATTATCTGGCCCGCAAGACACTCCTGCAGATCCCGCTGCTAGGAAAACTCCTCCCCCACATCAATGTCATCCTCGTCGACCGCGACGGGAATGACATGTCGGCGCTCAAGACCGTGATCCGCACGGTGAAGTCAGGGAACGGAGTCGTCCTCTTCCCCGAGGGAACGCGTTCCCCGGACGGCACCCTGCAGAAGGGCAAGGCCGGAATCGGCCTCGTCATCGCCAAGACGGGAGCCCCGGTGCAGCCGATGCGCATCTTCGGGTCGCACGAGGCTTTCCCGAAGGGCTCTGGAAAGATCACCGCCTGCCCGATCGCCGTGGTGGTTGGGGAGCCGATCCGATTCACCCCGCAGGAACTTGATCCGGCAAGCTGCGGCGGGGATGAAAGGGCTCTCTACCAGCAACTCTCTGACCGGGTGATGAAGGCGATCGCCGGACTGCAACTCCCCGAGTCCTTGCCAACAGCGCCCGCTGCGGAGAATCTTCCCTTTTCATGAGCGCACCCGACCACAGACACGCAATCGTCGCACGCGACCTGGTGAAGTCGTTCGGCGAACGCCGCGCGCTTGACGGCATCTCCCTGGAAATCCGCCAAGGCGAACTCTTCTGCCTGCTGGGACCCAACGGCGGCGGAAAGAGCACCCTCTTCAGGATCCTCGCGACCCTCTCGCTCCCCGACTCCGGATCGGCCGCCATCGCGGGGCATGATGTCGTCACGGAGGCCTCGGAAGTCAGAGCCCGACTCGGCGTCGTCTTCCAGTCGCCGAGCCTCGATGGCAAGCTGACCATTCTGGAAAACCTCCGCTGCGGCGGAGCCCTCTACGGACTCAAGGGTGCGGAACTCGAATCGCGCATCGATGAAGCTGCGAAGGCCCTGAACCTAACCGATCGCCTGAACGATCCGGTCGAGACCCTCTCGGGAGGACTCCAGCGCCGGGCCGAGATCGCCAAGTGCCTCCTGATCCGTCCCGAGGTCCTGCTTTTGGACGAGCCCTCGACGGGACTCGACCCGGGCGCGCGTCTCGATCTCTGGGCGGCACTCGAAAAACTCCGCGCCGAACACGGCGTCACGGCCCTCTGCACCACCCACCTCATGGAGGAGGCCGCCCGTGCCGACCGCGTCGGCATCGTGAGTAGCGGAAAACTGGTTGCCCTGGGCACGCCGGAGGAGCTCACCTCGGCGATCGGCGGCGATGTCATCAGCCTCGGCGTCTCCAAGGAAACCGGCGCCGATCAACTGGCGCAGACCATCACCGAAAAGACAGGCATCCCCGCGACCGTGGTCGAGGGGGAAGTCCGCATCGAGCACCGCGAAGCGTACCAGCTTGCTGCCCGGCTCTCGGGGGAATTTCCCGGGGCCATCACCTCCCTGCGGATTGCCCGGCCGACGCTCGAGGATGTCTTTATTGCCCGCACGGGACGGCTCTTTGCCGATCAGGATGTGGAACCGGAACGGACCAAGCCCTTGAAGGGAAACAAGGGAAACAAGAGAAACAAGCGCTGAGCCATGACGAAAACGACCCGCCTTCTCCTGACTCCCGCCATCGCCTTCTGGTGGCGCGATGTCATCCGCTTCCTCCGCCAGCGCAACCGCATCATCGGCGCTCTTGCGACCCCGCTTGTCTTCTGGTTGCTGGTGGGGTCGGGATTCGGCCCCTCCTTCCGCAACCCCTCCGTGGTGGCCGATGCAGGGAGCTACCTTGCCTACTTCTTCCCCGGCACCCTGGTACTCATCATGCTCTTCACCGCGATCTTCTCGACCATCTCGGTGATCGAGGACCGTCGGGAGGGATTCCTCCAGGGGGCGCTTGTGGCTCCCCTCTCCCCCGCAGCGATTCCACTCGGAAAATTCCTCGGCGGCACCACGCTCGCCGTTCTTCAGGCGGGACTCTTCTGCGTGCTGGCACCTCTTACCGGGATGCCGATCGGCCTCCATCAGGTTCTTCTCCTTATTCCGGCCCTGATTCTCGTCGGCTTGGCCATGACGGGCCTCGGGTTCCTGGTCGCGTGGCCGATGGACTCCACCCAGGGCTTCCATGCGATCATGAACATCTTCCTGATGCCGCTCTGGATGATGTCGGGAGCCCTTTTCCCGATGCCCGCCGGAACCGGTTGGCTCTACTGGGTGGGTGTTCTCAATCCAGTGAGCTACGGCGTCACGGCGATCCGCGCCGCTTTTTCAACCGGGCAGGGCACCTTCATTCCGGCCGGATACCTTGCCGGCTTGGGAGTCACCGCGCTTTTTGCGGCCCTGATGTTCGGAATTAGCGTCCGCCTGGTGGCACAACGATCAAGGCGCAACTGATAACGGGATGAGCGATTTCTTGACTGCCCTGAACGACGGAGTGCTCTGCGGCGACGGGGCCATGGGTACCCTGCTTGCCGAGCGCGGGATTCCCTCGGGAAGTTGCTTTGAGGCACTCTGCTTGGAGCGTCCCGAGCTGATCCTGGAAATCCACCGCGAATACCTCGCGGCAGGCGCGTCGGTGATCACGACCAATTCCTTCGGGGCCAACGCACAGAAGCTCGCCTCCTTCGCCCTCGAATCCAGGGCCGTGGAAATCAACCGCAGGGCCGCCGGTCTCGCACGCGAAGCCGTCATGGAAGCGGGCAAGCAGGCCTGGGTCGCGGGAAGCGTCGGCCCCCTGGGTGTATCCGGTTCCGAGGCCGAGGCCCGAGGCATCGACCGCGAGGCCCTCTTCCGCGGTCAAATCGCAGCACTCCTCGACGGCGGATGCGATCTGATTCTGCTGGAAACCTTTCAGGATCCAGGGGAGCTCTCTCTCGCACTCCGGATCGCCAAATCACTCGGCACCAAGCCAGTGATCACTCTGATCGCCTCGCCCGAAAGCGGACGCCTGCCGGGAGGCGCGTGGGTCGGCGATGTTCTGGAGACTCTCGGGAACGAGGGGGCCGACCTGGTCGGTCTCAACTGCGTGAACGGCCCCCAGGCCATGCTGCGCCTGGTGGAGAAGATCGCCCCGACGCGCCCACTCGCGGTCTTTCCGAATGCCGGCCGCCCCTTCTACCAGGAGGGCCGCATCTCCTACGGGACCACGCCGGAGTATTTCGCCGATCTCGGACGCCGCATGGTGGAATCGGGTGCGGCCCTTGTAGGAGGATGCTGCGGCACATCACCCCAACATATCAAGGCTCTCTCCGCGGCGCTGAAAGGACTCAAGCCGGGCACCAAGAAAACCTCAGCAGTCACCACCGGCGAGCAACCGGAACGTGCGATTGCTCCCAGAGAGAAAAGCATTCTGGATCTGGTGGCCGAGGGCAAGACCGTCATCGTCACCGAACTCGATCCTCCGAAGACCCTCCCCTTGGAGAAATTCTTCGCTGCGGCCGAGGCGCTGACCCGGGCAGGAAGCGACGCCATCACGCTGGCTGACAATTCGCTCGCCATCCTCAGGGTCAGCAACTTTGCCGTGGCCGCCATGCTCAAGCAGCGCGGCATCACCCCGTTGCTTCATCTGAGCTGCCGTGACAGCAACGTGATCGGCCTCCAGAGCGAACTGCTGGGCATGGCCGCCATGGGGATGCGCCATGTGCTCGCTCTGACGGGAGATCCGGCAAAGGGGGGTGATCATCCCGACGCCACCTCCGTCTACGATGTGAACTCGGTCGGCCTGCTGGAGATCATCCGCAGGCTCAACGAAGGCTACACCCAGGCCGGCACCGACCTGCAGGCACGTCCCGATCTCGTCGCGGGATGCACCTTCAATCCGAACTCCCGTAATCTCGATGCGCAGGTGCAGAAACTGGAGCGCAAGATCAATGCCGGGGCGCGGTATGTCATGACCCAACCGGTTTTTGAGACGGCTCTGGTCGAGGAGACGGCACGACGCACGGCGCACTTAGGAGTACCGGTCTTCGTGGGAGTATGGCCCCTGCTCAACGGAAGGCAGGCCCTCTTCCTGCACAACGAGGTGCCCGGCATCTCGATCCCCGGGCCGATCCTGTCGCGAATGGAGGGACTCGAGGGCTCGGAGGGGCGCATGGAGGGTGTCGCCATCGCCAAGGAGGTGACACGCTCCGTGCTCGATCACTTTCCGGGCGTCTACTTCATGACCCCCTTCCTCGCCTACCAGACCACCGAGGAACTCTCCGCCTTTGTCAGGGGACGATAATGAAAGATTGGGTTTAAATAACGAGCGTTGAGAGGTTGCCGCTTGCACTGGAATTCCAACCGCAGCGGCGAAGCGTGATGCGAAGGCAAGATTGGAAATCATCTGAAAGTTCCACCGGATGACCGTGGCCCGGTCCTGGACTGCTGCATTCCGCTCGATCCATTCGCCAACCTCCTCGTCGTTGGCCCCGGTGCCGACGAAGGCCCTGAAAACCTCAGGATCAAGGCCGGTGAATTTCCAAAAGTGAGTGCCCAAGGCGCATCGGGTGAAGTGGTGGTCACCACCGATACCGAGGAGGTCGGCTCGGCACTTGTCCAAGATGCTGGCCCCAAACACAAATCCGCCCAACATTTCCCGTGGGCTACGAGGTTGGGAGTCGCGGAGGTCGCGCGCGAATAGTTGCAGTTGTCTCGAGTTCATGATCAATGCGCCTTACGAATTTGACAATGCTGTCCGAGCACATCCTCTTATGCAATACATATACCGATCAGGACTCGAATCTAAGCGCATTGCTTACGAAGACTCTGGTGAGTTCTCTGGTTGGCTTCCGAAGATTCCCTAATACCATTCGGACAGATATAATGGTATAATTAGGGTTACATGAGGGTGACTATGTGATTGGCTGAGTGGATGGCACGACCGAGAGCAAAACTAGATCACGCCAAGGAGGCCACTGAGGTACTTCGAGGCATCAAGAGAGAAAAAG
>CANKJN010000070.1 GCA_947482345.1 Spartobacteria bacterium
AAGGACGCAACGATCGCAAAGAGGGATTCCACGTCGATGAGTTTTTCAAGGATCGCTTTTCAAGAACTTGCATAAAACAGAGTTGTTTCTCTTTTCTGTTTCATCGGGCGCTACTCTTTGATCCTACCTTGGCGACCTTGCGCCCGTTGCGTGAAAACATCATCCTTGAATCAACCCACTGTAAACAGCGAGGCGCCAATAAAGATTTTCGGATGCCATGGGGTGGTTGGCACGGGGCAAGCGAAGGTCTGTAGTCACCGCGCGCGCTGCACTCGCGCCGTCTTCGGCGCTATTACCTGCTAATCCCTTTCGCAGGTTTCATCACTTTCATCTTCGGAGTTCGGGTTGAATGGGATGAGTATAAACCCATGCTATGGCCCTCTCACTTTTCCCCATCTACGGAAGGGGTCCGGCAGCGTAGCGGTTGGCGGCCGGGGACTGCATGACATCGACCCAGATCGGGAGGGCCAGTTCGGCGCCATAGCCGCCGCGCATGATGGTCTTAGGGCGGTCGAAGCCGACCCAGACCCCGCAGGTGAGTCCCTCCGTGTATCCGAGGAACCAGGCATCGACGAAGCGGTCGGTGGTTCCGGTCTTTCCGGCTGCGGGCTTGCGCAGGCCAAGTGAGGCCGCCCGTGAGGCGGTGCCGCGCGTAAAGACCTCGGTCAGAATCGCCGTGGTCGCCCGGGCCGCATTCCGGTCGAGTACGGGAACGCGGTCGCGGGTGGCCAGGAAGAGGACCTTCCCCTCGGCATCGGTGACCTGCTCGATCAGGTGCGGGTGGAGGCGTGATCCGCCGGTGGCGAGTGCGGAGTAGGCGACCGTGACATTCCTGAGAGTCGACTCGAAGCTGCCGAGGCAGATGGAGGGATAGCGGGGGACATCCTCGGCCAGGCCGAGTTTTTCCATGATGGATGCCACCGTTCCGAGACCGGTGGCGAGCCCGACGCGCACGCTCATGGTGTTGCGGGATTGGATGAGGCCCTCCTTGGCCGGCAGGTCGCCCCCGAAGGTGCCGTCGCTGTTCTGGGGATCGTAGGCCGGGGAGCGGGGCGGCAGTTCCGTGATCGAGAGCCGGGCGTCGCTGACCGGTGTCTCCGGGGTGATGACCCCCTTGCGAAAGGCCTCCTCGTAGACGAATGGCTTGGCCGAGGAACCGATCTGGCGCGTTGCCACCAGGGCGCGGTTGTATTTGCTCTCGGCGAAGTTGCGCCCGCCGACGATGGCCGTGATGCCGCCGGAGGCGTTGTCGATGGCAAGGAGGGCGGCCTGAAGTGGTTCGGGGGGCTCGACGGTTTGGACGGGCTGGGGGATGATTCCCTTGCCCTTGCCTTTTGACGGCTTGGGAGGCTTTGGCGGCGCGTGTTGCTGGCGGAAATCGGGCCGCGCCTCCACTTCCGCAAGCCGTCGTGCCAGCGATTGCTCGGCGGCCTGCTGCATCCCCGCGTCGATCGAGGTGTCGATCCGGAGACCTCCCTCGTCGATCTTGGAGGGGGAGACGACCTGCTCGAGTTCGTGGAGGATCGCGTCGACGGCCCAGCTGTTCAGGGGGTTCACGAGCTGCCGTTGGCGCGGTGCGATCTTCTCCCGGAGCGCCTTCTCATGCTCCGCGTGGGTGATGAGTTCGAGTTCCTCCATCCTTCCGAGGACGACATTGCGCTGCCTGAGGGATGCCTCAAGGTTGTTGAAGGGAGAGTAACGGTTGGGGCTGCGGATCAGTCCCGCCAGAAGGGCCGCCTCCGAAAGACTCATGTCGGCGGCGGGTTTTCCGAAGTAGGACTGGCTCGCAGTCTCGACCCCGTAGAGTCCGGAGCCGAAGTAGATGCGGTTCATGTAGAGCTCGAGGATCTTCTCCTTGGTCATCTCCATCTCGATGCGGAAGGCCATGGCCGCCTCGAGGAACTTGCGGTTGAAGGTCTTCCCTCCGAGCGGGAAACTGTTGCGGGCCAATTGCTGTGTGATCGTGCTGGCCCCCTCCTTCATCCCGCCGAAGAGAAGGTTCCGCACGGCCGCACGCGCGATGCCGAGAGGGTCGATGCCGCGGTGCTCGTAGAATCTTGAATCTTCGCGGCTGATCAGGGCCTTGACGAAATTCGGCGAGACACCGTCATAAGGGACCACGACGCGGTTCTCCCCCATGGTCCGGCTGTAGAATGTCCCTGTCCGGTCATAGATCGCCGAGCGCTGCGGCATCTGTCCGATCGTCGAGAGGTCGAAGGTGAGCGCCCAGAGGTAGTAGAGAACACCGACGAGCACCCAGAGAAGGAGGGCCGCGAAGCCGAGCTTGATCAGCGTGATCAGGAAGGAGCCGCGGCGTTTCCGTGGAGGGGGTGCACTGCGGCGTTTGTTCGCGGGGCGGGAGGAAGACACGGGACTTGCATCCTAGGATGCTCTTTCCATGATGGCTAGCCACCGTTGAGCTCCAACTTTTCAAAATGATCGAGATCCAGATTCTGACACCCATCCCCTCCATCGCCGATGGCGTCCTCCGGGAGAGTATCCTTGGCCGCGCCCAGGAGGCCGGTTTGGTGAGGTTGGAAGCTGTCGACCTCCGGCGCTGGACCCATGACCGCCATCGCACGGTCGACGACGCCCCCTACGGCGGCGGCCCGGGCATGGTGATGAAGATCGAACCGATCACCGAGGCGCTGGCCGAACTGCGCCGCCCGGAGACCAAGGTGATCTTCCTCACCCCTCAGGGAAGGCCGCTCAAGCAACCGATCGTCCGCGAGTATGCCAAGGCGGAGCATCTCATCCTCCTCTGCGGGCATTACGAGGGTGTCGATCAGCGTGTGGCCGATCACCTTGTCGACGATGAGATCTCGATCGGCGACTACATCCTGACCAACGGCGTCCTGGGGGCGCTGGTGCTGACCGACGCCATCGTGCGGTTGGTTCCAGGAGTCCTGGGAGATGACCAGTCGGCGGTCACCGAGTCTTTCGAAACGGGATTGCTCGACCACCCGCACTACACGCGTCCGGTGGAGTTTCAGGGCTGGGGCGTTCCTCCGATCCTGCTATCGGGAAATCACGGGGCAATCGCCGCATGGCGTGCAGAACAGGCGTTGGAAGCGACCAAAAAACGCCGCCCCGACCTGCTGGGTTAAGGAAGCGGTTCCTTAAGCGCGATACCAGTCAGGGAGACTTAGCAGTCTCTCCACGAGTTCACAGTTACGGATTGTGGCGCCTTGATGTGGCTTGAGAACACCGGTCGCTGCCGCGATCATGGCAGATCGTTTGCCGGCATCTTGGAGCAAGATCCGCGTTGCGGATGCGATCTCTTCCAAATCATTCACACGGATAGCGGCGCCCGCCTCGCAGAGGTGTGTGGCGAGCGGTTCGAAGTTTCCGGTGTGGGGGCCGAAGAGGACGGGAGCGCCTGCCTGCAGGGGCTCGATCATATTTTGGCCACCGTGATTGACGGAGAGGGAAAGGCTTTTCCCAACAAAGACCACGGTGGCCTTGGGATACCAACGGCTGAGTTCTCCGGTGGTATCCAGCAGAAGAGGCACGTCGGAGATTTCTGCTCCCTCGGAGCGCAGTCGGCAGGAGATGCCGATGCTTTCCAAAGCCGTCCGGACCTCACTGCGTCGCTCTGCATGGCGGGGCGCGATGATGAGTCGAAGCCTAGGAAAATCCTTTCTGAGTGTCAGCCAGGCGGCGGCGATCTCCCTCTCTTCGCCCTCGTGAGTGCTGGCGGCGAGGAAGATCGGATCACTCGGATCACTTTCAGGGATGGTTCCCGCTGAGATCGGGGCGTCGTGCTTGATGTTGCCCGTGAGATGGAGGAGCCCCTTGTCGACTCCGAGTGAGATCCATCGCGCAACATCCCCCGGATCGGTCAGCGTGATCACGTTGAGTTGGTTGAAGAAGGGAGCAGTGAAGGGGCGCACCATCCGGAATCGTGTTTCCGAGCGCGGAGAGAGGCGTGCATTGAGCAGGGCAACGGGGATCTCCTGTGCTTTGCAGGCGGCGATCCGGTTCGGCCAGAGATCCGCCTCGACCATGAGAAGGGCCGAGGGTTTGAGACGACGGACAAGACGGGAGGTGATGACGGGGAAGTCGACGGGGTTGGCGATGGGCTCCAGCCACTCGGAGGAGGATTTTTCAACAATGGCGAGTCCCGTGGAGGTGGTCGTGCTGAGGAGGAAGCGCGCCGCGGGGTTCCGACGGCGGTATTCCCGCGCGAATTTCAGGGCGATCCCGACTTCGCCCACGCTCACCGCATGCAGCCAGATCCTCCCCGTGCCGATGCGCGCCAATGCGTAGGCATCAAAGATGCCGAATCGCTGAAGCGCCTTGTTGCCGTAGCCGCCACGCCTCCTGATCCGCGTGAGGTATCCTGGAAGCAGGATCAATAGGATCGGGACAAAGAGCAGATTGTAGAGGAAGAGGGTGATCCGTTTCATGAGGACCTCCTCATGATCAGGATGCGTGACTCACCATAGGATCGGTCGGTGAGGATCTCCCAGGAGGCGAGGGATGGAAGGGGTTGCCGACGTTCGCACTCCAGGATGAGGAGGCCCTCCTCGCCAAGAGCGACAGGGAGATTCGGTTGGGTCAGCACCTGCTCTGCATGGTTCGCCGGTTCACCGGCGGAAGGGCGTGTGTCCTTGAGATAGGGAGGATCGGCAAAGACGAGATCGAAACTCCCGGGAGGGGCATAGAGTTCCAGGAAGCGCATCGCATCCATCTGCTGGACGCTTGCCCCCTGCCGGTCGAGGCGCGTGGTCTGGAGGTTTCTCCGGATCAAGCCGGCCGTGGGGCCGTGGTGTTCCACGAAGGTGGCCGAAGAGGCTCCCCTGCTGAGAGCCTCGATGCCGAGTGCTCCGCTTCCCGCGTAGAGATCCAGCACACGGGCATCCGGGACCCGTTCGCCGAGTGAGGAAAAGATCGCCCCGCGCACCCGGTCCATGGTGGGGCGGGTCCCTTTGCCGGGTGCCTGCAGGGTGAGGCCACCGGCTGATCCGGCTATCACGCGCATCGTGGAATCAGGGAGTGGGCCGAGGGGTTTGCGCCGGAGGTGGAGGAGCCTGCGGCTTGGGCGCGCCGAAGAGCCCCTGGATCAGTCCCCCGAGTCCGCCAAGATCGCCTCCGATCCTGATGCCGGTGAGGCGTTCGAGAAGGTCTGTCCTGGGATTCATGGCCGGCCCGGAGACACGGAACGCGATCTGCGTGTAGCCCTGTTCGGGTGCGGGCGTGAGTTTGTTGCCAAGGAGTCCCCCCAGTCGGCGGGTGAGGTTTTCATTGAAGAGGAGGCGGGACTCAAGGTTGAGCTGGCCGGTGGAGTCGAGAGGGCCCTTGGCGGCGAGGATCAGGTTTTCCGATCGAAGGAAGAGGTCATCAACCACGAAGCGCCCCTCATCAACACGGAAGAGGCACTTCCCCTCGGAAAGACGGAGTAGTTTCAGTTCCTCGATATTCAGTAACTGGCCGATCTGCTTGAGGAATGAGACGGGCTCCACGGTGACTTCCTTGCAGAGCAGGTTGCCCTCACCGTTCATGGTGGATCCCTTGCCGGCTGTCCCGGTCAACCGGAGATCCCCCGTGACCCTTCCCTGTGCCGAGGAGGTCCCAAGCGAGGCATCGGAGAGAAGCTTTTCCAGTCGGCTATCGCTCAGATGGAGTGTGAGGGAAAACGAGGGGGACTCACGAAGCGAGGTGAGGGATGCGGTTCCGGAAAGGGAGCCTCCGCCGAAGGAGGCCGTGCAGGGTGAAAGATCAAGCTGGGAGAGGTTGGCTGGTCCCGTGAGTGCGGCATGTAGATTCCGGAAGATCAGTGAGGATCCTATCACGATCGATGGGGCGTTCAGGCTGCCTTTCCAGTTTTCGCCATTCAGCGCTCCGCGCATGGTGAGTCCCTTGAGTGTCAGAATCGGGCTTCCCTTGTCGTCGAGGTAGCTGAAGTCTCCACCCTCGATCCTGATGCTCCTGAGGGGGAGGGGAGGGGGTGTCTCCCCCTCGGGGGCGGCAGCAACTGAACGAGCGTTTTGGGCTGGCGCACTTTCCGTAGTCGGGGGAGCGATGCCCTGAGTGGGGGGCGTGATCTCACGGGGAGTTGATGGAGTGGTGAAGCTCACTCCGAAATTCCCCGGCTTGGCAGCGGAAGATGTGGCAATGGGTTGGCGTGTCGAGAGCCGAAGCGAGGGGGTTTTTAACTCGACCCCGGAGGCCACGATCCGCCCATGCAGGAGTTCCGTGAAGTCAGGACGAAGGATGATGGATCGCGCCGAGAATCCCCGTGGATCTCCTGCTCTCCCTCCCTTGATATTGCCGATCCTGATCGTCCCCACGGGCCAGGGGAGAGCGAAGATGGAGCCAATGGTCACAGGCATGCCCAGGCAGTCACCGATCCCGCTTTCAATCTGGTTCCGGGTCGCCGGAAGGGTGAGGTAGGCGTTCAGGATCAGGCAAGCCGAGAGGACCCCGGCAATCAGAATGGCCGCTATGGTGAGAATGGGCTTGGCAATCGGTCGCACCCGAACAAGTTAGAAGTCCTGACGTAATTGTGAAGTGTGAAGAATCCCCTGATCATTCTTAATCCCGCCGCCCACAGCGAGAAGGCAGGGCGTCTCCCCGAGCGCCTCCGTGCGGTCTGCAGGGAGGCCGAGATCCGTCTGACCGGGATGCCCGGTGATGCGGAGAGGATCGCAATAGAGGCGGTCGGGGAGGGATTCACAACCATCGTGGCGGCCGGGGGGGATGGAACCATCAACGAGGTGGTCAACGGGATCGTGGCAGCCGGAAAGCCGGGTGTCCGGCTCGGAGTCCTGCCTGTCGGCACGATGAATGTCTTTGCCGTGGAACTCGGCATCCCCCTCAACTCGCTGGAGAAAGCATGGGGGATCATCCAACAGGGCGGGATCCGTCATCTGGATCTCCCGATCTGCACCTCTGAGTCGGGAACACGTTGCTTTGTCCAGCTCGCCGGTGTCGGCCTTGATGCCGAAGTGGTCCGGCGCACCACGCGGGAGTCAAAGAAGGCTCTGGGCCCGTTGAGTTACCTGCTCTCACTGGCCCAGGTGGCGGGGGAAAAACCGCCTCCGGTGACGATCAAGAGCGCGGAGGGTCCCGTGAGAATCGGCTCCTTCGTCCTGATTGGAAACGGGCGCTTCTACGGCGGTCCTTTCCGGATGTTCCGCAAGGGATCGCCCTGCGATGGGTTGATCGATGTCCTAGTCTTCCGGAACCAGAGCCCCTGGGATCTCCTCCGCTACATGCACGCGATCCTCATCGGTCAGCATGCCGAACTTGGAGACGTTGAGTATTTCCAAACATCCTCCCTCACCCTTCATTCCGAAAGCCCCGTCCCCTACGAACTCGACGGGGAGATGGCGGGGTATCTGCCGCTCTCGCTCCGCGTGGAGATGGGTGCCCTCCCCGTGATTGCCTCCCCCGCGGGAGATCGCGGGTAGGATTCCGGGAACACTCCATGGAACGGCTCCGCCAGTCACCGGTCACGCTGATCCTTTTCGGGATCAATCTCGCGTTTTTCCTCATCGAGGAGATTTTCCGGATCTTTTTCGACAGCTCCCTCTTTCCCTTGATGGCGCTGAGCCGGGAGGGTTTCAGCGAGGGGGGATGGTGGCAGCTCGTGACCCATGGATTCCTTCACGGCAATCTGTTTCACCTGATCGTCAACATGGTCGCGCTCTGGTTCACCGGTCCGCTGCTTGAAGAGCTCCTCGGGGGATGGCGTTACCTCGGTCTCTACTTCGGGGGCATTATTGCCGGAGGGTTACTCCAGACCTTTTCCAGCCCTGAGAGCGTTGATCTGGTGGGGGCCTCCGGCGCGGTCTGCGCCCTGCTGGTGGGATTTGCGACGCTCCTGCCGAGACTCGAGATCACCGCCCTGATCTTCTTTGTCATTCCCGTGAGGATGAAGGCGGCGACGCTGGGGTGGTTGATCGTCGGGGTTTCCATTCTCTTCCGGGTCTTCGGAATAGAACCCGGAATCGGTCATATGGCGCATCTCGGCGGCGCGATCGCGGGATTCGTGATCTGCCTGACCTACCGGAAGCTTGGTTTGGTAAGGCCTCTTCCCGAGATCCCTCCTCCGATCCCACAGGAGTGATGAGAAGGGGGGAAGGTAGGGGAAGCGCTGATTAAATCGCATGCAGGCCTTGCGGGAAGGCGTAACGGCAGCGAAGCAACGGCCGGGCCAGCCAACTTAGGAAGGAGAGAAGGGGTGCCAAAGGAAGAATGAAAAATGAAAAACGAAGGGTTCCCAGGCGCGATCTTATTCCATGGAAGCGATGGAGTTGGCGGAGAGGGTGGAACCTGAGAGATCTTGTGACAATGGAACGAGATACATTGACAGAATAAAAGAGATCTGTTCATCTTCGCGGCGCATTGGAGCATTTTGCTTTCGGTGGGAAGCCAATGATCAACGATGACCTCAACACGTTCAGCAACCGGGCTTACGGGACTTGCCAAGACAGAGGGAGGAACCTCCGCAACCACTGCTCCATGAAGATCCTGCCTCTCCTTCTACTGCTTGGAATGATGATCAGCGCCTATGGGGCGGATGACATAATGGCTCGGGTGCGGCTCCAGGAGAGACTCTACAGCGCCCTATCGAACTGGGAAACAGGGCAGAAAGGCCAGAAAGGAGATCCCTCATCCACCGCGGACATCGAGAGCAGCCTCCAGGAGCTCTCCCGCTACTGGGACAGCCCCGAGACCCCGAACGACTCCGCTATCGTCGAGATCACCCGAGCCGCACAGAGCCTCATGTGCTTCAGACAGGGTAGGCGAGCTTATGGCCTGCTACTAGGGATGCAGCGCAGCCGTCCCGAGGCAATGCACTCCCCCATCTATTGCTACCAGCTCTTCTTCACCACCCTCGACGGCAAGGGGGATCGTGCAGGAGCGATGGGGATCTTCCGTTGGATGGACAAGGAGGTGAAGGAGGGACGTCTTTCCCCTAATGCACCCGAATACGTCGCCGTGAAGACCAGTTGGGACACCACACTCCAATACACTGATTCCGATCTCCTCAGAATCTTACGACAAAGCCCAGTTCGAATTTGGCCGTGGGTTGTGACCGTCGCCGTTCTTGGCGCAGTTCTCGTTGCATGGCAACTTATCCGCAAGTCTAGGTAACCTTGAGAACCGTGCAGAAGGCCCCGCTGAAGATTTTTTCCCGGTGCCTATAGTTTTTGCGATTTTGTTTGGAAAAGGGGTCGGAAAAGGGGTCGGTCATTCATATTGACACATTTATCGCGAAGGGGATAGAGGTTGAGGGTGCCCCGCTCGCTGAGAATTGAATACCCAGGAGCGATCTATCATGTGATGAACCGTGGAGATCGCAGGGAGAACATCTTTTTGAATGACGAGGACAGAGAGCACTTTCTGAAAACGCTGGGGCAGGCCTGCGAAAAGAGCCATTGGCAGGTGCATGCTTATTGCCTGATGAGCAATCATTTTCATTTGGTGGTGGAAACACCTGAGCCGACCTTGGTGGCTGGCATGAAATGGTTCTTGGGAACCTATACCCAACGATTCAATGCCCGACATCAAATGAGGGGGCATCTGTTTTCAGGTCGCTATAAGGCACTGATGGTGGATGAGAGGGATCATTCCTACCTTCGCACGGTCTGTGATTACACACACCTCAATCCGGCGAGGGCAGGGCTCATCGCGGCGCAGCAATCTCTGGAGAGTTACCCATGGAGCAGCTACATCGATTATCTCAATCAGCCCATGAAGCGGCCTGTCTGGCTACGAACCGATCGACTGCTTGGGGAGCATGGCATCCTCAGCGATGATGCGGCGGGAAGGAGAGAATTTTCCCGACGGATGGAGCTTCGACAATTGGAGGGGGAGGATACGAATGCCCACAAAAAGATTCGTCGAGGATGGAAACTGGGGGCGGAAGATTTCCTGGATCGCTTGCAAGACCTGCTTCAGGGAGCTACGAGAGATAGGCATGAGGCGACTCAGGTTAGGGAAAGCATGCAGATTAAAGCTCAGAGGATCATTGAGGAAGAGCTTTCCAAGGAGGGGCTATCGCGGGAGGAGCTGCCGCTGCTACGCAAGGGGGCTGCGGTGAAAATCCAACTGGCGAGAAAGCTTCGGCAATCAACGACGCTGACGCTGAAGGAAGTGTCGCAACTTCTTCATGCCGGAAATTGGAGGTCTTTGGCCAATGCCCTTTCCAAAAATATGTCAAAATGAATGACCGACCCCTTTTTTTGGCTGGGAAAATCAGAAAAAAAGAAATTACACGGAGGAATTCAACAGAGGTAAAAAAAGTTATTTACGATGAACTTGGAAATATTAATTCAACAAAAAGCAACCTAATAAAAATCACAAAATATAACAATGTGATAGAAATTGAAAAAATAAACCATAATTCGCTAATGATAACATACGACAAAAACCACAACGTAACCGAAATAAAATGAAAAGTATACTAATAATACTAGTAGTATGTATTACATCAATTAATATTATGTTTGGATCTTGTTCTAGCGACGCGCAACCCTGCGGAGCAGTACCTACATGTGCGGGAATTCGTACAGATCAGAAAACGGCAGCAGGATGTCCTGATAATGTTTGGGGTAGCTTGTCCACATTATGTCCCAAAATGCCCAAATCGTTGTTGCCATGTGCATTCCCCATGTTTTATCCGGGGTGTTAGTTTAATGTTTAATAAATGAAATTATTAGACAGAGATAAAAACATTTTTAAGATGAAAAAATCAGGTATCAAGCTACTCATAGTGAGCGACTAAAACAAAGTAGAGCTTATAGCAAGATGGCTGCAGGCACAAAAAGTTATATTACTTAAATAGTCTATAATAGTTTTCATCAACTCATACGACGATATCAATACAATCAATGACTTCAACAATTGCAATTCACTATAGGGGTCAAAGTACAAAGCTAACTTAAGTTCTATATGGTATAGCGTAAATAATTTAGTCATTATTAATAAGATTTCTCTGGATTAGTTTAATTTAAAGCATATGAAAATTAAAAAATATCTAATTAGTTTATTGTGTCTTTTAATAGTAGTTTTTACTGAAAAGGTTTTCAGTGCAGATATTAACTACATTGAAAAGATGGATGCTGGTATAGTTAATTTTGGCACAATTAAAAATCTTTCTTTTAAAGCAAATATAAAGGTAGAATTAAAGGCGAAACTAATGAAGGAGATGGGTGCTAAATACGAAGACATTAGTTTTTCGATGCCTGTAGAAGCAAAAATAGATGGGACAAAATTTCTATATAAACAATCATATGAAGGTGTACCTGTAGAAATAAATGATCCATATGTTATTAGCTATGATGATAAGCTGTTTCAAATTTATAAGCCCTCCGCGCAGTATCTTTATTTTACATCAAAAAAACCAGACCATAATTTTACAGAGTTATCAGGACTTGAGTTAATATATTCTCCATTTGAATTTGTAATATCAGCGCTAAAGCAAGTAGATGTAGATACTTTTATTGTAAATCCATATAATTATAATTATTTAAAGAATATATTTTCTTTAAAAGATATAACAATAAAAAACATTACAGATCATGATGTTGTATTTGAAACATGTTCATTCCACGACAATGAATATGGTGATCTTTCATACATCGTAACAATAGCAAAAGATAATTATTTGCCAAGAAGTTGGAAAATGTTTAACAAAAAATCTGTTGTAATAAAAGAATACAAAGTTAATAAGTGGGGTTTTATTAGCGACAATAAACTTTCATACCCCGAAATAAGCGAAGAGTCATTATACTCTAATTCAGGTGAATTGTTAAGACATTGTACAGTTAATATTACAAATGTAGAAGTTTCTAACAAAGAGTTCTCATTTACACTTGATCCGAGACTAGCTACAAAAATTAATGATTCTGACAGAAATTTATACATAAATACTAAAACAGGAAAAATTATAGACGGTGATACTTTGAAATAGACATGAAAGCCCTTTTTATATTAGTAATATTCTTTACTCAGAATATATTTGCTGATATTAAGCCAATAATTGAAGCTGGTGTAACTAATTTCACTTCCGGTGAGGATGCCATAATTCGATATAATCTATATCATGAAAAAATGAATTGATTAAATATTTATTATTAAAGACATCATGTGGATGTGTTAAAGCTAGCATTAGTAAATATGACAACAAGGACACAAATAATTGTATAGATTCAGTTTTAAATGTTTTTTTGAATACGACTGGGAAATTAGGAAAAGTTAAAGAGGATGTAATAATTCTTTATTCTCTGAATGGAAAAACCAATCAAACCACGGTTCATATTGATATTGATGTTTCTCCATCTATTCAGTTCAATAATTATAATAAAATATCTCTCTACGAGCTTTCGAGAAAAGGGGAAACTAATATAATATCAAAATTATATAATAAGGATATTGATATCAAAAGGACATTAATAAAGTCGCCCGAATGGTTGAAATCAAGATTGTTGATTTCTCTTAATGAAATGGCATTAAGGGTTTCTTGGGATTTAAAATATAACAATTTCTATGGTGTTTATAATGATGTAATAGTTATTTATCCAATTTTAAGCAATTCGAATAAACTTGATCCAGTATCGGTTTTTATTGAAGCATATAGATCTTCTCCAATTAAATCTAATACAAATTTTTTATACATTCACCGTGATGGCTTTCAATTAGTACATGATTCATTTAAAATAAATGCTCCAGCTGCTTTAAAAATACTTGATGTTACTACATCTATTCCTGGAATAATAGCTATATTAAAAAACGATAAAATCTATTTTTCTGGATATTGCAATTCGGAAAATAGAGTAGTCAATGGAATGGTATACATATGGTTTAAATTTCCTAATTCCAATAAACAATGCCGGCATATTATTCCATTTCTTGTTATTTAAGTAAAAGGCGGGGATGAGTTGTAAAATGAGCCGTCCGCGCGTTTTAGTCAATTTGCTCTAACCAATGCCGTATAATGCAGTTCGGAGTACCCCTAATTCTCTCCTTTGTTCTGGTCTCTAAGCTGCTCGCCGCCGATGTAACAACTCTTCATCTGGTTCCATCCCCGAATATGGATCGGGCGGATCTCTATTATCTCCTCCCAATCGATCATCCCAAAGCTGTCCTTGTCCTTTCACCCGGAGTCAATGGAAGCGGAGAAAGCCTCATCCGCTCCCCTGCCTGGCAGCAATTCGCCCAACAAAATCACCTTGGCCTGGTAGGTCTCTCTTTCGCATCTCAAGAAAAGATGATCCTCGATGGGACTGGCTACTACTACGCCTCCAAAGGCTCTGGGGAAAAACTCCTGGAAGGCATCCGTAAGATCTATGGGAAGGATCTGCCACTCCTTCTCTATGGATTCTCAGGAGGCGCGCATTTCACGAGTCGCTTCGAGGAGTAAAAGGGGTCGGTCATTCATATTGACACATTAGAAGGGGTCAATCCGCATATTGACATGTTTGCGAGGCACCCAAAAAAGAAGATTAATGGAATGAGGCGCCCAAAGCGGCACGGACAATGGCCGAAACTACACCCTCCATGGCAATCCAATCCAGCACCCGCCAATCAGCAGCCCTCCCGGCTCCATCATCTGGAGAGGGAATTACTCCTCCCTGCACGCCTGCAACGCAGGTAACTCACCCGGCACCACCA
>CANKJN010000071.1 GCA_947482345.1 Spartobacteria bacterium
GAGACCGCTGCGGGTATTGAATCGCTCGCTCCCGCGAGGCTCGCCCTGACGGGTTTGCCTGCGGCAAATCTACCCAAGCAGCCCCCGCAGCCACGTGTTGCCCAGCGCTCGCGCCTTCAACCAAGCCTCTGGGAAGAGGCGCGGAGAATCATGCCGAAGGCATGATCCCCCATCCCGATGGGGGACTGCACTGCTTCTCGGGAGAGAAGTGCCGTTCAAAAATCAGCAAATGGCATTCAGCGGCCTCTATGCGATTTAATCAGCGCTTCCCAAACGGGAACGTTACTGAGCTCCAGAAGTGCTCAATGGACTGGATCCTGCCTGCTGGGCCCCGCTGAAAGCGAGAGGCAGGGTCACCTGAGGGAGATCCTTGAGGGTGAATGTCAGGAGAGCACCATACTGATTCTGACCGCTCTGGGTTGCCGTTCCTTGATTGGAGCGCACCTCGGCACCGAAGGAGACAATCCAGCTCGAGAGATCACGGTGGATCATGTAGCGCTGATAGATCAGGGCGCTTCCGGTAGAGTTGTTGTTGGCGGCGGCCTGGTTATAGATTTCCTGAGCGCTAAAGGACCAGTGATCGTTCACCTTCCAGAAGGCCCCGAAGGGATACTGGTTGTCATTGCTGGAGCCGTTGTAGTTATCGATGTAACGGGTACCGAAGTTAAAAGCGACGTTTCGGACGGGCATGATACTGAAGTCGGTGTTGAGTTCCGTGAAGCCGTCGGTAGTGAGGGGCACCTGGGAGCCGACCCTCAGATTCAACCAACTCACGGGGGCAAAGATGAAGCGGTTGTTGAAATTGGAGATCGGCCCGTTGAAGTAAGGATTGATCCCGTTCACATCCGCAAAGGAATCAATAAAGAACCAGTCGTGGGTGTCGCCATCCCGCCGGGTCTGGAGTCGATTGCGGACTCCGAGACGCCAGATGGCCCAGGTGTCGATCGAGTCGATTGCCGCAAACTGAGGGAAGTCGAGCGGTTCGAGCTGGGTGGAGCTCGGCTGATATCCCGACTTGGTGGGGGAGTTGGGGTTGTTCGGCAGCAGGCGGTCGAACTGAAGCACCTGATTCACATTCGGACCACCAGCGTAGGCATAGGAAAGGTTACTGTAGGGCTGGAAGACGTGCCTCACCCCGTCGAGTCCGAGCATCCGGGACTGCATCCCCTCGAAGCTGCGGGAAATCTTGAAAGAGTTTTCTAGCCCGGCATTGAAGATGGGGCGGAAGACATTCCCCGTGGTCACCAAGGCATTACCGACGGGGACGTTAGTGTTGCCATTGGTATTGCCGTTCGCGGTGTAGGCATAAGGGAAGGGATTGATCACCCCATTGGATCCCTGAAAAGAGCCACCTTGGCTGTAGAAGGTACCGCGGATTCCAACCTTGGGGACGGCCGATAGCCAACCCCAGAGAGTCTGAGGGGCGCTGATTTGGTGGAATGTATCAAAGCGGGTGGCCCCGTAATCAACGCCATAGGAATCCTGGGCGAATTTGCGGTTCAACTGGCCCAGCGCCGTCGTGCCGTCGTAGAACACGGGAAGTCCAAACAGAGGCTCCTGCTTGAAGTCGAACGCGGCCTCCGGTTGACGCTCCGTGGTCTCCTGGAAGCTATTCATCTGCCAGCGGGTCACCAGCGACAGGGAGTAGACATCATCGAGCTTGGTGAGGGTGACGTTGTTGTCGGGCTGGGGATTGGTCTGGTTCTCGGCCGGGTAGAAATCCTGCATGAAGTCACGGTCGCTCAGTTTGGTGATGTCGAAGGTGGCGTAGATATCATCAGTCACGAACATCTTACCCTGATAACCGATACGGTAACGGGCCTGGCTGTCTTGCTCCGGAAGCTCTCCCGGTCCACCGATCTTGGTGGAAGGCTGCTGATCGTCCACATAGTAGGAAACAAACTTCCCGAAGCTCCGGTCATTCTTGCCAAACTTGATCGCGGCGTCGAACCCGACGGCGTAGCCACGTTCAGTGCGGTAGTCCTGCCGGATGGTCGCCAGGAAGTTGTCACCGGTTCCAAGCGGGAAGGTGTAGGAGGTGAGAAGGTAGCCGCCCCAGTTTGAAAAGTAGCCGGGAGAGACCTGCAACCCCTGGCTTCGGAGATTTCCGTAGGCATAGGGAAGCCAGAAAATCGGCACCTTGCCGACATAGAGCGTGGAATTGAGCATCACGACTCGGTCCCCAGGGTAGAGGCGGATGGTCTTGGCCTTCACATGCCAGTCGGGCATCGAGGAGTCGGAAGTGGTGATGGCGGAATCGTTGAGGGTGAACTGCCGGGTGCCGAAGCCCTTCGCCGAAAGGGAGCTGAATTTGAGAGGGGCATGGCCCCCGTCGAACTCCAACGCCCTCACCTGCTTGGTCTCGAGGTTGTAGAAAGCCCTCTGGCCATTGAAGAGATTCTCCCCGCTGTAGATGCGGACATTGCCGACCAGCAGGATGTCGCGGGTGTCGGGATTGTACTCGGCATGATCGGCATAGATGGCGATCCCACCATAGCGGATCTGGACATTGTCATCGGCGATGGCGGCGCCATTCTCGAAACGCGTGTCGCCATCCGCGGTGATCTCCACCGGCTTGTCACTGAAGTTCCCGAACTGGGCACGGGCAACCCCTCCCATCGAGCAGATCAGGGTTAGGATCAGGAAAAGTCGTCTCATTGCTTCAGATGGGAAAGGCTAGGTTGAGCCCCCTCCCCTTCAAAGAGAAAAATGGGGGCAAAAATCCCCTGATTCCCACCGAGCGGGCCTACTTGGCGTGGTGCCTGATGTCCTCGGCACGCACCGCGAAGACGACATCCTCGGCCATATTCGCCGCATGGTCGCCGATCCGCTCGAGACAACGGCTGACAAAGATCAGATTCAGGTAGGTAGGCAGATTGACCGAATCATCCTGCATCCTCTGCACCATCTTGTCGGTGAGTTCGCGGTTGAGGCGGTCGAGCTCCTTGTCCCGCGCCTTGAGCTCCACCGCAAGGTGGGCGTTCCTCTCGGCAAAAGCCCTCACGGCGTCATCGAACATGGAGACGGCCATTTTCACCAGTTCATCGAGAAGGTGAAGTTCGGGCACCTCGGGGTGCTCATTGATCTTGCGGGCGCGGCGGGCAATGTTGACGGCCTGATCGGCCACACGCTCGATATTCGCCCCGATCTTGATCGAGGAGATCACCTCACGGAGATCCGAGGCGACGGGTTGGAACCTGCTCATCACGTCGATCCCCTCCTTGTCGATCTGCATCTCCAGCATGTCGATCTCCTCGTCGTCGGCGATCGAGTTGTTGCACCAGTCGTCATCGCGCTCCATCAGGCCCTTGAGGGAGTTATTGAGATTGCGCTGGGTCAGGCTCGACATCATCAGCACACTGCCTCGTAGGTGGTCGAGGGAGACCGTGAAGTTGGTCAGCGTGTGGGGGCGGGAGGGTTCCGTGTGCATGTTGGAAAAGTGGATAATGTGGGAAAAAAAGGGCGGTGAGGGAAAGATCAACCGAACCGGCCGGTGATGTAATCCTCCGTCTGCTGTTTGGCGGGATTGGTGAAGATCTTCTGCGTTTTGTCAAACTCAACCAGACTGCCCAGATAGAAGAAGGCGGTGAGGTCCGATACCCGGCTTGCCTGATGCATGTTGTGGGTGACGATGAGGATGGTGAACTCCTTCTTCAGCTCGATGATCAACTCCTCCACCTTGGCCGTGGCGATCGGATCGAGGGCCGAGCAAGGCTCGTCCATGAGCAGGATTTCGGGACGGCTTGCGATCGCGCGGGCGATGCAGAGACGCTGCATCTGGCCGCCTGAGAGACCAATGGCACTCTCGTGAAGGCGGTCCTTCACCTCCTCCCAGAGTGCGGCGGATCGGAGGCACCGCTCCACGGCCTCGTCGAGCACGGCACGATTCCTTTCCCCGGCGATGCGCAGGGGGTAGACGATGTTCTCGTAGATCGACATCGGGAAGGGGTTGGACTTCTGGAAGACCATGCCGATGCGGCGGCGCAGGGCGATGACCTCCACGGAGGGGTCGTAAATGCTCGTTCCGTGAATGCTGATGTCCCCTTCGTGACGGATGCAGGGGATGAGTTCGTTCATCCGGTTGAAGTTTCGCAGGAGGGTCGACTTGCCGCACCCCGAGGGACCGATGAAGGCGGTTACTTTACGCGAAGGAATCGTGAGATTGATGCCGTGCAGGGCCTGTTTCTTCCCGTAAAAGAAACTGAAATCCTCCACCTTCATGAAGTTGATCTCGCCCGGAGCGAAGTCATCGGCGAGCTCCAGCGGGCGTCGGGAGAATTCAGGTATGGAGGTCATGGATCGGTTGGAGGCGGAGATCTTGGGGCGCGGTCTCTAGGGTTATCGGTGCTTGGGGCTGAAGAAAAGCTGTGCAAGGACATTGGTGACGGTGACCAGGGTCACCAGAATGAGGGAGGCGGACCATGCCATCTTCACCTGATAGTCGAAGGGGAGTGCGGCGAAATTGTAGATCAGCACCGAGAGGGAGGCGGTCGGCTCCATGATGGAATGGATCCAGTTGGCGCTGAACAGGGCGGTGAAGAGGACGGGGGCCGTCTCTCCCGCCGCACGCGCCACGGCAAGCATCACGCCGGTCATGATCGTCGGAAGGGCATCAGGCAGGACGATCCGAAAGATCGTCTGGAACGGGGTGGCTCCAAGCCCCAAGGAGGCCTCCCGGTAGGCATTGGGAACATCAAGGAGGGCCTGCTCGGCAGTCAGCAGGATCGTCGGCAGGATGAGGATGGAGAGCGCGATACCTCCCGCAAATGCCGAGAAGCTACGCATCGTCATCACGATGGCGGCAAAGGCAAAGACACCGCAGATGATCGAGGGGATGCCGTTTAGGAGCTTCGCAACGAACCGGACGGCCTTTGAAAGAAGCGAGGATGGCTCATACTCGGTGATGTGGATGGCGGCCAGAATACCCAGCGGGATAGCCAGAACGAGGGCGATGCCAACCATGATCACCGTGCCGATGATGGCGTTGGCAAAGCCCCCCTCCTCAAGCCCCGGAGGAGGGGGCAGTTCCGTGAAAAGAGCGGGACTCATGAGGGGCATCCCTTTCTTCACCACCAGCATCACGATGGAAAAAAGCGGAAGCAGCGCCAGCATGGAGAGGGAGATGCAGAGGCCGGTGAGCAGGCTGTTGCGGATCAACCGGAACGGCGAAGTCCCCTTCCCGTCCTGGGTGAAGAAGTTCCCGGATATCTTGCTCGGATGACTCATCGTCACATCTCCTTATTTCAGCCCCACCAGGGAGCGCTGTGTCCGGCGGAGCACCGCCTCGCCGGCGATGTTGACCGCAAGCGTCATGATCACGAGAATCACCGCCGCATACATGAGGGCGCTGACCTGGATGCCCTCAGCCTCGGCAAACTGGTTGGCCAGCAGGGCGGAGAGGGTGTTGGAAGGGGAAAGAAGCGAACAGGAGAGTCGCTGACTGTTGCCGATCAGCATGGCCACGGCCATCGTCTCACCCATCGCGCGGCCAAAGGAGAGAATCGTGGAGGCGACGATGCCGGGAGCCGCAGTGGGAAGGATGACTCCGAGGATCGTCTCCCAGCGGGTGGCGCCAAGGGCATAGGCCCCCTCGCGGAGTGTGGGCGGGACGGCAACGAGGGAATTACGAGAGATGGCGGTGATGGTCGGCAGCACCATAAGTGCCAGCACCAGGCTGGCGGTCAGCAGGCTGTTGCCATAGGCTGGACCGGCGAAGAGGGGAAGGAATCCAAGTTTGTCGGCGAGGACCGCCCCGTATTGCTGCACGAGGGGAACCACGACAAAGATGCCCCAGAGTCCGTAGACGACGCTCGGAATGGCGGCGAGTAACTCGACCATGAAGCGGATGAACTGACGGACGGGTCGAGGCAGAAAGTTCTCGCTCAGGAAAACGGCGATGGCCAGACCGAGCGGCAGGGCAAAGAGCAGGGCAAGCAGACTGCTGGCTGCGGTGCCGATGAGGACAGGAAGCACGCCGAACACGCCCCGGTTGGGACTCCACTGGACGCCGCTCAGGAAGCCGAGGCCGAACTTGTTGATGGCCGGCCAAGCCTTGTAGAGGATCTCACCGAGAATCAATGCAAGCAGCGCTACGGTCAGCGCCGAGGCCAGAAAGCAGGAGAACCGGAAGAAGTCCGGACGGGGGCGGTAGCCCCGGTTGATCGGACCAGGGGATCCTTTTGCGATTGAGTTCCCTCCCACAGACACTTCTGGGATTACTTGACGGGCTCCAGGGCGGCCAGGGCCTTGGTCACGACCTCCTGGGGAAGGGTGACGTAGCCGAGCAGCGGAGCAGTCGCCTGCCCGGTGGTGAGACCGTAGGCCACGAAAGCCTTCACGGCGGCGGCCTTGGCCGCATCGGCGTAGGTCTTCCTCACGAGAAGCCAGGTGAAGGAGACCACCGGGTAGTCGTTGGCGCCCTTCGGATCGAGGATGAAGGCCCGGAGATCGTCCGGGAGCTTCACCGAGGCGAGCGTGGCGGCGGCGCTCTCGATGGAAGGGGTGATGAAGTTGCTGGCCTTGTTCTCCAGGGCGGCCATGGTCAGATTGTTGTGCGCCGCAAATCCGAATTCCACGTAACCGATGGAGCCCGGAGTCTGCTTGATGAGCGCGGTAACGCCTTCGTTGCCCTTGCCGGCCACGCCGACCGGCCAAGTGACGGCCTTGCCGCTGCCCACCTTCTCCTTGAACTCGGCGCTCACCTCCGCACAGTGACCGGTGAAGACAGCGGTGGTTCCGCTGCCATCGGAACGGGAGACTACCGTGATCGGCATGGAGGGCAGATTAACGCCGGGATTCTCCTTGGCGATGGCAGGGTCGTTCCACTTGGTGATGCCGCCGACGAGGATGCCGATGTAGGCGGCGCGGCTCAGCTTGAGGCCGGCCAGGACACCCGGAACATTGTACGCCAGCACGATCGATCCGGCCGTGGCGGGAATCATCACCGCGTTCTGCTTGGACTGGGAGATCTCCTCATCCTTCATGGCCGTGTCACTGGCACCGAAATCGGTGACACCTTGGAGAAACTGGGTGACACCCGCACCGCTGCCGATGGATTGGTAGTTGACCATCACGTCGGCGTTGACCTTCTTGAAATCGGAAGCCCAGCGCTGATAGAGAGGAGCGGGGAAGGTGGCCCCGGATCCTGTCAACGCAGTGGCCGCCCCGAGGTTGGTCAAAGCCGATGCGCCGATCGCGGCCGCTACGAGAAATGGAAGATTCATGGTCGGGTTACGGGATAGGCAGTGTGGTGACATTAAGCGAAGTCATCAACAACGATCCGAATTTGGAGGAATAAGCCATCATTAAAAATTCCTTTTCCATGACAATTCCTTCGGATTTTTTCCCTCCTTGTTCACTCACTACCGACGTGAAATCCACTCATTCGATCGGTAACGCCTTTCCGCCAACAGGTTGGATTCTTCCTTGTGGGCACTCACGATCACTTGATGAGTCACCCTTGTACTAAGTGAGCGAGCCATCGCCAGACAGTCCAACGGAAGTCGCTCCAGGCGCTGAAGGCTACCCTGATAGAGCAGTGCCCCGGCACTGCGCCGCTGCGCCCCTCCCAAGATCTTCTGACCCGACAGGAGAAGATCATCACCTGCGGGTGCCGAGAAACAGGCAGGTCCGGACAGAATATCCTCCCTTCCGGCAAGTCGCACCTCGGAGGAAACCACCCGGGCAAGCCAGGAGGCCAATCTATGATGAAGTTCCCGATAGAATAATGCCGGAGGCATTGAGGCCGCCTTCGTTTCTTTGGGCAGCATCAAGGAAAAGGTCAGATCCTTTCCATGCTCGACCATCCCCCCGCCCGTCCAACGCCTCACAAGCGCAAGCGCGGGGTAAGCTTCCCTCACCGCCGTGAACGACTGAAAATAACCGAAGGTCACGCAGGGAGAGGACCAGTGGTAAATCCTAAGCGTCGGCCGAACGACGGCTCCCAGAAGCACCTCGTCGAGCGCCATCTGCATCGGCCCGTCGTGCGCCTCATCGGGCAGAATCAGGTCCAGTGAGTCAAACATCGGGCGTCAAGATGTTGAAAAGATCAACGAAGTGACAAGATGGAAAAGAATGAGGGACGAGGGGGCGAAGCCCTTCCTCCAAGTGAAGGGAAGACGAAAAGTCGATGTCACTTTTCACTTTACACCCACTGCCCATCGCACCTTTTTCTTCCCGAGTCATCGCGGCCTGCTCTACGATCAACTCCATGTCAAAGTCAGCGAGCGGAAACGACGGGAAGCAATCCTTGGGCAAAGGCCTCGGGAAAGGTCTTGGCAAGGGTCTGGGTGCCCTCATCAACACGCGTGTCGCCGCCCCGGTCCCCTCGGAGGAACACGGGGAGCGCATCCAGCAGATCCGTCTCGACCAGATCGTTCCCAGCCCGCTCCAGCCCCGCACGGAGTTCCGCGACGACCAACTCCGCGACCTGATCGATTCGATCCGCGAGCGCGGCATCATCCAGCCGCTCATCGTCCGTCTCGCCGCGGGCAAATACGAGCTGATCGCCGGAGAGCGCCGCATGCGCGCCTCGTTGGAGGTCGGCCTGTCCGAGGCTCCCGTCATCGTCCGCAAGGCCAGCGACCAGGAAGTCCTGGAGCTCGCCCTCATCGAGAACCTCCAGCGCGAGGGGCTTAACCCGATCGAAGAGGGCGCCGCCTACCTCAGGCTCTCCAAGGAATTCCGCCTCACCCAGGAGGAGATCTGCAAACGAGTCGGCAAGAGCCGTCCCGCGGTGGCCAATGCCATGCGCCTCATGGAACTCGACGGCGAGGTGCAGTCCCACCTCACGCAGGGACGCCTGACGGTCGGCCACGCCAAGGTTCTCCTGGCGGTCAAGGATCATGCGGAGCAGCGCCTTCTCGCGGAGAAACTGATCCGCAGCAACGCATCCGTCCGCGACGCGGAGCAGCTCGTGGCATCCCATCTCGAGGGTACCAAGCCCCGTAAACCGGGAGGCAAAGGCGGCCGCAAGCCCGCCGAACTCCCCCCGGCCCTCAAGCACATCGAGAACAAGCTCCAGCACCGGTTCTCCACACGCGTCTCCCTCTCCCATGCCGAAAAGAAGGGGCACATCGCCATCGAATACTACGGCTCCGACGACCTCCACCGACTCCTTGGCGAGTTCGGCATCTCGTCGGACTGATACTCCGGACCGCTCGATGAGCATCTTCTCACCGCTGATCCGGGCCATCGATTCGGATCATTTCCACCTGGGGCTCCAGCAGACGCGTGCGCTGCCGGAGAAAATGGAGTGGGGAAAGGTCCTGCCCTTCGCGGTCCTGCACCTCGGCTGCCTCGGCGTGATCTGGGTCGGATGGAGCCCCGTGGCCGTCATGACCTGCGCGTTGCTCTACCTTGTGCGGATGTTCTTCATCACCGGCATCTACCACCGCTACTTCTGCCATAAGGCGTACAAGACAAGCCGCCCCGTCCAGTTCCTCTTCGCGCTCCTCGGCCTGCTCTGCGTCCAGCGCGGAGCCCTCTGGTGGGCCGCCGTCCACCGCCACCATCATGCCCACTCGGACGAGGAGGTCGATGTCCACTCCCCCAGGCAAAAGGGATTCCTCTGGGCCCATATCGGCTGGATGACCAGCAGTCGGAACTTCCCGACCGACTACAGACTCATTCCCGACCTGGCCAAGTTTCCCGAGTTGGTCTTTCTCAACCGCTTCGACCTGATCGGTCCCCTGCTCCTGGCCTTCCTCACCTACGGACTCGGAGCCCTACTCGCGGCCTGCGATCCAGGACTCCGCACCTCCGGACTCCAGATGCTCGTCTGGGGAGGCTTCATCAGCACCGTCCTGCTGTTTCACGGCACCTGCTGCATCAACTCCATGGCCCATGTCTGGGGGAAGCCCCGCTACGACACCGGCGACGACAGCCGCAACAGCTTCCTCCTCGCGATCATCACCCTCGGCGAGGGGTGGCATAACAACCACCACCGCTATCAGTCGGCGGCCCGACAGGGCTTGTACTGGTGGGAGATCGACCCGACCTATTACACCCTCCGCCTTCTCGCCGCACTCGGCGTCATCAGCGACCTGAAGCGGGTGCCCGAGAGCGCATACGCCGAGGAAAACCATCTGACCCATGCAGGTTAAGGAAGCAGGAAGAGCGGTCGCCCGCCCCCGCATCGCCGTCATCGGCACAGGGATCGCGGGGCTCTCCTGCGCCTGGAGACTCCGCGATCACGGCGACATCACCCTCCTTGAGGGAGCGCAGCGCCCCGGCGGTCACACCAACACCGTCACGGTCGAGGAGCAGGGAAGAGAACTTCCGATCGACACCGGCTTCATCGTTTTCAACAAGGTCACCTACCCCAACCTCTGCGGCCTCTTTGACGAACTCGGCGTCACCGCCAAGCCGAGCGAGATGTCGCTGAGCGTGCAGCACCTCCCGACGGGTCTCGAATACAACGGTATGGGCCTGAACAAACTCTTCGCCCAGCGCCGCAACATCGGCAGCCCCCGGTTCCTCGGCCTGATTGCCGAGATCATGCGCTTCTTCCGCGTCGGCCGTCGCTGGCTCAGGGACGAGTCCGGAGGATCCCTCGCGGATACCGGGGAGGATGCGGGGGAGGATCTTGCCACCTTCTGCAGGCGCCACCGATTCAGTTCCGACTTCGTAGAGCTCTACCTGATCCCGATGAGTTCCGCCGTCTGGTCCACGGAAACGGGACGCATCCTCGATTTCCCCGCGTCGACACTCCTCCATTTCTTCCACAACCACGGCTTCCTCGGCGTCACCACCCACCACCCCTGGTTCACGGTGGAGGGAGGATCCCGCAGCTACCTGGAAAAACTGCTCCGGGTACTGGGCCAGCCGCGGCTCGGTGATCCGGTTGTCTCCGTGACCGAGGAGGCGGGAGGGGCACGGGTCACCACCGCCTCGGGAACCGGGGAGCATTTCGATGCCGTCGTGCTCGCCGCGCACGCCGACCAGAGCCTTGCCATGCTGGGAAACCCGACGGAAGAGCAACGGCGACTTCTCTCACCCTTCGCTTACCAACGCAACGAGACCCTCCTTCACACCGATGTCTCCGTGATGCCGCGTGCACGCCGCGCGTGGGCCTCGTGGAATTTCCGGGTCGATGCACCCAAGGGTGGCCACATCCGGGCAACCACGCACTACTGGATGAATGCCCTCCAGGGCGTCTCTCGGGAACAAAACTACTTCGTCTCCCTGAACAGCACCGACATGATCGATCCGACGAGCGTCCTCTACTCCACGACCTACGACCATCCCGTCTTCACTCTCGGGGCGATCAGGGCACAGAGGGAACTGCCGTTACTGAACCACGCCGGCCCCCTCTTCTTCTGCGGAAGCTACTTCCGGTACGGTTTCCACGAGGATGCCTGCATGTCGGGATTCGAGGCGGCAAAGGCCGTGACCAGATTTTTTCGGGATTCACAGGGATCAAGGGGGAAATGAAAAATGATGAATTATGAAGTATGAACCAAGCATCTTGGAAGATGCGCGGAAGACTACGATGCAGTCGTAGCCCCTTCGGGGCGGCACCGCTTGCCGGGAGGCAAGTGCCGTCAATTATGAGGGATGAAAAGGCCGATCCCAACAGCCTTCCGCCTTCAGCCTTCAGCCTTATTCCCCCATGAACTCCTGCCTCTACGAGTGCGCCGTCTTTCACCGGCGTCTGGCGCCGAAGCGGCATGAGTTCCTCTACCGGGTCTTTTACTTCCTGATCGATCTGGAAGAGCTGCCGGCACTCGACCGCACTCTACGGCTCCTCCGGATCAACCGCCCCGGACTCTATAGCTTCCGGGAGAGCGACCACATCAGCCATGGAGCTCCCTCCGCCCGGGAAAATATCGTGCGCTACCTCAGATCGCAGGGAGTCACCGCCCCGGTCGGGCGCATCCTGCTGCTGACTCTCCCGCGCGTGCTCGGCTACATCTTCAACCCGATCTCGGTCTACTTCTGCCACGACACGGAGGGAAAACCGCTGACCTCGGTCGCGGAGGTGGGCAATACCTTCGGCGAATGGAAACCCTACCTTGTGCCGCTTGCCGCCGACGGAACCTTTCATGCACGCGTCGTGAAGCACTTCTACGTCTCCCCCTTCTCCGACCTCGATCTCGAGTTTGACTTCCGCTTCCATCCGCCCGATGCCGGACTGCGCATCCTCATCGACGATTACCGGGGCCGGGACCGTGAACTCATCAGCTCGCTCACCGGAGAGCGGGTTCCTCTCACCGACACGAACCTACTGCGCTTCTCGATGAAGTATCCGCTACTCACGATGCAGGTGATCCTCGGCATCCACTGGCATGCGCTTCTGCTCTGGCTCAAGGGCCTCCCTGCCCGCCGCAAGGAGAGCGACCCGGAACTGCAGCGCGGCGTCCATCGTCCTCACAAATCACTCGCCAACCACCCCTCTTCCTGCGCCCACTCTGACCAGACAAACCAACGTTCATGAGCACCCCTGAATCCGATCCCCACACCGAAGTCCTCAAAAGCATCGCCGCCTCCCTCAAGGGCATTCAGGCATCGCTCGACCACCTCACCGGCGCGGTCGAGGGAGTTGCCGAGTCCATCGAGAAGGCCCACGAACCCGAAGGCGATCTGGGCGTCCATCTCGTCGGAGCCCTCAAGGATCTCACCTCCGCCCTCCACAAGCGCGCCCAGCAGGAGCGCAGTCATCAACCGCAGCAGGGACAGCATCGGCAGAATCAGCCTCACCTGGGACCGGGCCGCCGCGACGATCGTCAGCAGCATCGTCAGGAGAACCGTGACCGCCACGATGATCAGGAACACTCCCGCCATGACGAATCCGGGGAACCCGAAACGGACACTACGGAACACCCCGAGGAAAGAGACGAAGCCCCGATACAGGCCACCCCTGCGACGGAGCAGGGAGACCAGCCTAGCAAGAATGCCAACCGGGGACGGGGTCGCGGACGCCGTGGAGGGAAACCCCCGGCCAAACAAGCCCCGAAGGAATAGTCGGGGCCCAGCGGTTTCTTACGGAACCACTGATGAAGGCGGCTTTGATTCAGCTAGAGATGCCCGATTGCCTGCATCCCGTTGTTCTTTCGAGCCAACGAAGGGGGAATTTCACGCCAAGGACGCAAAGAGCGCCAAGGGGGTTAAGGAATTCCGGCTCTTCGCTATTGGGAGTGGGGAAATGTTCCAAAAAGGCATGGAATGAGTATCCCGCAAAGGGACGCAACGATCGCTAAGGGGTGCCGCCCCGTTGGGGCTACGACTGCGTCGTAGTCTATTATCTGTCGATCCGCCCGGATCAGACATCCTTCGTCCCGCTGGACTCAGGACTTCTCGACCCTCCGGCCTCGAATGATTAAGCCGCCTTTTGACTCGCTCGCTCCCGCTCGTCTCACATAAAGGCTGCCTATGGCAGTCTATCTCGTGCCTCCAATCACTCGATTCAGGCGCCTTTTGCGCCGCTTCCCAGCGGCTTGGTTCAGCTTTCCGGTTTCATCTTTCATCTTTCCGCCCTCCTCCGCTCCATCGGGCGCTACTCTTTGATCCTACCTTGGCGACCTTGTAGGTCTGAAGCAGCGTAACTTTCTGGCTGAAGAACTT
>CANKJN010000072.1 GCA_947482345.1 Spartobacteria bacterium
CCGGAAGCGCTTGGCAATCTGATCCCGTGTCGCCTCATCCTTGTCATAGCTATCAAGTATCCGTTCTCGGAGATCCAAAGAGAGTGTTCTCATCCACCAACTCTATCTCACCACATCAAATAGGCTACACTATTATTTAAAGTGCTCTAAGTCCATATGGTCGAGCTTATACCCGTCTGACTTGCCACTCGTGGGAGCGAGGTAATCATCCAAGCTATTCCTCCCGCCAGTCAGAGGTTTCTTTCCGCAGCGTCCGCCATGGAATTTAACCCGAACTCCTCTCCGGTTCCTGATTTTTCTCCTCTCCACTCGGATCCCTCTCGGGACACAGGGCTTTGCTTCAATCACTCCCGTGATCTGAACCCTTCGGTCTATGCGTTAGTGCATAGGCTAAGGCGTGCCCCCCGGCAGTCGCCGTTGTGGTGCTGTTCAGGATTCCCCTCCGAGCCACCCACTCACAATAGAGAAGAACCTGAAATATTTAAACTGCTCTGAATTCAAATCTATAGCCCATTTGCCTTGGTTTACTTGGAAAGGCCGCTGTTGTGTTGTTCAAGGCCAACCAGAACATTTTGCGAAAGGCCTACATATCGCTCGCCGATTGGGTTTGTTAAAATATCACGCGGTATACTCCCATGAAAAAATTGGTGGCGGGGGTAGGATTTGAACCTACGACCTTCAGGTTATGAGCCTGACGAGCTACCGGGCTGCTCCACCCCGCGTCGAGGTGTCATAAGCTATCAGCCCTCGCGCCGCAGTCAAGCGGGCATTCTGCCCGAGACTCGCTAACGCAGGCCTATCGCCTTGCGCAGGCGATCCATGACGGGCGCGGCGATCGTGGAGGCGCGTTCGCCTCCCTTGGCAAGGATGCGGTCGACCTCGGCGGGGTCGGAGGCAAATTCATCCCTCCGCTGACGCATCGGGGCGAAGTAATCGCGGACCGCCGAGAGGAGGCGCTTCTTGAAGTCGCCGTAGCCGATGCCTCCGGAGAGGAAATCGGCCTCCATAGCGGCATAGTCGGAGGGGGAGGCGACATGACGGTAGATGCCGAGGATCGCGGAGCCTTCCAGAGGTTTTGGCGATTCGACGGGTGTGGAGTCGGTCTGGATCCCCATGATCTTTTTCTTGAGGGCCCCCTCCTGGAGGAAGAGTTCCACGGTGTTGCCGTAGCTCTTGCTCATCTTGGCACCGTCGGTTCCCGGGATCGCGGCGGATTCGTCACGGATGAGCGGTTCTGGAAGCTTGAAGATCTCGCCGTAGAGTTCGTTGATCTTGACCGCGATGTCGCGGGTGACCTCGAGGTGCTGTTTCTGGTCCTTGCCGACGGGGACCACGTCGCTGTCGTAGGCCAGGATGTCGGCGGCCATGAGGACGGGGTAGGAGAAGAGTCCAAGCGAGGCATGGAGCCCCTTGGCGAGCTTGTCCTTGTAGGAGTGGCAGCGCTCCAGCAGGCCCATGGGAGTGACTGTGGAGAGGATCCAGGCGAGCTCGGGGATGCAGGCGATGTCGCTCTGGCGGAAGAGGCAGGCCTTGGCCGGATCGAGGCCGCAGGCAAGGAAGTCGATCGCCACCTCGCGCGAGTTGCGACGCAGTGCCTCGGGATCGCGGACCGTCGTGAGGGCGTGAAGGTCGGCGATGAAGTAGAGGGCCTCTCCCTTCTCCTGAAGTTCGATGGCCGCCTTCATCATGCCGAAGTAGTTGCCGAGGTGGGGAAGACCCGTCGGCTGGATGCCTGAGAGAATGCGCATGCGAGGGAAAGGATGAATGATGAAGGATGAATTATGAAGGCAAAAGGCCTGAACACTGAAAGGCTATGAGCGCATCATCTCAGTGATTGAATCGTAAATCCCAAGCCTTCCTGAGCTATATCGCCACCAAATTGAAGGTTAATTGAACTCCCTCGTTCCCATTTTCATACTTCAGCATTCATCCCTCAACTTTTTAGCCTTGGCTCCGATCAGTACACCAGTTTCCTGTGGATCCAGATGCTCTGGAGGAGGCCGAGGCAGGCCATGGTGATGAGCAGGAAGGATCCCCCGTAGCTGACCAGAGGGAGGGGGAGTCCGGTGATCGGGGTCACGGCCACGGTCATCCCGATGTTCATGAAGGTGTGGGTGAAGAGCAGCATCACGATCCCCACGGACAGGAGTCGGCCAAGCTGATCCTGTGCCTGGGTGGCCACGTAGAGTCCGCAGAGAAGGAGCAGGGCGAAGGCCAAGATCAGGAGGAAGGCCCCCAGGAATCCGTGCTGCTCCCCGAAGACGGAGTAGATGAAGTCGGTGTGGACGATGGTACTCGGGAGGTAACCGAGTTCGTTGAGTGTGTTGGGAGCCTTGAATCCCTTGCCCCAGAATCCGGCGCTACCGATGGCGTTGAGCGACTGGTTGATGGTCCAACCCGCCCCCTGGGGATCCAGCGAGGGGTCGAGGAAGATGAGGATGCGGTCTTTCTGGTAGGGCTTGAGCCCGAAATTGACCACGACCGGCATCAGGGCCACGCCCATGAGGATCATGGTGACGAGGTAACGGACCTGGATACCAGCGGTGAAGAGCATGGCGAAGAGGACGGGGAGCCAGACCAGCGTTCCGCCAAGATAGGGCTGGATCAGGATCAGGACGCAGGGGATCGCCGTGATCCCGAGGCAGGTCAGGATTCGGAGCGCCGGGTGCATCTCCTCGGAACCGCTCAGGAATAATGCGAAGAGGAGGACGCCCCCGAAGATGGCCAACTGAGAGGGCTGGAAATTCCCAAAGCCGAGATTGAGCCAACTCCTGGCGCCGAAGACCTTCACCCCGATGAAGAAGACAAGGATCAACAGGATGACGCTGAGGATGTAGATGGGCACGGCGCCGATCCGGACCCACTGGTAGTCGTTGAAGGCGACAAAAAAGAAGACCGGGATGCAGATAAGCATCCAGCGGATCTGGCTGGCCCAGAACGGGGTGTCGCGCATCCAGGTGGCGCTGTAGATGGCGTAGATGCCGAAGGCCGAGAGCGCCAGCATCAGGATGAAGAGCGGCTTGTTGAGGGCGCGGAACTTGCGGGCGAGAAGAAGGGTGTTCATGAAAGGGTCAGGCCTCGATCCGTGGAACGGCGGCAAGCAGTTCGCGGGTGTAGGGATCCTCGGGGTGTTCGAGCACCCGGCGTGCATCGCCTGATTCGACGATCTTCCCGCGGTGCAGCACGATGACCGAGTCGCTGATGTGCTCGACCACGGCCAGGTCATGGGCGATGAAGAGCAGGGCGATGCCGAGTTCCTCCTGAAGATCCTGGAGCAGGTTCACGATCTGGGCCTGAACGCTGACGTCGAGGGCGCTCACCGGTTCGTCGCAGATCAGGAACTCCGGTTCGACCGCCAGGGCGCGGGCAATGCCGATGCGCTGGCGCTGGCCGCCGCTGAACTCGTGCGGATGGCGTCCCATCATCTCCGGTTTCAGGCCGACACGGCGGAGGAGTGACGCGACGCGCTCGGTGCGTTGCGCGGCATTGAGTTCGCGGAAGTGGATCTCCAGCGCCTCCCCGATGATCGCTCCCACGGTCATCCGGGGATTAAGCGAGCCGAAGGGATCCTGAAAGATGTACTGGATCCGGCGGCGCAGGGGGCGGAACTGCTTCTCCGTCATCGGGAGGATCGATTCGCCTTTCCAGAGGACTTCGCCGGAGGTTGCCGGGATCAACTTGACCAGCGTCCTGCCGATGGTCGTCTTTCCGCTTCCGCTCTCTCCCACAAGCCCGACGGTCTTGCCGGCGGGAACCGTGAAGCTGACGCCGTCGACCGCCTTGAACACACCGGTCTGCCGGCGCAGCAGTCCACCGCGCACCGGGAAGTGAACCTTGAGGTCGCGGACCTCCAGAAGAGGTTTGGGAGTCGCGTCGCTCATTGGCGGCATCCTTTCTCCAGGATCGCGATGAAGGAAGGTGCATCAGGGGCCCCTATTAGTTCCGACATCGCGGATGATTCCATGCAGACGCGCGACATCGCGCCGAGAATGCGGAGATATTCGTTGTTGAAGGCTTCGGGAATCGCCGCCACAAAGACCAGGCGCACCTTTGTTTCCTGGCCCGGAATCACGATGCCGGGTTCGCTGCGTCCGGCCGCAAGGACCAGATCGGAGACGCTTTCCGAGCGGCAGTGATGCAGGAAAGTGGCGGAGGGAGTCTCCCCGAGGGAGTTGTCGGGTATGGATGAGGCGAGGGTAGCCCTGAGCTTCTCCCAATCCTTCACCCGCTCATCCCCGCGGAGTGCCGCGAGGATCTCTTCCACGGCATCGCGGTGACCGGAGGCCCTGAGTGAGAGGTTGATATCCTTCTCGCGAAGGGAGGATGTAAGGATACTCATCTTATGGTCAAAAGTTGCTGCCGCTCCATTTGAGCTTCTGGCGGAGGATGTCTGGGAAGGTGGTGCCGGGCATCATCGCGAGCGGCAGGGTCTGAGGGGAGAGGCGCAGGATGACCCGCTGCGAGGGGTTGAGCGCGTGAGGCGCCCTTCCGTCGATGGAGACGAAGACCTCCTTGTTTCCGACAGAGCCGATCTCGACCCCGCTCTTGTCGGAGATCACCAGCGAACGGTTGCTGAGCACGTGGGGGCAGATCGGTGTGATGACGAGCGCCCCGCTGTCGGGCATCAGGATCGGGCCCCCGGCGGCAAGCGAGTAGGCGGTGGATCCTGTGGGAGTCGCCACGATGAGTCCGTCCGCATGGTATTCGGTCAGCGGGGCGCCGGAGACGGATGCCTGGAGCTTCACGAGTTGGGAGCGCTCGCCGCGGCTGATGGTGACATCATTGAGGGCCCTCTCCAGCGGGGTGATTCCTTCCGGTCCCGCGATCTCCACGTCGAGTAGGCTGCGGTGGCTGAGCAGGTAGTTTCCGGAAAGGAGGGTGTCGATCGCGCGGAGGTATTCGTCCGAACCGACGCAGGTCAGGAATCCGAGGGAACCGATGTTGATGCCGAAGACCGGACGGATATGGCCTCCGGAGCGGTGGAGGGCGCGCAGGATGCTGCCATCCCCGCCCATGACCAGGAGGATGTCGCTCTGTTCGGCGAGGCCCGCCTCGTCGAGCGAGGAATTCTCGCCGATGAGGGCCGCCGTGGCACGCTCAAACAGGAAACGTGCCCCGCGCCCCGTCAGTTCCTTGGCAACGGCCCGGACAAGGGGTTCGGCCCCCTCCTTGCCTGCGTGGGCGATGAGTCCGATGATCATGCGGGAAGGGGGGCTGACGAGTCGCCTCGCCGCAGGAGCGCCAGGAACTCGATGTTGCCGGAGGTGCCGGGGAGGGGGGATTCGATCACGTTGTCAAAGCGGTGGCCGGCATTCACGACCCAGGTACGGATGGCCTCGACGGCACGCTGACGGACGACGGGATCACGCACGATGCCCCCCTTGCCGATATCGGCGCGCGCGAGTTCGAACTGGGGTTTGATCAGCACAATCATGACGCCCTCCGGGTGGAGCAACTCAAACGCGGCGGGCAGGATCTTCGTCAATGAAATAAAGCTCAGATCCCCGACGATCAGATCGAAGCGGCGATCGAAATCCGAGGAGTTAAGGTAGCGGGCGTTGATCCCTTCACGGACCTCGACGCGGGGATCCTGGCGGAGGGACCAGGCGAGTTGGCCTCGGCCCACGTCGACCGCCGTGACATGGGATGCCCAGTGTTGGAGGAGGCAGTCGGTGAAGCCCCCAGTCGAGGAGCCGAGGTCAAGGCACGACAAGCCGGTCGGATCGATCCCGAACCCCGTCAGGGCACCCTCGAGCTTGTGGCCGCCGCGGCCGACATAGCGGTCGCGTCCGGTGATCAGGATCTCGCTCTCGGGGTAGACCTTGGTGCCTGGCTTGTCGGCGATCCTTCCACCCACGGTCACCTGACCCGCCAGGATAGCCCGCTGGGCCTTCTCCCGGGAATCGAAGTGGCCCGCTTCATGGAGGTGCTGGTCCAGCCTGAGCCGTGCGGTGGAGGCTGTCTTCATGACTCTCCACCTCCGAGCAGGAGAAGTTCCGCGGGTTTGTGAAGCAGGTGGTCGGGTGACATCGCCTCGAGCGCGGCCTTGGAATTGTATCCCCAGGTGACGGCCGCCATCCGGAGGCCGCTCTCCTTGGCCGCCTCCACGTCGCGTGTCTCGTCGCCGACATAGAGGGCATTGGCGGGGGCTACCTTCTCCGCCTTGAGGATCTTCTTCATCTGGGATGCCTTGCCGAAGAGCTTGGAGGAGGTCCTTACGAAGTGAAAGTAGGGGAGGTCGTGCCTGCTCAGGAAGGCGGCGACGTTGCTCTCGGAGTTGGAGGTGAGGATGCCGATGCGATGGCCGCGACCATGGAGTCGGGCAAGGACTTCGGGCATCCCCTCGATGGGATTCACCGATTCGATCCGCTCATGGAGAAGTTGAAGCCCCCTCTTGGCGATCCTCGGAACCCGCCAGTTACTGATCCCGAGATGGCGGATGAACTGTCGTGTCCCCATGGCGCGCGCCGCCTCGAGTTCCTCGCGGGGCAGATGCTTGAAGCGGAACTCGGCGGCGAGGTCGTTGAGGATGCCGTGGGAGATCTCGAGGGTGTCGGCCACTGTCCCGTCAAAATCAAAGAGAAGAAGCTCCGGGGGATTCCCGGAATGGCTTCCGGAAGGAAGGGACTCCCCAGTGGAGGGATGCGGGGAGTGGTTCATTGCGGGTGTGAAAAGTCAGGAGATCAGGTCGGCGGGGAGTTCCATCTCGCCCTTGAACTTGTGCTCCTCAGGCTCGAGTCCGAAATGCGCGGCGACAAGTTCCTTGATCCGTTCCATGTCCGAATCCTGAAGCGGCGGGCACTCCGGGGTCGCGGCGAATTCACGGATCTGCTCCTCGTTGTAGATATTTGGAAGGATGGAGAGGGTGCGCGGATCCCGGAGCAGCCAGAGCATGGCGGCCTGACCGAGCGTCCTGTCGGGACGCTCCAGGAAGCGGAGCTGGTCGATTTTCTTCACCCCGTTGATGAGCCAGCTTCTCGGGCGGTGGTTCCGGTGATCGTTCGGGGGGAAGACGGTGTCGGCCGTGTATTTGCCCTCGAGCATCCCCGAGGAATGGGGAACTCGGATCAGGAACTTTGTCGGGGCGCCGGTCGCCTCGGCGACCTTGTGAAGATCCGATCCGGGGTGCTGTTCAAGAAGGTTGTAGATGTGCTGCACGACATCGGGCTTCCTCCGGGCGATGACCGAGGCTCCCTCGCCGATCCAGCCGATCGCGGGGCCCAGGGCGATGCCGCCGTGGCGGAATTTCCCCTCGGCGCGGAGGTCTTCCATGAGTTCCCAGAGGGAGTCGTCGAGGACCTGCTCCTCGCGGATGTTGTGAAGCTGGAGGATGTCGATGTGATCGGTGCCGAGTCGCTGGAGGGCCGCCTCGACGGCATGGCGGATCCCCTTGGGGGAGAAATCCTGGGGGATCTCCCTCTGTCCGCGGCGACCATCCCCGTGATTCACAAAATCATATCCCACCTTGGTCGCCACGACGATGCGCTCCCGCTCCTTGCCGGGGAAGGCCTTGGCGATGAGTTCCTCGCTGCGTCCGTTGCCGTAGGTGTCGGCCGCGTCGAAGAGATTGATCCCAAGGTCGGCGGCCAGCCGCATGAGCCGGACTGCCTCCTCGTCGGTGTAATTACCCCACCATCCAGTGGAGACGGTCCAGAGTCCGAAACCGATTTCACTGATCTTCAGTTCTGATCCCTGCAGGGTTTGATACTTCATGTTGGATGGATCCTAACAGGAGCGGGGTGGACAATCCAAGCCCCGTGACTTGTCGGGGGAATTGGAACAGGGTTTGCTTCCGGCATGGCATGCCGTGTTTAATCGGGAGATTGCCCAGTCTTAGGGAAAATCTCTCAGGACACGGCTTCACAGCACTCTTTGACCAAAAGACATTCCAGCCAGCACCATGACCCAACCAGCCGAATTCCACTCGACTCTCGACACCTCCGTCCAGGGTCTCAAGACCCTGATCGAGAACCAACTCAAGTTCAGTCTCGCCCGGGATACCAAGACGGCCTCCAAGCGCGACTGGTGGCTGGCCACCTCCAAGGCGGTCCAATGCGTGATCATCGAGCGCCTGATGGCCACCCAGACCAAGCACAGGAACGACAACGTGAAGAGGCTCTACTACCTCTCCCTGGAGTTCCTGATGGGGCGCCTCTACATCAACAGCTTCCAGAGCGCCGATGTCTACCGGAACATGAGCCAGGCGATCAGGGAACTCGGCCTCGATATCGACGAACTCCGCGAGGAGGAATACGACATGGGCCTCGGCAACGGCGGCCTTGGCCGTCTGGCGGCTTGCTTCCTCGACTCGCTGGCGACACTTGACCTGCCGGCTATCGGATACGGCATTCATTACCAGTACGGTCTCTTCAGGCAGGAGTTCCGCAACGGCTACCAAGTGGAGCTTCCCGACGACTGGATGAAATACGGCACCCCGTGGGAGATCGTCCGCCCCGAGCACACCACCGAGATCGAACTCTACGGAGTGGTCGAGAATGTCTTCGACACGGTCGGCAACTACGTGCCGAAGTGGACAGGGACGAAGAAACTCATCGGCATTCCCTACGACATTCCCATTCCGGGTTACGGGACCACGACCGTGAACTTCCTGAGGCTCTGGTCCTCCAAGGCGGCGGAGGATTTCAACTTCGAGGCCTTCAACCGCGGCGGCTACGACGAGGCGGTGCACGACAAGAACTCGAGCGAGACCGTTTCCAAGGTGCTCTATCCCAATGACAACACCGAGAGCGGCAAGGAACTGCGCCTCATACAGCAGTATTTCTTCGTCGCCTGCTCGCTCAAGGACATCATCCGCCGGTTCCGGAGGAGCAACGAGGATTGGGAGGAATTTCCAGAGAAGGCCACGATCCAGCTCAACGACACCCATCCTGCCATCGCAGTCATCGAACTCCAGAGACTCCTTCACGACGTCTACGGACTGCCTTGGGAGAAGGCTTGGTCGATCGTCACGCGGACCTTTGCCTACACGAACCACACGCTGCTTCCCGAGGCGCTCGAGAAGTGGAGCGTCGGACTCTTCCACAAGGTGCTTCCGCGTCACCTGCAGATCATTTTCGAGGCCAACAAGCGCTTCCTTGCCGACGTCGAGAGGATGTGGCCCGGCGATGTCGAGAAGGTCCGCAAACTCTCCCTCATCGAGGAGGGTGATCACCAGATGGTCCGCATGGCCAACCTCGCCGTCATCGGCAGCCATTCGGTCAACGGCGTCGCTGCCCTCCACACCCGTCTCCTCAAGAGCGACCTCTTCCCCGAGTTCGACGCGCTCTACCCCGGCAAGTTCAACAACAAGACCAACGGCATCACCCCGCGCCGATGGCTCCTGGCCTGCAATCCCGGCCTCAGCGACCTGATCACCTCCAAGATCGGCCATGGTTGGGAGCGCAACCTCGACGAACTCCGCGGTCTGGAGGCCTATGCCAAGGACCCCGAATTCCAGAGGCAGTTCATGGAGGTGAAGCATGCCAACAAGGTTGATCTTGCCCGCATCATCAGGCAGGAGTGTGGAGTCGAGGTCGATCCCACGGCCCTCTTCGATGTCCAGATCAAGCGCCTTCACGAGTACAAGCGCCAGCATCTCAATCTCCTCCACATCCTGGCGCTCTACCGGAGACTCCTGCAGGATCCCGATCTCGACATCTGCCCCCGCGTCTTCATTTTCGGGGCCAAGGCGGCTCCGGGCTACGATCTCGCCAAGAACATCATCAAGGCGATCAACGCCGTCGGGGAGAAGATCAACAACGATCCCCGCATCGAGGGGAAGCTGAAGGTCGTCTTCCTGCCTAACTACCGCGTCTCTCTCGCCCAGAAGATCGTGCCGGCCGCCGACCTCTCCGAGCAGATCTCGACCGCCGGCAAGGAGGCTTCCGGAACCGGGAATATGAAGCTCTCGCTCAACGGGGCGCTGACGATCGGCACGCTTGACGGGGCCAACGTGGAGATCCGCGAGGAGGTCGGGGAGGAGAACATCTTCATCTTCGGCATGACCGTCGAGGAGGTGGAGGCCCTCTGGAAGAAGGGTTACAATCCCCAGGAATTCCTCTCGACCCACGACGAACTCCGCGCCGTGGTCGACTGGGTCGGATCGAACTACTTCACCCCTGACGAACCCGCCGGGGTCTTCAACATGCTCCGCGACAATCTCATCCACCACGATCCCTTCCTCTGTCTGCCGGACTTCCGTTCCTACAGCGATGCCCAGCAGCGTGTGGACGCGGCTTTCCGTGACAAGGCCCGGTGGGCCGAGATGGCGATCCTCAACACGGCCCGCATGGGGAAATTCTCCAGCGACCGCACCATCGCCGAATATGCCCGCGAGATCTGGCAACTCGACCCGGTGAAGATCTAGGGAACCCTGAGGAACCCTCCGCGCCATGGTGATCATTGTCGGAGCAGGTCTTGCGGGCCTGGCCTGCGCCAACCGGTTGCAGGAAGCCGGTCTTGACTGGCTCCTGCTCGAGTCTGGGGAGATTCCCGGTGGCCGTGTCGCCACCGAGGTGACTCCGGAGGGGTTACGCCTCGATCGGGGATTCCAGGTCCTGCTCGATTCTTATCCGACGGCGCGGCGCCTGCTTGATCTGCCCGCGCTGCAGCCGCGCTATTTCGATAGCGGGGCGCTGATGGTTGGCGAGTGGAGAGTGGAGCGTCTTCTCAATCCGCTCCGCCATCCGGAGGGATTACTCCCCGCGATCACCGGAAAATCCTTCTCCTTCCGCGAAAAGGCATCGTTAGCCATGTATGCGGCGTTCCAGATCCTTTGTTCCGACGAGAATTTGCTTGGCCGTGAAACCGGACGTTCCGCCATGGAGGAACTGCGGCGTCTGGGGCTCGATGGGGCCGTTTTGGAAAAATTCCTCAGACCCTTTTTTGCCGGGGTCTTCCTCGACAATGATCTTGGAACGGATTCCTCGATCCTCCGCTACGATCTCAAGAAGTTCGCCCTGGGGCGCGCCCTGCTTCCCGCCAAGGGAATGGGCGAGATCCCGCGCCAGCTCGCCTCAAGACTCCCTTCGAGTTACCAATGTTACGGGGCTCATGTCGCATCCCTCGAGATGAGCGGGGGAAAGGTCTCGGCCGTACGACTCGCCTCCGGTGACAGGATCGAATGCAGTGCCCTTGTGCTTGCCACAGGGGAGCCCGCCAGCCGCTCCCTGCTCGGATTGCCTCTGGAGGGAGGGCGTTCGTGGAGCGAGGTCACCACGCTCTATTTCACTGGGGAGGATCCCCTGTACGAGGGAGCTCTGCTGGTGCTTCCCGAGGGTAAGGATCGCCTGGTGCGGCATTTCACCGATCTCACGAACACGGCGCCGGAATACGCCCCCCCGGGAAGTCGTCTCCTCTCCGCGACCATTCTCAAGTTGCACGAACTTGATCAGGCCGGACTGATCCGCCATGCCCGGGAGGAGATCACGGCGATCTTTCCAGCCTTCGCCGGATGGGAATTTCTCAAGGAGGTGCGTGTCCGTCACGCTCTTCCCTCCCAGCGGAGCGGCTTCAGCGCCCTGCAACTCTCCCGGCGACAGGGGGCCAATCTCTGGCTTGCCGGTGATCAGGTCGCCCATGCCAGCATCGATTCCGCGCTGGCCAGTGGTCTCCTCGCCGCCGATGAGGCGATCGCGATGGAGCGATGACCAAAGATACCGTGCTGCTAAAAAAATGCTGATTGCAGGCGGTTTTTTTGCATCCCGTTCATAGGGTGTCGGCAGGGCTTGCTTCCCTCCACTTTCCAATGTTGCAACCCCCCTTATCCACCCGCTGCAAAAGAGCAAAGATTCGAAAAATCTGGTCTCGCTTTCGGCGCTATTCACCCAGTTCCACGTTCCAGTAGGCGAGGTCGATGAAGTGGGTCCAGCTTGTGTCGATACCTCCGGCGAAGGTGATGTTCACAAAAGGGCGCCACTTGGGGCGTTTGGGTTTTCTGAGAAGTTGCATCCGGGCTTCATGCGGAAGTCGGTTTCCCTTTCGGGTATTGCAGGTGATGCACGAGCAAACCACGTTCTCCCATGTTGTCTGTCCGCCGCGGTCTCGCGGCAGGACGTGATCGATGTTCAGGTCGGATCTCTCGAAGTGGTTTCCGCAATACTGGCAGGTGTTTTTATCACGCTCGAAGACATTGTGCCTCGTGAACTTCACCTCTTTTTTCGGCAGTCTGTCGAAGAGGCAGAGCACGATGATGCGAGGGACGCGGATCCTGAGCGAGATGGTCTGAAGCATCTTGGGTTCGGGATTGGAGAGGGAGAAATGCCTCCAACTTGAAAAATCATGGGTCAGGTAGTTGCTTGATCCGTCCGTGGCCACTACCTGGGCGTGTCCTTGATAAAGCAGCGCAAGGGCCCTGCGCGCCGAGCAGGTATTGATGGCCTGCCACAACCTGTTGAGCACAAGCACTGGTTGGTCAAGTAGGGTATCCATGATCTTGTGGTACTCCGTCGAATGTACCTAGCATTGCCTCTCTTCCCGTGTCAATGGCCGATGCGTGATAATCCTGATAATTGCCGATACATACCCTGTCTAACGACCTAATGAGGCTGGGCTCTTTGAGAAAAGGGAGGTTGGATTTTTTGGTTTCAACACACTAGTGTCCGGCTGAGAGGGTGATTGGTTTTTGTTGTTTCTTCAAGATGAGTGATTTGCGACCCAAATTGGATGCCACGCATTTGAACTTTGAGCGACGTTTTTTGAGGATACTCGGCCATGAACTCTGGCCGCTACGTCCTCTCC
>CANKJN010000073.1 GCA_947482345.1 Spartobacteria bacterium
AAGCACTCACGGATTCCGCAGGGGACATTGGATCAAACCTTTCGATCTGCCCAGCGCCGGTTACTTCAATGACTTCATACCGTCACGAAAAGCACGAAATGAAGGAAGTCATTGGACTCCAATTTCTCTTCTCTCACCCCTCGGCATTTCGTGACTTTCGCGTGTTTCGTGGTTCTACCTCCCTTGCTTCGACTTCACCATCTTGGTGAACACACCAGACCTGTTGTCAGGGTTCCATTGCAAAATCTGGATTTAATCAGCGCTTCCTTAAGAGACAATAAACTTGAAATCGTTCATATATGAGCGATTTTCAGCCTATGGTCATCAACTCTTTGCAGCCCAAGCATCCCGAAGAAGTTGGCCATGCCCTCTCTAAGAAACGCAAGGCCCTCAAACTTACCCAGGAAAACGCTGCCCGCAAAAGCGGCATCTCCCTCTCCATGCTTCGCAGGGCAGAATCCCACGGAAGGATCCCACTGCCTCACCTCTTACGATTGGCAGACACGATTGGCTACCAGGTTCATTTCCAGGAGAAGCCTCTCTCCTTAAGGAATAATCAGACTTCGGCTGATCTCAATAAGCGCTACCCCGGCCTTATCTGGTCGAATTCCAAAGCCCCCAAGGAAGTTTTCATCCGCAAAGCACTCCTCAACCCCCGGTTTACTCAACTCCTCCAACTAGCCCGGGATTTCGGGATCGCAACGATTCAAAAGGAATGGACGATTCTGTGCACACAATCTCCCTCCGAATCCCAGCGCGTCGCCATTGAGGTCAACCGGATCCTCCGGAACATGGAAAGAGGATTCACCCAATGCTCATGAAATCGCATATCAACCTGCTTCCCAAGCCAACAAGGGAACTTTGGCTCAAACTCCGCGAAGAGCCACTACTTCAAGGCGCCATCCTCATTGGGGGCACAGCCCTCACACTGAGGATCGGCCATCGTCAAAGCGAAGATCTGGATTTTGCCTTTCTTTCCGAAAAGCTCCCCACCGCGGGGATCAGTCTTCTCCTGAAGAAGTTCCCCGACTGGACCAGGAACGATAACCTTGCAAACTATGACGAGTTCCTGATTGCAGGGCAGTCCCTTCATGATTACCAGCAGGACTTCATATCCGGCGAGGGAGTCAAGATCACCTTCCTGGCCGAGGACCAATCAGCTTGGCCACTCCTCTTTCAGGAGAGTGCCGCAGGAGCTAATCCAAGAATAGCAACGACCAAGGAGATCTTCAGCCTGAAATGTCTTGTCTGCGCGCGACGCTCAAAATCACGCGACTGGTATGATCTCTACACTCTGTTCACGGACCATGGTTTTGAAATCTCGGATATGATAGCAGCTTTTCAAAAAGCCAACCGTACAACGGATATGGATCTGGCATTACGACGCCTCTGTTCTGGAATCACCTCACCCGATGATGAAGGGTACGAGGCCCTGACAGTGACTCCCCCCTCCCTTCAAACCCTCACATCATTTTTTGAAACCCTAAGGGATCGGCACGAGATCAAGCAGAGCCGAAACCTCTAGCTACCGCTTGTTCTTAGTTCTTAGTTCTTAGTTCTTAGTTCTTAGTTGCTGGTTGCCAACCCAAGAACCAAGAACCTTCAAACAACAACGGCTTCCCCCTCCTTCCCCCGGCTTGGTTCAGTCCCCATTTTTCATTTTGGCAGGCCCGGCCGTTGCTCCGCAGCCGTTACGGCATTTTCCATTTTTAATTCCCCCCCCTTCCCTCCCCCATTTTTCATTTTCCATTTTCCATTATTAATTTTTTTTCCACCTCTTCCAGATTCTCACCCAGCCTCCCAAGACTGAAGTGCTCCACCTTGGCCCCCGTCGCCGCACTCATCGACCGAAGCTTCTCCGGATCCTGGATGAGCAACTGGAATGCTTCCGCCAGGGCATTGGAATCCGAACCCGGCACGATCAGACCATCCACGCCATCGGTCACCACCTCCCCGCAGTTCGGCGTGGCGATCACTGGCAGACCATGCGCCATCGCCTCGAGCTGGGTCAGGGCAAATCCATCCGAGAGAGTCGGCAGGACAAAGAGATCGCACGAGCGGTAGAACCCCTCCGTCCGGTCCCGGCTCACTGGGCCGTGGAAGGTCATGTTGGATGGAGCCGAGGCGACAGCCTGATCAGAGATCCCAATCGAACCCACGATATCAAAATGGATGGCCTCATTCTTCAGAAGCGTCGCCGCCTCGATCAGGTACTGGATGCCCTTGCGTAAAATTACTTGGCCGAGGAACAAAACGCGAAGAGGGCGTTTTAGGGAAAAGGATGAAACTTGCCGTTGCTTAGCATCCTTTTCAGCCAACTTCAGGTTTGCAGACCCGGCCGTTGCTTCGCATCCGTTACAGCCAGTTTCCAGTTTGCTTGCCTGGCCGTTGCTTCGCATCCGTTGCAGCAGGTTTCGTCCCCTATCGCCCGCCTCATAGGCGAGAGGTACTATGACGATTTTATCGTCGCTCACCCCCTGGCGTATTAAAGCCGCCTTCGTCCACTCCGAGTTGACCATCACCAGATCGGCGACTGCCCACTCTTCTTCACGGCGGCGGTAGTAGGCTTCAGGAACCTCGACTGATCGCTTCGCCCACCCGGGCCAGCGCTTCTCCTCCTCCTTCACCAGTTCGACCTCATAGCGGGCCGGATCCATCTGGCAGACGATCGTCTTCCCTCCCCGTGCCTTGATCCATCGGGCAGGTTCTAGGAAACCGGTGTCGTAACCAAAAAATACAGTGGAGCTGGTAGCTGGAAGCTGGGAGTTGGGGGCTCTCGTCCCTCTTCCCTTGTCCCTCGACTCGGCCAGCATAGCCCTCGACACTCGACGTTCGACTCTCGACTGTTTTTCCAAGTCTTTAACGACGAGTTCCCCGAACTGTCGTCCGATTTGGAAAAAGCCATCATAGGGATTGGCAAAACGCTGGCGGGAGGCTTTGAGTGCTTGGAGGTTGAATGCTGTCACGGATGCATCGGCCAAATCGGGATGGAAGCGAGTCGACATGCTCCCCTTGCCGGTCAGCTTCCCGATCAACCTCCAGGGAGCAGAAGCCCAGAAGTCGGAGTAAAGCCGCTCCAGCTTCCCCACGCGGTGAAGCACTCGCGGAATCGCATAGTGCTCACGAGCACCAATCTGACTTGTGATCCAGTTCATGAAAAAAGAGGAAATTTAAAAAGAGGAAAGTGGAAAATGGGAACAGGCACGTCAGAGACTGTTTTTGGTGTTTTTCCCAATAGCAGTTAGGATCGCAAGTAATTCTCGGGATTCATTCATGAGTTCATCGGCACCATCCATCCCCACGGCAAGGCCAGGTCATCATGAGAAAGATGGCGCGGTTCGTTTCCACCGTAAAGGACAGCGCCCCGGACTAGTGCTTTCTTATTCTTCATCGTTTCACGAAGCGCTTTGATTCCAGAGGCATCAGAAGGATTCACTTGCTTGGATGTCTTGATCTCAAGTGCAACAAATCGTCCTTCCTTCTCCAGAATAAAATCGACTTCCCTGCCGGAGCGATCTCGCCAGAAATGGAGGCAGCGAGACTGTGGATCAAGCGCCTGCCATGTCTGGAGCGTCTGAAAGAGAGTCTGTTCAAGCCAGAACCCTGCATCCATTCGCGCAGTGGCGGCCTTGGATGACCTTATGCCGGCAAGCCATGATGCCAGACCGCAGTCGCGCCAGTAGAGACGGGGGGTCTTGATCAATGCCGTCGTGGGATTGGAGGTAAATGGGCGCAACCGCGTCATAATGCACCCAGCCTCAAGCAGATTCAGGTACCGATGCGTCGTCGGCTGAGACAGGGATGCATCACGTGCCAGTTCAGCCTGATTAAGCAGACGACCAGTTCGTTGGGCAGCCATCACCATGAGGCGCTGAAAGTCAGGCAGACTCGAAACCTCACTGAGTTGCCGTAGATCCCGCTCCAGATAGGTCTGAACATAGGCCCCCATCCAGAGATTTCGATCCGATTCATTGGCTATCTCCAATGCCGGAGGAAACCCCCCTCTTAAAAGCCAAAGAGGCCAGTTCCCCTGCCCGACGGGCCATTCCCTCAGCTCAAAATCCGCATCAAACAAACGATCAAGAGGAAGTAGATTGCCCTCCCTCCCCAGCCACTCCGTTGGACAAAATGGTGGAAGCTGGAGATAGATGGCTCTACCAGCAAGTGAGTCCGCAATGGACTTCATAAGCAGAAGATTGGCCGAACCCGTCAAGAGGAAGGCACCGGCCCGCCTGTGCTGATCCACGGCATGTTTCACTGCCAGTACGAGAAGAGGTGCACGCTGCACCTCATCAATGATCACTGGTTGCTCCAGAGTGAGTGAAGCTGGATCCTGCAGCGCTTGATTCAGAATCCCGAGATCATCCAGAGTGTGATAGGCGGCCGACGGCTCAACTTCCTTCGCCAAGGTGGTTTTGCCAGTCTGTCGTGGCCCGGTAAGAACCGTCACAGGCATCACCCTCATGGCTTTTTCCACATGCGGTTGGAACCAACGAGTTTTTATCTTATTCACGATATGAATAGATTTCATTCACCTTAAGAATTGTCAAGTAACCGTTTCCCTGTTCACCCCCAACTAACAGCCTTCAGTCTCTTTCCCACCTTCCCATCTCTGCTCCTCGATCCTCGATCCTCGTTGCTGGTTGCTGGTTGCTGGTTGCTGGTTGCTGGTTGCTGGTTGCTGGTTGCTGGTTACTAGTTGCTAGTTGCCAACCCAAGAACCAAGAACCTTCAACAACGTCTTCCACCTTCGTGTATTTTCGTGAAGTTCGTGGTTTCTATCACTCTCCAGATTCCCCCGATTACCCATAACCGATTACCTATCCCCTCCCGCTCCACGGGATCCCTCAGCCTTTCAGCTTTTCCACTTTCAGCTTTTCGCTTTTTCTCCAACACAGTGCTCACGCGCTCCAATTTGACTTGTGATCCAGTTCATGGAGTCAAAATCTCGACTCTCAATCCACATCCCCTGAATTGGTCAAAATCCGAATCGCGCGTTACCCAAGTACAACCATGTTCCAGAGCTACCGCGGCATGCTGTGCATCACCCACCAATTTCCCTTGGGACGTTGATTCAATGCAGATCCGACGGACAAGATTCCAGTGATTCTCACCAGGCCCAAGCAGCACGCATGACTGGGCAGCTAATAATGAATCGATGACGCTAACTGCCTGGATCAGGGGCGTGGGGAAGGGACGGAATGACGGGTGAGTCACGATACGAACAAACGCAGTGGCCACCTGCGATGACAGCGCAAACATCTCATCTCCATTTGCCAGATCCTGAAGCCATGATTTATAGAACTCATGGTGAGGGTCCTCCCTCCGATGCGCATAGATCAGGATATTGACATCGGGCATTCTCATGAATTAAGGAACCGCTGATTAAATCGCATAGAGGCCGTTGCGGAAAGAACTGGCCGCGCGCAAGGTGGCTTGGCACGAGCATCCCCGCAGTGGGCTGCCGTAACGGATGCGAAGCAACGGCCGGGCAAGCAAAGTGCCAAGCCAACGCAGTTGGCCCCCGTGCCACGCCACGAAGCCAAAGGCTTTGTGGCCTTTGGCTTGGATCTCCGCAACACGCAGGGCTGAAGCCATTTGTCGATTTTTGCCTCGCCGTCTCCCGACGGGCTCGTCCTTCGGACTGCTTCGCAGGCTACGACGCGGCTCCCGCCGCTCGTCGTTGTGGCGTTGCTTGCTCGGGCGAGACCGCTGCGGGTATTGATTCGCTCGCTCCCGAGAGGCTCGCCCTGACGGGTTTGCCTGCGGCAAATCTACCCAAGCAACTCCCGCAGCTACGTGTTGCCCAGCACTCGCGCCTTCAACCAAGCCTCTGGGAAGAGGCGCGGAGAAGCATGCCGAAGGCATGATCCCCCGTCCCGATGGGGGACGGCACCGCTTCTCTGCAGAGAAGTGCCGTTCAAAAATCAGCAAATGCTCTTCAGCGGCCTGCATGGGATTAAAACAGCACTTCCTTAATGGACAGAAGTCGGTTCCGGCCCGATAGGTTGTTTATGAGCAATCACACGTACCAAAAGATCGAACTCGTCGGTTCCTCCACCAAGAGCATCGAGGATGCGGTTCAACATGCAGTGGCCAAAGCGGCCCTTACTGAAAAGAACCTCCGATGGCTGGAGGTTGTCGAGACCCGTGCCCAGCTTGAGGAAGGTAAGGTCGCCCACTGGCAGGTCACAGTGAAGATTGGTGCCACTTTGGAGGGGTGAGACCCACCCTCAAGCACACAAAAAAGCACACCTAGGCTCTCTTTTTGAAGTGGAACCCTGCCGCAGCTAACAGCTGCGACGACTACTTCGACCAGTCGAGCGCTCCCTTCCTGATTGCGTAGAGATATCCAGCAAACAGGATCGCCGTGAAGGTAGCAAGAACCACAAGAATATGCGCTCCGAACTGCTGGAGATACTCGCGGTAAATGACCGACCATGGGTAGAGGAAAACAATTTCAATATCGAACAGGATGAAGAGCATCGCCACGAGATAGAATTTCACGCTGAAGCGCGGCTGGGAGCCCGCCTCTGGGATCATGCCGCACTCGTAGGGAACATCCTTGGCTCCGGTGCGACGGCCGATACGGCCTAGAAGGAGGCTTCCGATCCAAGTGGTCATGGCGAAGCCAACACCTGAAACGATGTGCACAAGGAGTGCGGAATACTGGGGAAGCTGATTATCCATGAAGTAAGATGAAAAACCCGTAAAAGAAACCGTGAAAGCCCCCGCTCCCAGTTACTTGGAGGCCTTCTTGGCAGGCTTGGCAACCGGCTTGGTGGGAACCTTCTTGGCCACGACCTTCGCCACTTTTTTGGCGGCGACGGGCTTGGAAGGAACCTTCTTGAGAGCGGGCTTAGCTGCGGGAGCCTTCGGAGCAGCCTTAGCTGCGGGAGCCTTCGGAGCCGCTTTCTTAGCAGGGGCTGCTTTGGAGGCAGGCACAACGGAGGGCGGGAGTGGCTCCTCGGGTGCGATCGCATTGGCGAGGGAGGCGAGTCCTTTGTACTTCTTGCCATTCTTTTTCACCATGTTACGGGAAACAAGGTGCTGAAGCTTCTCGTAGGCGCGCAGTCGAAGCATCTCCTCGCCACCGCTGGCGGCATTGCGCTTCTTCAGGCGCTCATGAACCACGTCAAAGAGCTGTTTGAACTCAAAGGATGCCCCTTTCTTGGAGAGAACTGATACGAGTTCCTCGGTGACCAGATCGGGGAGTCTGCGGGAGAAGGCACTTTTGCGTTGCATAACGTTTGAAGATTAAGACGTATCACCAAGCGTGTCCCCTGTCACTAAAAATAAACATCTGATCTGACCAATGCGTCCATCAAAGGATGTTTAGGAACCCCTGATTAAATCCCATCATCGCCACCGTTGAGCCTGATTGACTTCAGAGAAGCGGAGACTATCCTGTCACGGATGTCATCCCAGCAAGAGAGAGGATCCTCAAAGCCCCGTAAAACCATCCTCTTTGTCTGCACGGGGAATGTTTGCCGCAGCCCCATGGCCGAGGGACTCATGCGCCATTTCCTAAGGGAGCGCACCGACATCGCCATCCTCTCGGCTGGCGTGAGCGCCCCCGAGGGATCCAGGGCCAGCCAACCCGCGGTCGATGCCCTTGCCGAACTGGGCATCAGCCTTGGCAACTTCCGTAGCCAACCCGTCACCGAGGAACTCCTGGAAAAGGTCACCCATGTCTTCACGATGACACGGGAGCATCGACGGGTGATTGACCTCCTCTTTCCAGAGCACAGCCCCAAGGTCCGTCTCCTCGGCGAGTTCTTCCGCGGAGGGGGGGATGTCCCCGATCCGATCGGCCAAGGTCTCCCTGTCTATAAGCGGTGCCGCGATGTGATTAAAAGCGCGCTGGCACAACTCCTCGATTTTGTGGATCAATCATCAATCACCATGTCCCAAGCAACCGACACCAACCACACCCTGAATTCCATGAGCGCCCTGGCGCAGACCGATCCCGAGATCGCCGCCGCCATCGCTGCGGAGCACCACCGCCAGATCGAACACATCGAACTGATCGCCTCGGAGAACTTCACCAGCCAGGCCGTCATGCAGGCGCAGGGGTCCTGCCTCACCAACAAGTATGCCGAAGGCTACCCCGGACGCCGTTGGTACGGAGGGTGTGAGCATGTCGATGTCGTCGAGACCCTCGCTATCGAGCGTGCGAAGAAGCTCTTCGGAGCCGAGCACGCCAATGTGCAACCCCACAGCGGAAGCCAGGCCAACATGGCCGTTTATTTCAGTGTCCTCCAAACCGGCGACAGGATCCTCACCATGGATCTCGCCCACGGCGGCCATCTCACCCACGGGCACAAGGCCAACTTCTCCGGCAAACTCTACCAGGTGACACACTACGGTGTCTCGCAGGCCGACGGACGCATCGACTACGACGCCCTTGCCAAACAGGCGGAGGAAGTGAAGCCGCGCATGATCACCGCCGGCGCATCCGCCTACCCGCGCGAGATCGACTTCGCACGCCTGCGCCAGATCGCAGATTCCGTCGGAGCTTACCTCTTCGTCGACATGGCCCACATCGCCGGTCTTGTGGCCGGCGGCGCCCATCCGAATCCCGTCCCCTACGCCGACTTCGTCACCACCACCACGCACAAGAGCCTCCGCGGCCCCCGTTCCGGACTCATTCTCTGCAAGGAGCAGTACGCGAAGAAGGTCGACGGCCAGGTCTTCCCCGGCGTTCAGGGAGGCCCTCTCATGCAGGTCATCGCGGCGAAGGCCGTCTGCTTCCACGAGGCGCTTCAGCCCTCTTTCAAGGAGTACGCCAAGCAGATCGTCCTCAATGCCAAGGCCATCGCGGCACGCCTCTCGGTACTCGGCTACACCATCAGCTCCGGCGGCACTGACAACCATGTCCTCCTCGTCGACCTCCGCCCCAGCGGCATCAACGGACTCGAGGCCCAGGAAGCCCTCGACAAGGCAGCCATCACCGTCAACAAGAACGCCATCCCCTTCGACACCGAGCCGATCAGCAAGACGGGCGGCATCCGACTCGGTACCCCCGCGATGACCACGCGCGGCCTCAAGGAGGAAGAGATGATGCAGGTGGCCGACTTCATCCACGCAGGCCTCCAGGCCCGCAACGATGACGCAGCCCTCGCCACGCTCCGGAACGAAGTGACCAAGTTCACGGCGCCCTTCCCCCTCCCCTGACGATAAAAGAAGGAAGCCTGAAACTTGAAACCTGAAAGGGTTGAGAGCCGAGACACCTTTCTTCCGCCTGCCCATGATCCCATCACGGTTTTTTGATTCTCCGATCACAGAATCCTCCTCCAATTAACTTCCGGAACATTCTCGATTTCGCCTCTTACTTCAGGTTTCAAGTTTCAGGTTTCACCCTTCACTCTCCATGCACTCTCCGACCATCAACCCTATACGCGAGGGAATAGCCAACCGCCTCTCGCCGGAACCGTGCACCCTCGTCATCTTCGGGGCGACCGGCGACCTCACCCACCGCAAGCTCATCCCGGCGCTCTACAACCTCGCCGCCGAGGGGGCGCTGCCTCCCGCCGTCACGATCATCGGCTTCGCCCGCAGGGAGAAGACCAGTGAGCAATTCCGCAAGGAGCTTGAGGAGGCGACCCGGAAGTTCTCCCGCACCCCGATCAACGAGGAACTCTGGGCAAGCTTCGCCTCCTCCATCCATTACCACCAGAGCCCCTTCGACGACGCCGAGGGTTACCGCACACTGGCCGCCGAAATGGAGAAGGCCGACCGAGAGCGCGGCACCGGAGGCAACCGTCTCTACTACCTGGCCGTGGCGCCGGACCAGTTCCCCGTCATCCTCGATCACCTGCGGAAGAGCGGGCTGAATACCGCCACCCCCGGAAGCTGGGCCCGCGTCATCGTGGAGAAGCCCTTCGGGAAGGATCTCGCCAGCGCGCAGAAGCTCAACAGGCTTGTCAGCGAGGTTTTCCCCGAGCGCGACACCTACCGCATCGATCACTACCTCGGAAAGGAGACCGCGCAGAACATCATGGTGATGCGCTTCGCCAACTCCATCTTCGAGTCCATTTGGGACAACAACCACATCGCCCATGTCCAGATCACGGCAGCCGAACCGCTCGGGGTCGAAGGTCGCGCGGGATACTACGACACCTCCGGGGCGATGCGGGACATGGTCCAGAACCATCTCCTCCAGCTCCTTACCCTCACCGCGATGGAGCCCCCAACGAGCCTGAGCGCCGACGCGATCCGCGACGAGAAAGTCAAGGTGCTCCGCTCTCTGCGTCCCCTCCGAGGCGACGACGTTTTCAACCACGTTGTCCGTGCCCAGTATAGCGCGGGCCTCATCAACGGCCAACCCGTCCCCGGATACCGCGAGGCCGAGGGCGTGCCTAAGGATTCCGTGACGGAGACCTACGTCGCGCTGCAGGTGAACATCGACAACTGGCGCTGGGCCGGAGTCCCCTTCTTCATCCGCACCGCCAAGCGGATGCCCAAGGGCGGCACCGAGATCGCCATCACCTTCAAGAGCGTGCCGCGCGTCCTCTTCAACAGCACCGGCGAGGGCCTTGACGAGAACGTTCTTGTCATCCGCATCCAGCCCGACGAGGGGGTCTCCCTGCGCATGAGCGCCAAGATGCCGGGCTCCAGTCTCCGCATCGAGCCGGTGAAGATGGACTTCCACTACGGCACCTCCTTCGGCAAGGCGACCCCCGAGGCCTACGAGCGCCTCCTGCTCGACGCCATGTCCGGCGACGCCACCCTCTTCGCCCGACGCGACGAGGTCGAGGAGGCGTGGACTTTCGTCGACGGGATCGAGGAGGCATGGAAGACACGCTCCGACGACCTCGCTTTCCACTCCGCCGGATCATGGGGCCCGGCTGCGGCGGCTGATCTCGCGGCACGCCACGGCGTCACCTGGAGGAGAATGTGAGCTTCCTACCCGGCATTGCGGTGCCGATCGGCGGCATCGAGCGCGAACTGGGACGCCTCTGGGAAGAGAGCGGCGATTCCAAGACCCGTGCCTCGCTGATCAATCTGGCGATCTACAACGAGAAAGAAGGTTCGCTGCAGCGCAATAGCGCAATCATCCAGGGGATCGCAGGGGAGCATGCCATGCGCGCGATCCTCATCGAGGCGGATCCCAACGCCGAGGGAACCTCGGCGGATGCATGGATCACCATGCACTGCTACCCGCGCGGATCCAAGGGGGGCGCTGTCTGCAGCGAGCAGATCTCCTTCCGACTTGCCGGCGAGGCGGCCCGCTCACTCCAGAGCGTCGTCTTCTCCCATCTTGATTCCGACCTTCCACTCGCCCTTTGGTGGCAGGCCGACTTCCACGCACCGATCGACGGCAAGCTCTGGCGCTGGGTCGACAGACTCCTCTTTGACAGCCGTCATTGGAAGAAACCTTCCGAGCAGTTTGACCTCATTGGGAAAATCGCGGGTCTCTCCGAGGCCCGTACCATCCTCTGCGACCTGAACTGGGCTCGATCCCTGCCCGTGCGTCAGGCACTTGCCGGCATCTTCGACTCACCGGGTACCTTGCCGGAACTCAGCAACCTTCGCTCGCTCGCCATCACGCACGCCCCCGGATGCCGCACCACCGCGCTCCTTCTTGTCGGCTGGCTTGCCGACAGGCTGGGTTGGATCCTGACCGACTCATCCGACAACCCTCTTTTCCGGGAACCCTCGGGAGGAACGATCGCCGTTACCCTCACGGAAACGGAAGGCTCCAGCATCAGCCGAATGGAACTCTCCTCCGAAAAGGCGACCTTCTCCCTGGTGCGCGAAGCGGATTCCGATCTCTATGTCACCACCGCGAAGGGAGAATCCCTAGCCGCCACCACCCGCATGGTCCGAGCCCCTAGGGAAGAGACCCGCGAAATCCTACTGGCCGAACTGGCCCGGGGCGGACGACATCCTCTCTACACCAAGGCGGTGAAGGCTGTGGAAGCACTCTGGTCTTGAGAGATTGAGGGAGTGAGCAACTGAGAAAATCGAGAAGCAGGTGTTGAGACCCGGGTTTTTGGCTGTCCCAAATAACCTTCAGCCTTCGGTCTCCAGCCTTAGAGCATTTTCTAATATATCTGTCGTTTTTTTGGAGTAGTGTTAAAAGGGGTGGATGAAGAGCTATAGCGATGATCTGAGGAAGAGAGTCATAGCATTGAGGAGCAAGGGGCATACGGGAGCAGAGGTGGCTGTTTTGTTC
>CANKJN010000074.1 GCA_947482345.1 Spartobacteria bacterium
TAACCTATGGGACAGCACCCCTCTCAACTGCTCGCCCAGCACTTCAAATCCAGAAATTCTAAAACCACTTCTAACCAAAATCACCCTTCCTACCCCTTCAATACTTAATCAGCACTCAGTCTTTATGCCCCTGTGGGATGGCTGTGAAATCAAAAGATGCAGACCACGCCGTCTTGGACGATGCTTTTCTCTTCAATCACTCTCCTCTGACCTAACAGTCTAATAGTCTAACAGCCTAATCCCCTCCTCAACCCCTTCAGTCTTCAGCCTCTCCTATGTTCGAAATCAAACGCCGCGAAAAGATGGTCGAGCGCGCCCTCCTTGTGGGCGCCCACTTCGAGGCGGCCGGACGGGACGATGCCGACGACCTCCTCACCGAGTTGGGCGAGCTGGTACGCACACTCGGCGTCCCGGTCGTCGGCAGGCAGCTCGTGCAGATCCGCGAACCGCAGGCCCGTTACCTCCTGGGCTCCGGCAAGGCGGAGGAGATCTGCGAGCACGCCAAGTCGCTCGCATGCGATGCCATCATCTTCGACAACGAACTGACCCCGGCCCAGCAGCGCAACTGGGAGAACCTCGCCAAGATCACCGTGATCGACCGCCAGGAGATCATCCTCGATATCTTCGGCGCCCGGGCCCAGACCCGCGAGGCGAAGATCCAGGTGGATCTCGCCCGCATGACCTACTCGCTCCCGCGCCTCACCCGTGCCTGGGGTCACCTCGGCAAGCAGGGCGGCGGCATCGGCTCCAAGGGTGAAGGCGAGAGCCAGCTCGAGCAGGACAAGCGCAAGATCCGCGGCCAGATGGACCGCCTCAAGCGCGACCTCGTCGAGGTGCGGCGCAACCGCGCCAACCAGCGCAAGGACCGCAAACGCGCACCCGTTCCCAACGCCGCGATCGTCGGGTACACCAACGCCGGCAAGTCCTCGCTGCTGCGCCGCCTCACGGGTGCGGATGTCCTGGTAGAGGACGCCCTCTTCGCCACCCTTGACACGATGACGCGCAAGATCGACCTCCCCAACAGGCAGCCTCTGCTCCTCACCGACACGGTCGGATTCATCCGCAAGCTGCCGCACCAGCTGGTCGAGTCGTTCAACGCCACGCTCGAGGAGGCGGTCATGGCCGACTTCCTCGTCCACCTGCTCGATGCCTCCCATCCCCGCGTGCTCGAGTTTCACGGCACCACGATGAAGGTGCTGGAGGAACTCGGCGCGGACACCAAGAAGACACTCACCGTCTTCAACAAAATCGACCGCGTCGAGGATCCCCTCACCAGGGCGATGCTGCGGAACACCCATCCCGACGCCCTCTTCATCTCGGTCCACTCGGGCGAGGGTCTCGACCTTCTGGTCGAAAAGCTCGGCGAACTCGTCGGCAACGGCAGTCAGCAGATCGTGCTTCATCTGCCACACGACCGCTCCGATCTCCTCGCCCGACTCCACCGCGAGGGCGTGGTGCACGAGACCGCCTACGAAGAGGAGTTCAGCCGCATCCGCGCCACTGTCCCCGCGCGTCTTCGCGAGCTGGTGACGCCGTTCTCCGCCTCATGAGGTACGGACATTCCGTGAAGGCGGATCCGACGCCCCGACACGCGCGATGGTTTCCTGCTTCCCCAGAGGCACTCCTCTCATGCAAGGGAATCGCTGATTTAATCGCATAGAGGCCGTTGCGGGAAGAACTGGCCGCGGGCAAGGCGGCTTGGCACGAGCATCCCCGCAGCGGGCTGTAAGTGCCAAGCCAACGCAGCCCCGGCCGGTTATCTCCGCAACCCGGAGGGCTGAAGCCATTTGTCGATTTTTGTGGCGTTGCTTGCTCGGGCGAGACCGCTGCGGGTATCGCCCAGCGCTCGCGCCTTCAAAAATCAGCAATTGCTCTTCAGCGGCCTTCATGGGATTAAATCAGTGCTTCCCTAGTGTAACTGACCATCCGATGAGCGACGAATCCAACGCACCCGCCGATCTTTCCAATCTGGGAATTGATCTTTCCCAAATGTTCCGTCCTTCCTGGACGACCGAAACGGCCGGCACCTCCGATGCCACCGCGAGGCTCGCCGCTAAATTCGACGAAGGCGACAGGGCCGCCCGTGGAGACCGCCACGATCGCCAGGGCAGACCGGGAGGCCGTGGTCCGCGGCGCGACGGCGAACGCGGTCCTCGCCGTGAAGGCCCCCGCAACGCAGGTCCCCGTGGGAACGGTGGACAAGGCGGAAACGCCGGACAAGGTGGAGAGGGCCGTGATCGCGGTCCCCGTCCCGAGGGACGGAGGGACGGTCAGGCCGGAGGAGGCCGTGGCCGCGACGACCGCAGAGGTGCGCGCGATCCCAGGGAGCGCCGCCCCGAACCACCTCAGCAACCCGTGCTCGAGGGTTGGAAGCTCGATCTCGTTTCCGAAGAACCGGCCATCGAGGGGATCGCCAAGCAGGTCCGTTCCCGCGCCAAGGCCTATCCGCTCTTCGAGCTTGCCCGCCTCATCCTCCAACTCTCGGACCGCTACAGCGTGAAGCTGACCCCCGAGTCCGATCAGACGGCTGGGCTTTTCCGCGTCAAGCGGGACGGTTCCCTCTGGACCTCGCGCAAGGAGGCGGTGAACCATCTCCTCGCCAAGCACCTCGGACAATTCTACCGCAAGTCATCGGTGGCGACAGAGCCTCCCAAAGGTGCCTTCACCGTCGTGGCCCAGTGCGGCATGAGCGGCGTCCTGCTCGGACCCCCGAACCATCACGAGTACACCTCCCGCGTGATCTCTCTCCACGCCTCGCGGTTCAAGAACATGCCCTTCGAGGTCTATAAGTCACGCATCCGCATGGTCCGTGACAAGGCCCTCATCGAGCAGTGGAAGAGCGAGCAGTCGACCAAGACCATCTACATCCCCATGACCCCCGGGTCGGAAAATGAGGCGCCTGCGGCTGAGGAACCTGCCGTGGCTCCGGTTGCCGAGAGCGGGATCACGACGGAAGCGGTGGCAGCGACCGAGGTCGCCGAGGGAGCCGAACTTCCAGCCTCCGGGGAAATCACTCCAGCCGCAGCCTCCGAAGAGAGCGCAACGGCGGCAGCACCCGCCGGGGAACCTGCGCCGGAATCCGCGGAGAGCGACGTTGCGGCAGAACAAGAGGTCGCCGAGGAAGGCACCGCGCCGGCAGCCTCCGAAGAGGGAGGGCTTTCGCTCGAGCAGGCCACGGCCCACTTCCAGGAGCACCACGCGGAGAACGAGGTGGAAGCCGCCGAGGGAGAGATCACCCTCTCCGGCCGCGCCGCCCTGCACGACTCGACACAGCTCCTGCGCGAACTGCTGCTCAAGAACCTCCGCGAGATGGACCGTTTCCCTCTTCCGCTGGCCCAGGCGGTCGGCAAGGAACTCACCGGACGCGGACTCCAGCTCTTCAAGTCGCACAAGAAGATCATCCACGTCTCCATGGCGCGTCCCCGCTATCTCGACAGGGAGACCACCCCGATCGGTGAGAACTTCCGCGCCATCCTCGAGTACCTCGAGGCGCATCCGAACCAGCGCCGTGACAAGCAGTGGACCGCACTCCTCGCACTCCGGACAGAAACCGCGGAAACCGCCACTCCGGCAGCACCCGAGGGATCTGCGGAATCTGAAGCTGCCGCTGCAGAGACCGCGCCGGAATCTGCCCCGGATATCATTCAGGCGCCCGAGACCCCGGCCGCATCGGCAACTCCCGATGCCGAGACCATGAAGAAGCGCGAACAGGCTCTCGGAGCTGACCTTCTCTGGCTTCTCCACCAGGGCCATGTCATCGACTTCGCCATGGGCAACCTCCAGGCCGCCACGCGTCCCGCGCCCAAGCAACCTTCCAAGAAAGATTCCGCCGCCGCAGCCGCAGCCGCCGCTGCTTCCGCTGCTTCCGCTGAATCCACCGATGGCGCGGTCATCGGGAATTCCGAAGAGGTCATCGTCTCCGGATCCGCGGAGCACAGCGAGATCGGCGAGTCGGACATGATTTCCACACCCGCCGAGGCGACGGCCGAGGCACCGGCGGTGGCGATTGCCGAGGCGACCGCTACAACGGTTTCCTCCACGGAAGAACCCTCCCGGGAATAACGCGTGTCCGGCGCTTCGCTCTACGAGTCCCCCAGGCTCCTGGGCGAATACCTACTCCTTCATTACGGCACCGCGGAGAGGCTCCGCCACCCGGCGCTCCCCGTTGATCACGCGATCACGGAGGTGACATTCCCCGTGCGCGCGGTCCGCGAGTTGCTCGATCCCGATCTTCTCCCGCGCGATGCCACGGCTTTCGAGGCCGGCTGCTCGGTCGGAGCCTCGGCTTTCGAGCTGGCCCGTCATTGCGCGCGGATCGAGGCAAGCGACTATTCACACTCCTTCATCACGGCGGCCCGGACACTTGCCCGCGAGGGACGGCACGAGGCGCTTCGCACCGTGGAGGGAATCATCACGGAGCCCTTCACGGCGACGGTGCCTCCGGAAATCGACCGGAACCGCGTCTCCTTCGAGGTGCAGGATGCCACCGCCCTTCCCGAGCGAATGGGTCCCTTCGATGTCGTGCTTGCCGCGAATCTGATCTGCCGTCTGCCGGATCCCGAGGCTTTTCTGAAGCGCCTGCCGGGGCTCGTGAAACCGGGCGGCCAGCTGCTGCTCACCACGCCCTTCACCTGGCTCGAGGAGTACACGCCACGCGACCGATGGATCGGCGGCATCGAGCAGGGACGTCGCAGCGAAGAGGAACTCTCGAGGCGACTCTCCGGCGAGTTCCGGTTGCATCGCCGTCGCGATCTGCCATTCCTGATCAGGGAGCATGAACGCAAATACCAACTCGGCATCGCCCTCGGCACCTGCTGGCTGCGTGTCTGATCAAAAGTCCGATCCCCTTCCCGATCCGGTCGATTGGGAGGCACGCTACCGCGCGGGCGACACACCTTGGGACGGAGGGGCTGCCGCTCCGGCCCTGACGGAATTCCTTTCACGCCACCCGATCCGCGGCGAAGTTCTCGTTCCCGGCTCGGGTGCCGGCCACGATGTCAGGGCCCTTGCCGCTCAGGGCGCCGATGTGCTCGGACTCGATCTCTCGCAGACGGCGGTCGCCCTTGCCGAAGGATTTCCCCGCACGGGCGGTGAACGCTACGTGCAAGGCGATCTCTTTGACCTTCCATCGCCGTGGCACGGCCGCTTCGACTGGGTGGTGGAGCATACCTGCTTCTGCGCGATCCCACCGTCGCGCCGCGCTGATTATTTCGCGGCCATCTCCCTGGCCCTCAAGCCAGGCGGACACTACCTCGGGATCTTTTACATGAATCCCGCCGCGCCCCAGGGACCGCCGCACGGCACGACCAGGGAGGAAATCTCCTCGCTCTTTGACCCCCGCTTCACCCTGCTTGAGGAGTGGACGCCGCGGGAGAACTTGGAGGGCCGTGAAGGCCGCGAACTCTGTCAGCTCCGCCGGAAGGTGGATAGGGTGTTAGGCTGAAGACTGAAGGTTGTTAGGGATGGGCCTTGGCAGCCATTTCAGAAAGTCCAAAATCTACTGAAGAGATTGCTTCTTAAACTTCCAATAGACCAATGCCCTCGATGCGGATTGATTGCAGCACCCTAATAGTCTTCAGCCTTCAGCCTAAACCCCTTCAGTCTGCCCCCCTGCCCCCTCCCCATGAGCGACTGCTGTCATCACCACAGGAAGGAGCCCCGCTCCGCGGAACCCTCCGCGGCAGGATCCCTCTACACCTGCCCGATGCATCCGGAGATCCTGACGCGTGAGCCGGGAGATTGCCCGAAGTGCGGGATGCCGCTGGAGCCCCTGTTGCCTGACGGTGGGGAGGAACAGGAGACCTCTCAACTGGCACGTCGCTTCGCCCTCTCGGTCATCCTCGGGCTTCCGGTCTTTCTTCTCGCGATGGTGCCGATGGTCGGTTTTCACCCGCTGACTCCATCGCTCTCGGCGTGGGTGCAGATGCTGCTCTCGCTTCCCGTGATCTTCTGGTGCGGATGGCCGATCTGGCTGAAAGGGTTCCGCTCCTTCGCTTCCGGAAATCTCAACATGTTCTCGCTGATCACGCTGGGAACCGGGGCAGCCTTCCTGCAGAGCATAGCCACTCTTCTCATGCCGCGCGGATCGGCTGTGCGGCACGGCGAGGGATTCTACTTTGAGGCCGCCACGGTCATCATCGTGCTGGTTCTTCTCGGCCAATGGCTCGAGGCGCGTGGGAGGGCCCGCGCCGGTTCGGCACTCCGTGGACTTCTCGACCTTACTCCTGCCATGGCCTTGCTGGTGGAGTCGGAGGGAGACCGCCCTGTTGCGGTCGCGGAACTTCGGATCGGCGACCGCGTGCGGATGCTGCCGGGAGAGAAGCTTCCGGCGGACGGCGAGGTCTTGGAGGGATGGAGTTCACTCGACGAGTCGATGCTCTCGGGTGAGCCGCTCCCGGTGGAAAAAAGCGCCGGATCGACCGTCTCGGCCGGGACGCTCAACACCTCGGGCAGTTTCATCATGCGCGTCTCGCGGACCGGAGCGGAGACGGCGCTTGCCCGGATCATCAGCCTCGTGGCCCAGGCACAGCGCAGTCAGGCACCGATTCAGCAACTGGCCGACCGCGTGGCGGCGGTCTTTGTGCCGGTCGTGCTGGGCATCGCTATCGTGACCTTTGCGGGCTGGATGCTGCTGGGCCCCGAGCCTCGGCTCTACCATGCCCTGACCGCGGCGGTCTCGGTCCTGATGATCGCCTGCCCCTGCGCCCTTGGTCTCGCCACGCCGATGGCTGTGACCGTCGGCATCGGTCGCGCGGCACACCACGGCATCCTCGTCCGCTCGGCCTCGGCCCTGCAGAGCCTCGCGCAGACTGATCTTCTGGCGCTCGACAAAACGGGCACCCTCACGGAAGGCACCCCTGAACTTCGCGCCGTCATCCCCCTGCCCGATTGCGGCATCACCGGGGATCGCCTCCTTGCCCTTGCCTCGGGTGCGGAACTCGGCAGCGAGCATCCCCTGGCACGCTCCCTCGTCAGGCAGGCCCGGAGTCGCGGCATGGAGGCGGCGCATGCGAAAGACTTCCTCGCCCATCCCGGCGGAGGCATCTCCGCGACGGCTGATGACCATCGGGTGCTGATTGGCTCCCTATCGTTCCTTGCGATGCAGGGAGTCGACGCGGCTCCCTTCGATTCCATCGCCAGCGAACCGGGCGACGGGGTGGTCGCCATGGCGGTTGACGGTCAACCGGCGGGCATCTTTCTCTTCCGCGACACCATCCGCCCCTCTGCCAAGGGGCTCATCGGAATGCTTGGAAGGATGGGTATCCGGGTCGTGATGCTCACGGGGGATCGCGCGAGTACGGCACGCGCCGTGGCGCGGGAACTCGGCATCACAGAATGCCACGGGGAGCTTTCGCCTGCCGAAAAAGCGGCCCGACTCTCCGGTTGGAAGAACGAGGGGTACCGCACGGCCATGGCGGGGGATGGGATCAACGATGCCCCGGCGCTCGCCATCGCCGATGCCTCGATCGCCATGGGGGCCGGGTCGGACATCGCCAAGGAGACGGCGGGGATCATCCTGCTGAGGCCCTCCCTGGAGGGGATTGTCTCCTCCATTCTGCTGAGCAGGGCGATCCTGAAGACCATCCGGCAGAACCTCTTCTTTGCCTTCGCCTACAATATCCTGGGGATCCCGATCGCGGCAGGACTCCTCTACCCCCTCTTCGGGATCCTCCTCAGCCCGATGATCGCCGCGGCGGCCATGAGCCTCAGTTCGGTTTCGGTCATCGCCAACTCGCTTCGCCTCAAATCCGAACGCTCAACACTTTCCCCTTCACTCCGGGGCCCGATTTCGGGATAGTTTCCGCTTCCCGACCGGTAGCCTCCGGCGGGTAAGGACCATGGCTCGCATACTTTCCCTACCTTCCAAATCAAAAAAGTCCCCGAAGACCGCCGCCAAGAAAGCGGCCCGGCCCTCCGTGACCCGATCCGTCGCCAAAAAACCGGCGAAAGCGGTGAAAAAAGCCCCGGCCAAGGCGACCAAGGCGGTGAAGGTGGCTAAACCAGTCAAGTTGGCTCCCGTCAAGAAGCCCGCCAAGGCGAAGGCCATCGCCTCCGCCCCTGCTTCCCCTAGTGCCACTTCTTCCGCCGGTTCCAGAAAAGATTTCTCCAAGGACCCGATCAACTCCTCCCTGAAGCCGGCCGATAAGATCGGCTTCCTCCGCGAGATGCTCCGCATCCGCCGCTTCGAGCAGCAGGCCCTCAAGTATTATAATCAGGGACTCATGGGTGGCTTCCTTCACCTCTACATCGGTCAGGAGTCGGTCGCCGTCGGCACGGCTTCGCTGATGAATGGCAAGGACGAGATCATCACCGCCTACCGCGACCATGGCCACGGCCTCGCCGTCGGCATGGAGATGAACCCCTGCATGGCCGAACTCTTCGGCAAAGGAACCGGTTGCTCCAAGGGTAAGGGTGGATCGATGCACTTCTTCGCGCCCGACAAGCACTACTGGGGCGGCCACGGCATCGTCGGCGGCCAGGCCCCGCTCGGCATGGGACTCGCCTTTGCCCTGAAGTACAAGGGTATCAAGGGCTGCGCGGTCGCCTTCCTCGGTGACGGTGCCGTGAATCAGGGCGTCTTCAGCGAGTGCCTCAACATGGCCGCCCTATTCGATCTGCCTATCGTCTTCGTCATCGAGAACAATGGCTACTCCATGGGCACCAGCCTCGAGCGTTCCTCCGCGATCCGCCACTCGCTCGCCTCCCGCGCCGAGGGCTTCGATGTCGATTGGTCCCTCTGCGGCGGATTCGACCTCTACGAGTTGCGCGCCAACCTCGGCGCCGTCATGGAGAAGGCCCGCTCCAAGAGCCGCCCCCACGTCCTCGAGGTGGCCACCTACCGCTACTACGGCCACTCCGTTGCCGACGCGAACGCCAAGAAATACCGCTCCCCCGAGGAGATCGAGCGCTACAAGACCGAGTTTGACCCGATCACCCTCTGGGAGAAGCAGCTCCTCAAAGAGAAGGTGATCACCGAGGCCGGCATCGAGAAGATCGACTCCGAGGCCAAGGCCGAGGCCGCCGCCGCCGCCGAGTTCGCAATCGCCAGCCCTTGGCCTAGCGAGGAGAGCATCTTCGAGGACATCTACCACGAGGTGGATCACAAGACCGAAGCAGGCCAGACCGGCCGCCACTTCTTCAGCGAGTAAGTCCGTTATGAACGCCTTTTTTCTGCCTAACAGCATTGAACTCGCGCTCTCCCGAGCGGCTCGCCCATCGCTTTCGCTCCGGGCTGCCTTCGGCAGTCCAACTCGGTCTTCCCTAGACCTCGTTTCAGCCTTTTCCATCCGCGAAGCGGCATTCTCTAGCCTAACAGTCTTCAGCCTAAACCGCTAACAGCCTTCATCCTTTAGCCTTTCTCCCAATGCCCGTCATCACCTACCGCCAGGCACTCAACGACGCCTTCGCCGAGGAACTCACCCGCGACGAGAATGTCTTCCTCATGGGAGAGGAAGTCGCCCAGTACAACGGCGCCTACAAGGTCACCGAGGGACTCTGGAAGCGCTTCGGTTCCAAGCGGATCATTGACACCCCCATCAGCGAGGCCGCCTTCCTCGGCATGGGTGTGGGCGCCGCCATGATGGGACTACGCCCCGTGGTAGAGCTCATGTTCTGGAGCTTCGCTTACGTCGGCCTCGACCAGATCATCAACAATGCCGGCTGCATCCGCTACATGTCGGGCGGCCTTATCAATGTCCCGATGGTCATCCGCGGCCCTGCCAACGGCGGCACCAACGTCGGCGCGACCCACTCCCACACCCCGGAGAACTTCCTAGCGAATACCCCCGGGCTCAAGGTCGTCTGCCCCGCCACTCCTTACGATGCCAAGGGGCTCATGATCTCCTCCATCCGCGACAACGACACCGTCTGCTTCATGGAGAATACCCTCCTGTACGGAGACCTTGGTGAAGTTCCAGACGGCTCCTACACGATCCCGCTCGGCGTCGCCGACGTGAAGCGCGAAGGCCTCGATGTCTCCCTGATCGCCCACGGTCGCGCGGTGCTGACCTGCCTCGCGGCGGCTGAGATCCTGGCCGCCGAGCATGGCATCGAGGCCGAGGTCGTCGATCTCCGCTCCATCCGTCCGCTCGACGAGGAGACCATCCTCAACTCCGTCGCCAAGACCCATCGCGCCGTCCTCGTGGATGAGAACAAGCCCTTCTGCGGCGTCAGCTCCCAGATCGCGGCCCTCCTAGCCGAGCACGCCTTCGACGAGTTGGACGCCCCCGTTCTCCGCGTGACGGCCCTCGACGCACCCGCCATCTACAGCATGCCTCTCGAGAAGCTTCAGCTTCCAGACGCCCAGGCCGTTGTGGCCAAAGTCCTGTCGTCGTTCTGATTCCCTACCTTCTGACCTAACAGCCTTCAGCCTAAACCGCTAACAGCCTACCTCCTACGACCATGCCCGAGATCACGATGCCCAAACTGAGCGACACCATGACGGAGGGAACCCTCCTGCGCTGGCGCAAGAAGAAGGGGGACAAGGTCGAAGTCGGCGACATCCTCGCGGAAGTCGAGACCGACAAGGCCACCATGGAGATGGAAGCCTTCGAGGAGGGAACGCTCGCCGACATCTATGTCCCCGAGGGTGGCAAGGTTGTTGTCGGTGCCGCCATCGCGCTTGTACTCGGTGATGGCGAGAAGGCCGGAGACAAGCCCAAAGCTTCTGCCCCGGCTACTTCAACTTCAACTGCAGAACTTTCAACTCCTCAGGCCCGTCCTGCTGTTTCCACAGGTCGCCCTCTCACCCCACGCGCACGCGCAGCCGCACTCCGCTCCGGTGGTGGCGCAGTCGGTGGTAATGTGAACGCAGGCGTTCGCGTGAAATCGACCCCTCTCGCCCGCAAGATCGCCGACGCCCGCGGCGTCCGCCTTGATGCCGTCAAGGGAACCGGCCCCGGTGGCCGCGTCATCGCCTTCGACGTCGAGAATGCGCCGGTTGGAGGAGCCGCTCCTGCTGCTGCCGGCGCATCGCCTGTTGCTGCCATCCTCCCCACACCGATCGCCGGGATGCCCGAGACCAAGGTGCCGCTCAGCGGCATGCGCCGTGTCATCGCCGAACGCCTGCTTGCGAGCAAGACCCAGATCCCGCACTTCTATCTCACCATCGAGATCGACGCCGCGCCGATGATGGCCTTCCGCAAGGAGTACATCGCAGCGAGCGGAGGGAAGATCACCTTCAACGACATCGCCCTCTCCGCCGTGGCCCGCGCCGCCATGCAGAAGCCGAAGGTCAACGCCGCCTTCGCCGGCGACTCCATCATCGAGTACGGCAGCGTGAACCTCTCCGTCGCGATCGCCGTCGAGGATGGTCTTGTCACCCCCGTCATCCGCGACGCCCAGAACCTCTCTCTCCAGCAGATCAGCGCCGCCGTGAAGGATCTCGCCCTCCGCGCCCGCGACAAGAAGCTCAAGCCCGACGAATACGCCGGCGGCACCATCACCGTTTCCAACCTCGGCTCCTACGGCATCGAACAGTTCTGCGCCATCGTGAATCCTCCCCAGGCCGCGATCCTCGCAGTCGGAGCGATCGTCAAGAAGCCCGTGGTCAACGAGCGCGACGAGATCGAGATCGGCCACAGGATGAGCATCACCCTCAGCGGCGACCATCGCGTGGTGGATGGAGCGGTGGCGGCGGAGTATATGACGGTCCTCCGAAAGCTACTCGAATCGCCCGCCCTGTTGTTGCTGTAGGCTAGGGATTTTGGCGCAGGGCGTTGTTGCTGCTCGGTCGGAGTAGGGCTACTACGCCTTCCCTCGCGACGCCTAGCCCTGCATCCAAACTTCCAAGCCTTTATGAATCTCTAGCGCAAAATCTTCTCAAGCGCTTCGGGCTTCTGTAACAACTACGAAATGTCATTGTTGTTCACTGCATCCATCATAGTTAGTCGATCCTTAAAAATGTCTTAAGGTATTCATGGTTAGGATAATAGGCATGGTATTTGCTTGATTGGATTGCGAGTAAAGGGCCGAGAGGTCCTCCAAACCCCGTAAACCAAGCGAGATGAAATCCA
>CANKJN010000075.1 GCA_947482345.1 Spartobacteria bacterium
AACAGGGTCAACAGGGTCAACAGGGTCAACAGGGTCAACAGGGTCAACAGGGTCAACAGGGTCAACAGGGTCAGCAGGGTCAGCAGGGCCAACAGGGCCAACAGGGCCAACAGGGTCAACAGGGTCAACAGGGTCAACAGGGTCAACAGGGTCAGCAGGGTCAGCAGGGTCAGCAGGGTCAGCAGGGTCAAGCTCAGGGCGGGTCCTCTGGTTTGTCTTCAGGGCTTGTAGATACGAATGGTCCCCTCCTGGAATTCCATGGCGGTTACGTGACGGCTACCGCTCCCAATATGATTGAAGCTTTGGACCGGATTCTGGTCCTCTTGAGCGAAAACAAGGACTTCACCCGCCAAGAGTATATTCAGCAATTCACTCCGGAAGATGTGCCTCAAGGCTATGAGGAGACGGTCTCCGACTATTTCAAGAGGCTTTCACGCGATGACAAAGAGGATTAAAAGGCACCCGTGGCTCCCTGACCGGCTTGTCAAAAATTGAAATCAAGATCATGAGACACGAAGAGACAGTGATATGGTTCGGAACGGGACCGATGAGCGCCCTTCCCGCTTCACTTGCGTGGTGGCTCTGGGGCCTGACCGCCCTGCTCGGAATCGCGCTTATTGTTTACAGTCATCAAAGAACCCTGGTCGCATTGGCTCCGTCACGCAGAGTGCTCCTCACATTACTGCGAACCCTTTTCTGGCTGGCGTTGATGATCTTTATGGCCGCCCCGACCCGCCTCGAACGCATCACAACCGCGGACAGTCACGAAAAAAGGGCGCTCGCCGTGCTCGTCGACCGCTCGCCAAGCATGGGGGTGCCCGATCAACGGAAAAAGACCAGACTGGATGACGCCGCGGCCCGCTGGCGGAGCCTCGAGAAGGATTCCCTGAAGATTTTTCCGAAAATCGAATATTTCCGTTTTTCCACGACCGTCTCCCCTGAAAGGAGCCTCGATGCGTCGCTTGCAGGGGAAAGCGGCCCCGCCAACACCTATCTGTACCAATCCCTTGGGGAAGTCCTCGCGAAGGCACCGCCTGGAGGATGGGGCGCCATTGTTTGCCTGACGGACGGGTTCGACACTCAGTCACCTCCAAATGAGACCGATTTCGTCAATAAAGCCATTTCAGCAAATTCATCGGTCTACTTCCTGCCCGCGCGCAACCTCACCGTCACCCGTGGAACATTGGGTGTCCGTGAAATCGACATCCCACACAATGTGGTCAAAAAGACCTCCTTCACCTGGCGCTCCGTGATCCAGTCCTTCTCCGACCGCGCCCGTGGTGTCACGGTGACGCTCAGGAAGAACGGAATCGTCATCGCGCAGGAGAAACTGACACTCGGACCTGGTTCTCGTACCATCAACTGGGGCACCGAGGTGAAGGCGGATGAAATAGGGCGGATTCCATTTGAGATGACCCTGGAGGGAGATGACGGCACCAAGACCGTTGCCCGGGCAACCGTGCTGGTCACGGACAACCAGAGCGTGAGGATTTTCTACTATCAGGGCGCGATGGGTTGGGGATACCGCTTTCTTGCCGGAATCCTCAGGGAGGATCCGAAGTTCCGGATGACCTCCGCGTTTCACCTTGCCAAAAAACTCTCCCCTGAGGCCAATGGAACCTCCCCTGAAGCACCCCGGTCGAACTTTACTGATGACGAACTCGAGAAAGTGGATGTGGTTATCCTCGACGGAGTTTCCTCCGCACAGCTCACCGTGATGGAACAGCAGACATTGGAGAAATTCGTTCGCAACGGTGGATCCCTTCTGTTCATGGCAGCGGATCCCGGTGATAACGGTGGATTCGCCGGCACACCTCTCGAAAAAATCCTTCCAGTTTCCTTCTACTACACCCCTCCGGATCAACCCCTGTCAAAAAAAACCGCCCAATGGAGAAAGACATTCTCTTCCATCTCGGGGCGCAACGGTGAGGACGGGGGAATCCCGAACGAACGGATGCGCCTCACCGATGCATTCCCTTCCAAGGCCGGAACAGCTTCACCCGAATTCGTAAATTATCAACTCTTCAGGGATAGAAAACCGGGGGCCGAAGTGCTGGCCGTGCATTCCAAGGATAACAATCCCGACACGGGGAAACCGGCCATCCTGATGGCCGCCCAGCAATACGGATCGGGCCAGTCCTGCGTGATCGGAACCGATAGCCTCTGGCATTGGAAACTCTCGCAACCCTCGCAATCAGGAGAGGTTAAAATCTTTTGGCAGGATCTGCTCAACTGGCTGGTCCGCACGCGCCGGAACGCACCCGTTTTCGACCATCCGCCCATCGGAGCGGTTCAGGGAATCCCTGTCACCATCCGCATCAAGGGAGTGAATGCTGAGTCCGTTCCCTCCCTATCGGTTCAAGGCCCCGATCAGAAAACGAAGTCATGCGCGTTGAAAAACGCCGGCGCCGAAGGCGTGTGGGAAGCCGAATGGACCCCGGATCAGGAGGGGGACTGGATCCTGATCGCTCAGGATGAAAAGGGATTACGAAGCGAGCATCTCCTCTCCGTAGACAAGCAGCCGGCAACGGGCGAGTTCAACCCCCTGCCTCCCGATGAGGAGAAAATGAGGAAACTCGCCGAGATGACCGGTGGGGAACTGATCGACAACCGGATCCCGTTGACTTGGAGCAGATCGAATACCCGGGAAAACGAAGCCTCGGTTACCGAAATCCGGCAACCGCTTTGGCACCGTGGATGGCTTCTGGCGGCGTGCCTCTGCTGTTATGCCGCGGAGCTTCTTGCCAGGAGGAGATGGAAGATGTTATGAGAACAAGAATGAAGGAATGTTTTTGGGACATGCCGAAAAGCATCCGCCCCACCGGAATCAAGGTATTGCGCCGCTTTATTGCGGCAATCCTCGTGTGCTGCGGTTCAGGGACTGCACTCCTGGCTCAATCTGATCTCGGTGTCAAAACCGATGTCCCCGGCAAGAAATTCACCCTAGCCTACATCAAATACGAAGGAGGGAGTTACCAGCACGCGAAGGGGGAGATGCTTGCCCACGAGGAACAGTTTTTGCCCAACATGCTCGAATCACTCAGGAAGAAACAGGGCCTGGATGTTTCCGACAAACCTGAAGTTGTGAAGTTCGACGACAAGAAGCTGTTCGACTGCCCCATCTTCTTCATCACGGGACATTACCGTTTCACCATCGGCGACCGGGAGATTGATCAGATCCGCGAATTCATCAAGCGGGGTGGCTTCGTGTACATCGAGGACTGTGGGGGATTCGATTCGTATCTTAGAATTTACGGGAGTTTCTTCGACCAGATGCACGAGGTTCTCCAAAAGGCTTACCCCGAGGGGCGGTTCGTTGTTCTTCCTGAGGATCACGACATTTACAAGTACCCCTATTTATTCCCAAAGGGACTTCCCAATTTTGTCGGAAAGGACAATGACGGGAGGCCGCCCAACACCCCCGGCAAGATCCGCAAGCACAAAGGTGGGGAGGGATTCTATGTCGGCAATACCATGGTGGCATTCCTCGGTGACGCAGATACCTGCTGCGGATGGGCCGGTAACTCGCAAAGTGGTGACGAACCATTCAAGATGGCTGCCAACGTCATCATCTACGCCATGACCCACGGAGGGTTGTGATCGAAAGGGGATAATCAGGCGTTGATCGCCTGATGCTACTGTCCATTCCTTCCGTTAGAGCGGTTTTGCTTCATCTCTAGACATTCTTTGCGGCGGCATGAGGCGTTGTGCTGTGTCGCATCGCTCGAGCTGTAGCGCAGAATCAAGCCTCTGGGGAGAGGCGCGGAAGACAACGACGATGTCGTTGCCCGAAGGGCGCCAACCGCTTGCCTGGAGGAAAGTGGCGTCAAACTACAGCCGCTTGGCTTGCTTCTTGCCCACCACCTCATGGCATCCGCAAATCCTGTGTCTACATCCGAATCAAAAACGCTCTATGGATTGGCTGGAATCGGTTCAAGGTGCCTGAAAAGGGAGCCATCCATCCACCGGGTTCCCTTGCCTCCGAAACGGATTTCAAATCCGGGTGTGGAAGAGGGGGAGCGGGCCTTCAGGCAAAGATGGTGGAGGCCTTTTTCGAGATGCACGGGTATGAACCACCATTCCATTCCTACTGGCCATCCCTGAGGCTTGTCATCGACCTTGAAATCAAGGTCGACCGCGATCTCCACATCCCCGTAGAGCTGAAATTGATACACATCTGTTTCCGGAACGCTGAACCAAGCGTCCACAGTGAAGTTATCTTCCTTGCCGATCCCGGCCTTGGCAAGCCAATCGCCTTGAGATCGCGTCGTGATGAACGGGGACTTCCCCTCGGCCTGGACTTGAAAGCCGTCTGCAAGTTGCTGACCGGCGGGAATGTCGATCGGGGATAATGCCTTGGGCGGAGTGATCGTTAAATCGATCGATTGACCCAAGGTCATGCTGCTTAATGACTTCACGCCACCGATGAAAGCGACTGGAATCAACCGCACGGGACCCTGACCAAGCACGAAGGCAGGGATGGTCGCTGTACCCTTGTCTCCCTGGACCCCCGCGAATGGGCGGCCGTTATGAATCAGAGCGAGGTCGGTCTCGCCTGGTAGCGAAACCTTGATTTCGATACGCTCGTTCCAGGCAAAGTCGCGGCGCTTCGGCGGAATTACCGCAAGCTCCTCCTTTCGGTTACGGACATTCACGGGGAGAACCAGGCATCCCTGCATCCCGAGAGGGTCGGTTCCCCGCGCAATCACGGAAAGTTTCTGGGGACCGTCGGGAAGCTTGGTCGTATCCAACTCGAAGCTCTCACCGGGCTTCACCTTCATCAGCAGTCCCCCCATATCTGAGTAGAGCTCAAAGGATCCCGGCTCGATGCCATCGGGTGACTTCGTGCTCGGCGTGATCCGCACCACACCGCGGATCGTGGAGGAGGGATTGATCCCCTTCACACTCACCTCAATCCTACGCCCCCACGGCCTGCAGAGTGCGTCACCAACGATCAGTGTCTGGTAGGGAGTTGACAGTGACTGGTAAAAGGCTTCCCCCAGCGAGCATCCCTGGGCGTAAAAATACTGGATGAACGGCGTCGGGAACTTGGCTTGGAGCGCGTAGGGCTCGATGACCGTCCCCGACGCGCCCGCGGCGCCATGGCGGATGAATTCCGTGAGAGGGGTCTGAAAGCCTTCTGCTGTCATTACTCCGCCGAGGCTTGTGAAGTTCTCGCAGATGGCTCCCGGAAGGATGGTGTTGCCGGAGTCGCTCCAGTTGAATTCAGGCGATCCCACACAGACTCCCGCGACATCGGGCTTTCCTTGGGGGAGAACTCCGGAAAGGACCTCACCCTTCACCCCCGCTTCAGCAAGTTTCTCAACCGCGCGCTGAAACCCCCACTCACGGGTCCAGGAACGGATATCGTTGTTTTTCATGAAGTAGACAGTACCGGCTGGATGGGTGCCATCTGCCGCCACGCTCCGCTTGAGTGAGGAAAGAGACTCTTCCACGGAATTCCCGCGACCGCTGGTGACCGCCAGAACGGTGGAAATCACATAAGGCATTCCCTGTCCCGGGAGATTCCCCGTGACCTTCTCTCCATTCTTCACCAAGTAGTCATTCCCACGCAGCCCCATGGTCGGAAGCAACTCGAATTTCCTCCCCTTCATGAGTGTCATCAAATCCTTGAACTCCGCGCGACTTCGAAGCGATTTGAAATCCTCGTCGTGACCCTCCAAAACATAGGCGTCAAACCACCCCTTCTCGGCGGATTCCTTGAGCGCGGCTATCGACTCATCGGGACGGTCGAGCAGGGCAAGGCAGCGCGCAATCGCCAGGTGAAGAACTGAGTCATAGGCATGATACTTTTTCAGCGCGATCAATGCGTCGGCCGAGTCAGAGAGGTTTTTACGAGCTTCCTTTATGGTGTCCACCGCTCCCGGTGAATTCGTGTTCGCAAGGGATGGATCACGCCCAGGGGACTCACCACCATTCGCTTTCCGTTGTTCCTCGAGCAACTTTCTGTAGGAACCCAGCACATTGGAGGATTTGGCAACGATCTCTTTCTGCGCCTCGGTCCAGGAGTCGAGGCTCGCGGGGGATTGTATCCGACGCGCATAAAAGTTGGGTTGATCGAGACTGATGTAACCCATGCTCCGATTCAACACATGCGCCAAATGGTAAGTGAGGGAATTGATCGAGGCGTAGGGAGAGAGGGTGGAGGGAAGTTTCTTGGACTCCGCGTCCTTGGAAACATCGATCATGGTCGGAAAATCGGCCGAATACAAAATCGCATCGGTCTGTTCAGTCAAACCTCTCTGTTCCAGGGTCTTCAGGACAGGAAAAAGGATTTTTTCACGGAAGTCCTCGACCGTCATCCGGTCGAAACTCTTGATCCCGTCCAGGTAAATGACATTGAGGGGAGGGATTCCCCTCGCACGGACATATTCGTTGGCGATGCGGGTCGAGGCCCAACTGTCGGCATTGACAACGATTACTGTATTTTCAGGTGCAGCCATTGCGGTCGGGACAATGAGGAGTAAAACCACCGCGATCAACCGCATCAAGAGAGTACAACCGGGATGAAAATGGAACTTCTTCATGGGGTAGAGATGAATGATCCCAAACGCCATTATAGGGAATCCGGGGATTGTCATAGCGTTTTCCTGAAAACCAAGATCAAGCCACCAAGAAACACTGTACTATTGGCTCCAGCGGTAGGATTCGAACCTACGACCAATCGGTTAACAGCCGACCGCTCTACCACTGAGCTACGCTGGAATAAACGGGGTGTGAATCAAACACCGGGACAATTCCCGCTGCAATCAAAAAACTCGCATAAGTCGCGGATACTCTCCCCTACCCGACCTTGAGCATCTCGATCACGGATCGCTCAACCTCCTCCGGAGGGAGCAAGGAGTGCCATGCGCTCCCGGGAGATGGAAATCCTGGGAAAATCCAGCGTTGTCGCAGACTTCGGGTCCAGGGAGCATAGGTTCCGTATTGCTGGCCGGAGTAGAGGATCACGGTAAGACGATCCAGTGCGGTGGAAGCATGGGCGGCCGCCGTGTCCACGGAGAGGACCAATTCCGCACCGGCAAGAAGGTCAATGAACTCCTGGAGATTCGTCGGGTGAAGGATCCGGATCCGGGGCGCCAGTTCCGGGGCGTGTTTTGCGATGGTATCCCTGAAATCGGCCAATTGAACCGCCTGCCCGGTCGACCCCGTCAATACCAGCGTCGGGATGATACCCTTCCGGTGAAGACTTTGAAAAAGAGCGGCCCAGCCTTCGACTGGATAATCCTTTCCCCCACCATTGGCAAAGGAAGCACACACCCAATATGGGCCGGCGATCGGTGCCTGTCCCACCTGGTGAAGCTCGGGCCAAATCTCGGAGATGCCCACGTCACGCCCCAAAGCTCGCTCAACGATCCTCCGATTGGCTTCCAGTTCCCGGGGAACCCCCTCCGCCTTGATCGGATAGTGAATGATTTCAGGATGGAAAAGAGCCGTGAACCCATGCTCCGTCCAGCGACGGACAGCCTTCCCATTGCCGAGGAGTTGGTTTTCGCAGACAAGGCGGCGCTGGCTCGGCAGGCTGTAGAAAAGAACATTCATGAGGTAGTCCCTCATGTGTCTCAGGGAGATGGAAACCTCATGGGGACTCCGCAGGAGTGTGATCCAGGAGGGAAAGCAACGGATGCAGTTGGCGACAAAAACATTCAGGATGATCCTCCTCTTCCGGATCGGCAGTGGGATGAATGTGGCCCGGGGGAACTGTCCCCTCACCACGGACTCCATCACCGGAAGCGTGGCGATGGTCAGGTTCTGCTCACCGAACTCACGGGCAAGAAAACGGATGACACCGGAGGAGAGAAAGAAATCCCCGATGCCGTCGGGCTTGAAAAGGAAACAGCGGGCCACAGCAAGAGGGAAGGTCGGTGCCTAGGAAGGTCGGAGCCGGGGAATCTCAGGCCGGGGAATCCTCACCTTCAGCCGCCTCAGAACGTCGTCGATTCAGCCAGACCTTGGCGACCCCCTTCATCCTGGTGAGCAGGTAGTAAACCGTCTGGCTTCGCAGACGAACAAGCTCGGCGCCGACGATCTTGGGGACAAAATCGGCCGGAATCGCGAGAACCTCCTCGGGAGTGATTCCGTCAAGCCCCTTGCAGAGGATCGAACTCATCGCCTTGGTCAGGGTCTGCACCTGGGGACCGAGGGTCACCCTGAAATGCGCACCACCCTGTTCGTCAAGACGAAGGAAAACGGCAACCGTGTCCGTGCACTCCTCGTCCTTGCGGATATCCTCGAGGTCGAATGTCTCTCCCTCCTTAGGCTCCTGGGAGCGAGCCTGATCAGCATAGGCGATCAGGGTCTCACGCTTCTCCGCATCAGGGAGATCGGAGAAGAGAGCGATGATCGCGTTGAGCTTCGGTGGATAGGACATCGCGCGGGGGAATCAGACCGATTTCTCGATCGGCGCTCCCACGCGGTTGCCCCATTCGGTCCAGGAACCGTCGTAGTTGCGGACATTCCCGAAGCCGAGAAGGTAGTTGAGCACGAACCATGTGTGGCTGGAGCGCTCGCCGATGCGGCAGTAGGCGACGATGGCGTCGTCGTCCTTCAGGCCGAGATCCTCCCGGTAGATTTTGGCCAGTTCCGCCGCGCTCTTGAATGTGGCATCCGCATTCACAGCCTCCTTCCAGGGCACGCTGCGCGCTCCCGGAATGTGACCGCCTCGCAGCACCCCTTCCTGAGGATACTCGGGCATGTGGGTGACGAGGCCCTTGTACTCGCCGGGGGAGCGGACATCGATGAGCGGCAGGCCCGACCTGCTCTGCGCAAGAGCCTCCTCGTAGAAGGCGCGTATCTCCTTGTCCCGGCGCATGGTGGGCACGGGATAGGAAGTCGCGTCATAACGGGGAACCTCGCGGGTCAGGGGGCGGCCTTCGGCGATCCATTTGTCCCGGCCGCCATCCATGATCTTCACCTTCTCGTGGCCGAAGAGACGGAAGACCCAAAGGGCGTAGCAGGACCACCAGTTCGATTTGTCACCATAGAAGATGCAGGTGGTCTCGGGGGTGATCCCGTTCCTGGAGCAGAGTTCGGCGAACACGGAGGGCTGGATGTAGTCGCGGATCGTGTGGTCCTGCAGGTCACGCTGCCAGTCGATGTGGACGGCTCCGGGCAGATGCCCCATGTCGTACAGGAGGACATCCTCGTTGCTCTCGATGATCCTGATCCCCTCGTCCTTCAGGTGGTCGGCCACCCATTCCGTGGTGACAAGGGCTTCGGGGTGGGCGTAGTTGCTGTCGATGCTCATGTAATGGTTGTAATCGGTGAAAGTCACCCGGTCAAACCCGCAGGAATGCCATGGCATCAGCCAAGAAAAGGTTCTTCACTATTTTAAGTGGTCGGATGTGAGATGTCTACCGCAGAGCGCCAAGACACAGATAATTGATTAGGCACAGGGATGAAGGGGATGAAGGAGATTGAAAGAATGGCATGGCAGAACTTCAGTAAGGTTGGACTCCGTCTCCTTATTGCAAGGGAGCTTGCAAAGATGATTCCAGAGCCATCCGGCTTTGCGTTTCAGAGCCCATGCCTGCTGGTTCAGACAACCTGAATTAGTCTCGGGTAGTCCTCCGGAACAAGGATCCGGTGGTGAGCATCCCTTTTATCCCCTTCATCCCTGTAAAAACTGTCATTCTTCTCCATCCCTGAGTTGGCTTGCCCGGCCGTTGCTTCGCGTCCGTTACAGCTGATTTTTCTTCCCTGTCTCGTCTTCTGCCACTGTAAACAGCAGGTGCCAAAAAAAACGGGCGCCGAATTTCTTCGGCGCCCGCATCCTCGGGGAGGAAATTGAAAGACAGCTTACTTCTTCTTCTTGAGAAGGGGAAGACCGGTTCGCTCGTTCTCGGAGATCTCGTAACCGGCGGGGAGTGCATCAAGCGCACCCTCCTTGGCCTCACCACCGAAGTAGTAAAGGGTCACTTCCTGACCGCCACGGAGCTTCTGCAGGCGATGATGGAGGAAATAGGTCTTTCCGCTCTTCTTGCTGACGACGCTGAATGCCATGATGTTGGTTCCTTTCGTTGGTTGGGGGTTGGGGTTGCTAGATCAGTCCTGCTTTCGAGAGGGTGGCGTGTGCACCATTCTTCGAAATCGTCTTGAGGGCGCGGGCGGTCACCTTGACAGTGACGAATTTCTTGAGTTCGGGAACCCAGATGCGCTTGGTCTTCAGGTTCGGGGTGAAATAGCGCGGGGTCATGGCGGTGACATGCATGCCGATACCGCCCTTTTTCTTGGCGAGACCGCGACGATGGATTTTGGAACCGCGAACGGGGCGGGAACCTGTGATGGAGCACTTTCTGGACATAATGAAATTGTTGAGATGTTGATATGGTCAGTTGTCGGGCTATCGGTCAAGAGTTTTTGACTCTTCTTCAGGAAAGCGTCACTGAAGGGAGGCCAGAATCTCCTCCTGTTTTGCGACCAGGCGGGTGATTCCGAGGCGTCCGTATTCAAGCATTTCGGAGAGATGCGCCGCACCGAAGACACTCTCCTCCCCCGATGCCTGAAGCTCGATGAAATCCAGATCGCCGGTCATCACCAGATTCAGATCGACCTCGGCATCCTTGTCCTCGAGGTAATCGAGGTCGAGCAGCACCTCGCCCCCCACCACGCCCACGCTCACCGCGGCGACCCGGCGGGACACGGGCGATTTCGCCAACTTACCGGCTTTTACCAGAGAGTTGCAGGCGATGGCGATCGCCACCCCGGCTCCGGTGATGGCCGCAGTCCGGGTGCCTCCGTCCGCCTGAAGAACATCGCAATCGACCCAGAGCGTACGAGCCCCGAGCGCCTCGAGATCGATCCCGGCACGGAGGGAACGGCCTATGAGACGCTGGATCTCTGTGGAGCGTCCATCCACCTTTCCACGGGTGCTGTCGCGCATCTTGCGCGGTGATGTGGAGTAAGGAAGCATCGAGTACTCTGCGGTCAGCCACCCCCCGGCGACGCCCTGTTCCTTCATCCAACGGGGAACACCCTCCTCGATCGAGGCGGCGCAGAGAACCTGGGTCCGACCGAAGGAGACAAGAACGGAACCCGAGGCCTGTGGAGCGATGCCGGGCTGGAAGGAAATGTCTCGGAGGGCGTCGGAAGCCCTCTCTTGGGAACGTTTGCGATTGGTCATGGTGCGGAAGAGTTCCCTGCCCAAGCAGAAAGGGCAAGCAGTGTTCTTTGTTGAACCCAAATTTAGCAATAGAGCGGTTTTAACAGATTCGGATGCTTAAGGAAGCGCTGATTAAATCCCATGAAGGCCGCTGAATGCCATTTGCTGATTTTTGAAGGCGCGAGCGCTGGGCGATACCCGCAGCGGTCTCGCCCGAGCGA
>CANKJN010000076.1 GCA_947482345.1 Spartobacteria bacterium
CACCTTGTCGAGAACGCCTTCCTTCACATCAAAAGATGGAGAGGGATCGCCACCCGTTATGCGAAAAATGCCTCCTCCTTCCTGGCTGCTATCCAAATACGCTGCATCGCTCTCTGGGCTCTTATCTCGTGACTACACTATCTAAGGAAGTGGATTGGTCGAGGGGTTGTCCGGAGTCCGGAAGGTTGATTACGGTTTCTGATTTTCGGCCTGCGGCTTACTCAGTTCGCCGGCGATCAGGGGGCGACCAAATGAAAGTCTGTTCGGGTCGTTTGACCAAAGAAAAATGGTACCGGATCACGCTTAAGGCAGACACCAGGGGTGCGAGGAGTTTATGCAGAGAGAGCGGGAGTCAGTCCGCGTTGCTTGACACTATGCGCAGGTCGGGCGATATCAAACCCCTCTTTCCCGCTCCTTGTGTCACGAAAAGCCTGTCACAAGGAGATTCATGCCAAACCACATCCCATGATTTCCCTCCGCAAACTCCTCTCCTTGGTGCCGATGCTTTTCCTGACAGGAACCATCGCGTCGCTGAATGCCTCGCAGCTCGTTGATAACCTGAAGGCCGGTAAGGATCAGGTTGTCGTGGTGTATGGCACCAGTCTCACGGAGGGCCGGGCATGGGTTGCGCAGCTCGGCCAGTGGCTGAACAGTCAGGGATTCCCCGGCAAGGCGACTGTGATCAACAAGGGCGTCGGTGGATCGACCACAGTGAGCCATGGGATCAAGGATTTCGACAGGGATGTCATGGAGCAGAAGCCGGACACGATCATCATCGAATTTGGCATGAACGACTGTATCCGGCGTCTGGCGGATCCAAATGCCAACCCTCCGCGCTTGGAGGATCAGTTGCAAGCAGCGGTGCCGCTGGAGCAATTCCATAAAAACCTGGTGACGATGCTTGAGCGGCTTCGCAAGGAACTGCCTGCGACGGAAGTTTTCCTGATGACCATGAACCCGGCGTTTGATTCGACACCCACACCCAACAGCGGCAAGTATCGCGAGGCCCTCTCGGACTATTATCAGAAGATCCGCGACATCGGGGCGGCGAAATCCGTCCACGTCATCGATATCTACCCGGAGTGGCTTGCCCTGCATAAAGCTGACCCCGCAAAGCTGAAGGTGTTCATTCCCGACGGAGTGCATCCGACCACCGCTGGAAACGAGGCGATCACCACCCCTGCCATCAAGGCCGCACTGACACACTGAAATGTCCACTACTATCCACGAGATGTTGAAGCCCTGGGAACGGACAGGACTGGATTACAGTCTGGCTGCGACCCCTTTTGTGGACCAGTTCGCGGAGTTCTGCGTGCACTTTCCGTCCGGTCGCGCACTTGGCCCCGGCCGCATCGGCCTGCGCGGGAACCCGTTTCTTTATGGATTTGTCGATCCCCTCGCGGTTTGTGAACTGCGCTTTGGAGGAGGGGAGTGGATTCCAGTGCGTCGCCATCGGTTAAACTCGCTACCGTGGACAGCGGAGGAGTTTTCTCAAGTCGGCGACTTGCATCTTTGCGCTCAATACGTCTTTGCCGGAGGGGCGCGCCTCGTGAGCCGGTTTCAATTTGAAAACCGGGGATCGATCCCCCTGACCTTCGGCCTCCGCTGGAGCGGTCGATTACCCGCCCACGAGGCGGTGCCGGAGCAGTATCTGGCTCCTTTTGCCGGGCTGAAGCCCGAGGCATTCGAGTCATGGCTGGAGCAAAGGGATTCCGGATGGAGTGGCGGATGGCGGAGTTTGCAGCCGAAGTCGGATTACCCGCAGCCGGCGTTTCGACTGGTGCCCTCCGGTTGGAGTGCCCTGAAAACTTCGTGGAATGTCAGTGTCAGTGTCGCGCCGGACGCCTTCGGGAACGGTCTGGGAAAAACAGCGGGATATGCCCTTGAACACGATGGTTCCGTGACTGTGGAGCCCGGGGAGTCGCGCGCCTTTGAACTCATTTTTGATCTTGCGTGGACGCCGCCGGGTGAGGGCGCGGGGGAGTTTCCGCAGGATTGCAGGGTGGCTTTCGAGCCGCTATTGGAGCGGGCGCGCACGGTGTATCAGGAAAACATGGGAGCCGTCATGCCCGTGCAAAACGAGTCCCCGGTTCTCGAGGCCCATCTCTGGAGGGCACGGCACGCCTTGTTGCGGACCGGCTACCGTTCGCCTCGCGGCGAGTTCGGCGGGAAGCTCGCGTGTTTCTGCACAAGCGATGACCAGTTTTTCAGCACGGTCTTTTTTTGGGACAGCCTGTTCAGTTCCTCGGCGCTTGCCGCCTTCAATCCCGAGTTTGCCAAAGACGCGATCCGCACCACTTTCGTGAGGCAGGATCCGCGCGACGGGAGCAGTCCCGAGAACAAGTGGAATTACACGGTTCCGCAGCGGCATAACCGCCAGTATCCGCAGGCTCCGGTTGGTGCCTGGGCCGTCTCCCATTACCTCTCCCGTCAGCCTGATGACACGGCCTTCCTTGCTGAGATCTATCCCGTGCTGCGTAACAATCACCGTTACTGGGCCGATTATGCCGATGCCGACGGGGATGGTCTCGCTGAGTGGCGCTGGTCGGGACAGACGGCGGACGACTCACCGCTCTACGACGCCTTTGTACCCGGAGGCGAGATGAAGGGGTGTCAGTGGCTCCCTCCCGTCGCCTCCGTCCATCTGAACTGCTTCCTCTACCGGGATGCGGATCTGATGGAGTCCTTCTCGAAGCGCCTTGGGATGACGGAAGAGGCCGAGTATTTCGCCGCGAGGAAAACGTCCATCCATCGCGCGCTCATGGAGGTCTGCTGGGTCGAGGAGGAACAACGCTTCTGGGACTACAACCACGCCACGCGAAGCCATTCCAAGGTCCCGACATTCTATCTGTTCTGGCCGCTTTTCGCGCGCCTGCCGCTTCCCGAAAATCTGGTGCGCGGATGGATCGAAAAGGAGTTGCTCAATCCGTCCAAGTTTTTCGGAACGATGCCATTCCCATCGGTCGCCTACGACGAACCCAAGTTCGATCCCGCAGGCTACTGGCGCGGCAAAGCCTGGCCGCAGATCAGCTACTGGCTGCTGGAAACCCTCACGCACTACGGGTATGCGGACGAGGCGGTGGCAGCCGCGGATCGCATCGCTACCTGGTCGGCCTCGCAGACCGGCTTTCCCGAGAACATGGAGACGGATCCACGCATCTCGCGGGTCACCGGCCACACGGATTACAACTGGGGGATTGCTGGTTTCTACATGACGGCGACGAGGCGGTTTCTCGAATTCATTCCGTAGTCCTTATTCTTTATTCCTTATTCGAGGAAGCCATGAAGGATTTGTTTGAATGTTTTTGAACCTTGAATAAGTGTAAGCTACCTTATGACCAAATCAGTATCACAAGGTTCTTTCCCTGAAAATTTTGCCTGGGGTGCCGCCACGGCTTCCTACCAAATCGAAGGGGCGGTTGCCGAGGGGGGAAGGGGGCTTTCCGTCTGGGATATGCTCTGTCGCAAGCCTGGGGCGATCTGGGGCGGCCAAACGGGTGATGTAGCCTGTGATCACTATCACCGATGGAGCGAGGATGTGGCCTTGATGAAGCAAATGGGCTTGAAGGCTTATCGGATGTCGGTGTGCTGGCCGCGGGTGATACCCGGAGGTGTGGGACGCGTCAACGAGGAGGGGTTGGCTTTTTACGATCGTCTCGTGGACGGTCTGCTGGAGGCCGGGGTTCAACCCTGGCTCACCTTGTTTCACTGGGATTATCCTCACGAGCTCTTCTGCCGTGGCGGGTGGCTGAACCGCGATTCGATCGACTGGTTTGCCGACTACACACAGGTTATTGTCGAGAGGTTGGGCGATCGGGTGAAGAACTGGATGACCTTCAACGAACCCCAGATGTTTCTGGCGTTGGGGCATGTTGCGGGAACACACGCGCCCGGGATGAAGTATGCCGACGCAGAGATGTTGAGGCTTTGCCACCACGTCTATTGCGCCCATGGGAAAGCCGTCCAGGCGATCCGGGCTTCGAGCTCCGATGCCTCGGTCGGTTTCGCTCCCGCTGTTTTTGTCAAAATCCCGCCGGGTGATGCGGCCGGTGACATCGAGTTGGCCCGTGAGGCGATGTTTGCGGTGACCAACCGGGGTCACTTCAATAATGCCTTTTACATGGATCCTGTTCTTCTGGGCAAATACCCCGAAGACCACCTGCAACAATTCCACGACGTTCTTCCTCCGATTCAGGAGGGGGATATGGAGTTGATGTGCCAGCCGATCGATTTCCTCGGCGCGAACATTTACGGAGGAACCACCGTGGAGCCGAGGGTGAACGGCCTGGGAGATTACCCGGAGCGCAAGGAGGCGCAGGGCCACCCGATCACCATGATGGGCTGGCACACGGTGCCGGAGTCGCTCTACTGGGGGCCGCGTTTTCTCGCCGAGCGCTACAAACTACCCGTGGTGATTACCGAGAACGGCATGTCCGGACACGACTGGGTGACACCCGATGGCTGCGTGCACGATCCTTACAGGATCGAGTTCACCCGCCAGTATCTCGGGGCCTTGAAGCGCGCGGTCCGTGACGGGATCGATGTGCGCGGCTATTTCCATTGGTCGCTCATGGACAACTTCGAGTGGGCCGAGGGATACAAACAACGCTTCGGACTGATCCATGTTGATTACTCCAACCAGAAACGGACGCTGAAGGATTCTGCGCATTGGTATGCGCAAGTGATCCGTGAGAACGGTTCGAATCTTTAACTTATGAAAAACATGAATACACTAGTTGTTGGAATGATCGGGGTGGGGGGGTTCGGAGGATATCGCCGTGAACGGATGCGTGAAACCGGTCTGTTTCAAATAGCGGCCGTTTGCGACCGCAATCAGGAGGCTCTTGCGAAAGCGGCCTCTGAAGAGGGAGCCCTCCCTTACACGGATTTCGAGGCCATGCTTGGGCATCCGGGGCTTGAGGCCGTCGTGATCACTACCGGCGCTGATTCGCACGCGAAACTCTCCATCGCGGCAATGCACCGGGGGCTTCATGTTTTTGTGGAAAAGCCGCTCTGCACCTCCGTCGCCGAAATCGCCGCCTTACGACAGGCGGCGCGTGAAACGGGGAAAGTTGTCGGTCTCGGTCACAAGCATTGCGCCAGCGAACCCTGGCTGCTTCTCGCGAAGCGCTATATCGAGGAGGGGCTTCTCGGAACAGTGGTTTGCTTCGAAGACAATAGTTCGCACTCCGGCGGACTCGAGATTCAAGCCGGAGACTGGCGAGGACTCGCGAGCAGCAACCCAGGCGGAATGCTTTTCCAGTGCGGTGTTCACGAACTGCACGCTCTGGCGTTTCTGTTTGGTGCTCCTGTTTCGGTTCAGGCGATGATGCGATACAACGCGAATCCCAACACCGAGACGGCTGATGTCGCCAACGTGCATCTTCGCTATTCCGGAGGGCTGGTGGGGACACTGAACTGCTACCATGTCACGCCCTACATCCACGAATTCCGTATCTTTGGAACCAAGGGAGCCCTTTATTTCGACACGCATCTGAAAAAAGGCTGGTTCCAGGAGAGGAAGCGCAACGAGGTCGAGTCCCGCGTGCCTCTTGACATCCCCGAGACCTCTCCGGACCACGACCGCGCGAATTTGGTTTCTTGGTTCGAGGGCATTCGTTCCAACACGCCAGTCTATCCCGGCTTGGAGGACGGCATTCAGGCCGTGCTGCCCGTTTTTGCCGCCGAGATTTCGGATAAGGAGCGGCGGGAAATCAACGTCTCCTAGATTGCAGGGGCAACTGAATCCGACGAACGCTCCCATGTTGAAACAATCAACGTCAGCGCAGATGATCAACAAACTCACCATCATCACCGGCCTCCTCGACCACATGGTTCTTCAGCGAACCACCGCCAAGAATGCCGTGGTCACCATCTCGGGCAGGAGTCCCTTCGCAGGAAGGCTCTCCGCGACAATCCGAATGGCCAAGGGAAATGGTAAGAGCATGGGAAAAGGCAAGCTGTTGAATGCGGGCCGGATTCCCTCGGGGCAGTTCCGCATCTCCTTGGGTACGATCGGGGTGGGTGGGCCGTACGACATCACCTTCACACTCGAGGGTCCCGGGGCCCTCTCCGCAACGGCCCTCGTCAGCGATGTGCTGGTGGGCGATGTCTGGATTCTCGGCGGGCAGTCGAACATGCAGGGTTGCGGACTTCTGACCAAGGATTTCGTGCCTCATCCAGCCATACGTGCCTTTTACACTGATGATCGCTGGGCTCCCGCGAAAGACCCACTCCACAATCTCTGGCAAGCCGTTGATCCCGTGCACGAGAGCATCAACGGAGGACCATGGGACCGGGGGAATCCACTGTTCGGAGCCGGTCCCGGCCCGGCTTTCGGCCAGGAAATGTTCCGACTAGCTGGCATTCCCCAAGGGTTGATCGCCTGTGCGCATGGAGGAACGACCATGGACCAGTGGAGTTCCAAGCTGAACGGAAGTGAAGGCCGGAGCCTCTATGGCGCGATGCTGCGCAGGGTTCGTAAAAACGGAGGATCCGTGGCGGGATTGCTCTGGTATCAGGGTGAGAGCGATGCCGACCCTGTGAATGCACCTCTTTATGCCGGTAAAATGAAGGCGTTCATTCAAGCTCTTCGTCGCGATTTGAAGTCACCCCGTCTCCCGGTGGCCATGGTTCAGCTCGGACGCTTCACTGGGTGCCAGGATACGCACCAGGCGGAGTGGAATTCGATCCAGCATCAGCAACTTATCCTGACAGTGCAGATCCCGAAACTCACCGTGGTGCCTTCGGTAGACCTCACCCTGGATGATCCGATCCACATCTCAGGCAGGGATCAAAACCTCTTGGGGGAGCGCCTGGCCAAATCGATGCACGCTCTGCAAAAGGGGCTGAAATCAGCCCTTTCACCCAAGATCAGCCGTGTGGAGATTCGGCCCCACCCCCATCTCGAGGGGAAGGGATCCGTCGTGCTCACCCTGGAAAACACGGGTGGTGACCTTGGTTCCGACGGCACCCGCCCCATCGGTTTTTCGGTAAGATCCACGGAGGGAAGGGAATTGCTCCACGATATCCTTCTGAATGGTAGAACGGTAAGTCTCCTTACCGACACACCGGCCGCGCTGCTTTACGATGCCACGGTGCAGTACGGGTTTGGGGCAAATCCCGTCTGCAATCTACGCGACGGATTCGCGCGACCACTTCCCGTCTTCGGGCCGATCCGGCTTGGGCGCCAACGTCAGCTAGGTGAATACCTGAGGCATTGGAAACTTGAGCATCATGACACCGAGTTCACGGCGCTGGGGATGAAGCATCCGCCGCGTGGTGGCCGATCCCTTGGCAACTTCCAAAGCACCGGAACTTTCTCCGACATCCGTGAGCGGATTGTCTCCCTACCACGGGGGACTTTTGTCTTCCGGGGGACATTCGTGGTGGAGCGACCCCAACGCCTCGCGGCCTTGTTGGGATACGACGGACCGGTGGCGGCATGGCTGGGTGAAAAGCTCGTTTACCAAGATTCCACAGGACGCACCCCCGCATGGTACGATCAGGGACGAAGCCGCGCCTTCGACGTTCAACCTGGCCGTCACACCATCACGGTTGCTCTCGGCGCTGATCAGGGCAGGGCTTGGGGAATCTATCTCCGGCTTGAACTCCTCGGCAAACGACTTGAGGGAAATCTTCCGCCTAAATGGAAATCCCCCGGTGCTTAGAGCGGTTTCTATTTTATTTGACGCCACTTCTTTCCCGAGAAGCCGTGGCGCCCTTTGGGTCCCGCATTTGCGGGATCTACCGCGCCGCTTGCGAGCGACTTGGTTCCTCAACTCCTTGCGACCGGCACCTTGGGCCAATTGATTCGCTCATTCCCATGAGGCTGGCCACTCGCTGCACTCGGCCTTGCATCGGCACTCTAACCTGCACATTCCTTTCGCTGGTTGCATCACTTTCATCTTCGGAATTCGTGATTATAGACTTCGCTCACCCTCTGGGGTGGAATTTTTGGTGAATGGACTTCAATTGGCTCCGGTCCACCTGGGTGTAGATCTGGGTGGTGGCGATGGAGGCGTGGCCGAGCATCTCCTGGATGATGCGGAGGTCGGCCCCGCCGGAGAGTAGGTGGGTCGCGAAGGAGTGGCGGAGTTGGTGGGGGTGGACCGCTTCCTCAATACCGGCCTGCTTCGCGTAATGGCGGACAAGCTGCCAGATGCGTGCCGGGGTGAGGGGACGGCCCCTCACCGAGAGGAAAATTGCCGCCCCCGATCGTGCCGAGACGAGCTTGGGGCGGGCATTGGTAAGGTAGAATTTCAGTGCACTGAGTGCAGCGCTTCCGACGGGGATCATGCGGGTCTTGTTTCCCTTCCCGGTGACGCGGATGACGCCTCCCTCTTCATCGAGGTTTTCCAACCGCACGCTGCAGGCCTCGGCGATGCGGAGGCCACAGGCGTAGAGAAGCTCAAGCAGGGCGCGGTCGCGGATTTCCAGCGGGGTGTCGCCTACGGAGGCCGCCACAAGCTTAGCCATCTCTTCCTTGGAAATCGGTTGCGGAAGTGTCTGGGGCAGGCGGGGGAGTGGGAGCTTCTCGGCGGGGTCGGAGGGGATGCGGCTCCGAGCTGTCAGAAATCGAAAGAAGATCCGCAGAGCGACGGCTTCCAGTTTGATCGAGGTGGCGGAAAGGCCCCGCTTTTTTTCGGAGATCAGGAACTCTGAGAGGAGAGCCGGGTTCACCTCTCCCGCCGACATGACTCCGCAACCGGCGGCCCATTTCTGAAATGCCTCCAGCGAGGATCGCGTGGAGATCTGGTAGTTGACGGAAAGTCCCCGCTCGGTCGCAAGGAAAAGAAGGAACAGGTCGATGTCTCCCTGCATGGCGGATTATTTCGGTGTCCAGCGGCGTTGGTCTGCGCTTGCAGTATTCAAAATACAGCTGCGCTTGGCCCCCTTGCTCTCCATCCGAACTTCCACCGCCATGGGATGCTTCATGGCCTGATCAGCTCGCTGTGGTATTCGGAGCCGTGAGGCGGATCAGTGCCTCGCGGTATTTCTCGGCCGTCTTGGCGACGATGTCCGCCGGGAGTTCGGGAGCGGGGGGGTGCTTGTCCCAGCCGCAGTTCTCCAGCCAGTCGCGGACGAACTGCTTGTCAAAGCTGGGGGGGTTGCCGCCCGGTTGATATTGGTCGGCCGGCCAGAAGCGCGAGGAGTCGGGGGTCATGCACTCGTCGATGAGGATGATCTCGCCTTCGTGGATGCCGAACTCGAACTTGGTGTCGGCGATGATGATGCCGCGGGAGGCGGCGTAGGCCCGGCCGTGGCGGTAGAGCTCAAGGCTCATGTCACGGACGCGGAGCGCGGTCTCGTCGCCGAGAAGCGCGCGGCACTGTGCCCAGGTGATCGGCTCGTCATGTCCCTCGTCGGCCTTGGTGCTGGGGGTGAAGAGATCTTCGGGAAGACGGTCGCATTGCTTGAGTCCTGCCGGCAAGGCGTGGCCGCCGACGGTTCCGCTTTCCTGGTATTCCTTCCAACCGGATCCGGCGACATAGCCGCGGACGACGCACTCGACAGGGAGCGGTTTCGCCTTCTTCGCGATCATCGAGCGTCCACGCAGGATGTCGGCGTAGGGCTTGAGTTCGGCGGGGAAGGCGGAGACCTCGGTCTCGATCATGTGGTTAGGGACGAAGTCGAGGCGGTGGAACCAGAATGTCGAGAGGCCGTTGAGCACCTCCCCCTTGCCGGGGATGGCGTTGGGCAGGATGCAGTCGAAGGCCGAGATGCGGTCGGTGGCGACCAGCAGCAGGTATTCGCCGAGATCGAAGACCTCGCGGACTTTGCCGCTACGGAGTTTCTTGATGCCGGGCAGGTCGCAGGTGAGAAGATCCATGGGGAAATGATGAATGATGAATGAAGAATGATGAAATGAAAAAGGGGAGCGCGAGAAGGTAAGGATTAAAAGGGTTAAAAGCGTTACACCGTTAAAAGGTTACAACGGGCTGAAGTCAGAGGCCGAATTGAACTCATGAAGGCATCTTTTGAGGGCACTTTCACTGAAATACCTCTTCCGAATCCCAGGTCGGGTCTCTCCCGGATCCACGTTGACGCCACTTGCCTTTGCCTCAGCATCTCCCGATGCCTTCGTCCCTTTCGGGACTGTCCCGGCATTAGCGGGACAGGCTACGCCGTGCCACCAGGCACTCGGCGGTCGGCAAGCGGTGGCGCCCTTCGGGTCCCGCATTCGCGGGATCTTACGCGGCTCTTTTGTACTCGCTTGCTTCCGCAAGGCTCACCCTTTGGGTCCACCTTCGGTGGCTACAACTCGACCACCCCATGGTCTCGTTTCAGAGCCTTGGTTGTAACATTTCACCTTTTTAACTCTTTTAACACGGCCTCCTATGATCTCAGAAATTCCCAATGCAAATTCCGGGGTTAACCACTCGCTCACTCGCTCACCCTGCCCCGCCCCTTCTTGATTTCAGAACGGCGGCGTTTTCCCTCGACGAGTTTCCGTTTCTCGCCCGGGGAGCGACGGGCTTTTTGGCGGCGGGCTTTTGCCGTGGCGGCCCGTGCCTGGAGTCGTCGGGCCTGAAGGCGTTCCTTCAGTTTTTCGGCAAGGCGTTCGCGCGCGATCTTCCGGTTCATGCTCTGGCTGCGGGAATCGCTCACCATGACCGAGAGGCCGCTCGGAAGATGGGTCAGGGTGACTGCGGTGGAGACCTTGTTGACATGCTGGCCTCCCGGCCCCGAAGAGCGTGCGAAGGACTCCCGAAGGTCTTCATCGCGTAGATTTACGTTTTCCATGGGATTTAATCAGCGGTGCCTCAGCGTTTCTTAGATAGTGTAGTCACGAGATAAGAGCCCAGAGAGCGATGCAGCGTATTTGGATAGCAGCCAGGAAGGAGGAGGCATTTTTCGCATAACGGGTGGCGATCCCTCTCCATCTTTTGATGTGAAGGAAGGCGTTCTCGACAAGGTGCCG
>CANKJN010000077.1 GCA_947482345.1 Spartobacteria bacterium
GATCTGGAACGGAAGCAGCGTGCCGATGCCGAGGCTGAAAAGGCGGTTCTGGAAGAGGAACGGCAACAACTCGGAATGAAGCTTGCGGAAGCGACGGGCAAGGTTGCTGATCTTGGAAAGCAGAACGAGGCTCTGGCGGCCAAGTCCAAAGAGATGGAACAGCTCAAGGGAAGGCTTGAGGAGAATGCCAAGGCGCTTGAGCAGGCCAAGACCAAGCTTGCCGATAATGAGGGCGCCAATGCGGTTGAAAAGGCTGAGGCGCAAAGGAAACTCCTTGCTGCCAAATCGCTCAAGGAAGCGCTGGAACAACAGAATGCTTCCCTGCAGGAACAATTGAAGGGCACCCTTTCCAGAATGGCCGGGCTTGTTGATCAAGGAATGGATCAGAGCCCGCTCAAGGAGCAGTTGAAATCCCTGCAACAGCAGATGGATCTGAATGCCAAAAACTACGCTGAATCGCAGCGCCGGTTGGAGGAGATGTCCAAGGCCAGGCCTGAACAAGAGAAAGTGCTTCGGGATAAGGAGAAGTCGTTGGCCGATGCCAGAGCCGAGGCGGAAAAACTCCGCACCGATCTTGCTGCCGCAAACCAAAACGTCACCACCCTTCAGCAACAATCATCGCAAGGTGATGATCGTCTGAAAAAATTACAGGAGCAACTTGCCGAGATGTCAAAAAAGTCATCAGCCGGCGCAAGTGCCGCCGATGATCTCCGCAAAGCCGAGGACAAGCTCCGTGCCGAGCTGTCTGAGGCCAAGGAGAAGATCGCCTCCCTCCAGGGTAAAGGTGCCGCCTTGAAGGAACTCGAGGGTAAACTTGCCGATAAGGAAGCCGAGTTGACCCGTCTCAGGAAGAAGAAGTCAAAAGCAGGTTCCGTTGCCGATGAAAACACATCCGAAGAAAACTCCCTCTTGCGGGGCATCGTGCTCAGGCAAGTCAAGGAGGAGGCCAGAAGGGCTCAGGCCAGCCGCCTCATGGAGGAGGAAATGAAGAGACTGAATGTCCAGTCCCAATCGCTGACCGAGCAGATCAATGTTCTTTCCGCTCCCTCCATCAATCTTACCCCCAAGGAAAGGGCTCTCTTCAAGGAGGGGCAACTTGTGATTGCTGATGACGGGGTGGGCAAGTTGCAGGCATCCGTTTCCGCTCCTATGTCCCAACAGGACAAGCCCCTCGACAACGATGCCAAGGTTGATGAGGTGAAAAATGAGCAGGGGTCACCCACAAACACGGCAACGCCTCAGACACCGGGGCAAGGTGACACCAATGCCTCCAACCAAGACATGGAGTGGCAGGGAAAATTCAAACAATGCCTTGCCAAGGCCAAGGAGGAATTTGACAGGCAGGATTATCTGCAGGCAGAGAGTTCCTTCAGGGATGCCCTGGGCTACTCACCGGACGATTATTTTGCCCTCTCCAATCTTGGTGTCGTGGAGTTTCAACTCGGTAAACTCAAGGAGGCTGAAGAGCTTCTCCTGAAGGCTTCTCAAAAAACATCCGATAGTTCCTTTGCCCTGACCACGCTGGGAATTGTCCACTACCGCCAGGAACGGCTTGCTGACGCGGAAAAGGTGCTCAGAAAAGCCATTGTCGTCAACCAACAGGATTTCACGGCACACAACTATCTAGGGATCGTCCTTGCCGCTTCGGGGAAGGGTGGAGCCGGTGAGAGTGAGATCATGAAGGCGCTTGAAATCAACCCTCAGTACGCCGATGCCCATTTCAACCTGGCCGTCATTTATGCTACTGGAAAGCCACCCGCTAAGATGATGGCGAAGAAACATTATGCCAAGGCCATCGGATTGGGGGCACCTCCCGATCCCTCGCTGGAGCATCTGTTCCAGTAGGGAGCTTGCACGGATTGGTGCATCACTTTTATCACGATGGGCTCCCCGCTATTTTCAGTGGGTGGATATGAGATTTCTGAAGCAGAGCGCCCAGACGCATATAAAGGATTGGGCACAGGGATCCGTAATAAATCAGCGACTGGCGAACATATAGCCGAGGGAACGGCTTGGGTAGACTGAACGAAAGTTCAGCCTGCAACGGTAAGCCGAGCGGGAGCGAGCGAATCAAAGCTGATAGGACCGCGAAGCAGCCCCCATAGGGGCGAACCAAGCCCGAGAAACGAGACCTTGGGAAGGTCGAGTTGTCGTCATCTGCATACGGCGGATGAACCCAACGGGCGAGCCTTGCGGCAGCAAGCGAGTACAAACGGGCGCAGTAGCCTGCGGCGCATGCCTCAGCCTCGAGGTGGTGGCAACGTCCGCCGAACGCCGAGTGCCCAGCTGGGCACGGAGTAGCCTGTCCCGCTGCTGCCGGGACAGGCCCGAAAGGGACGAACCAAACACCTGGGAGGGTGTGCGGAAGACTGCGACTCTGTCGCTGCCCGAAGCAAGGGTGCCGCAGCTTCCCGGGGGGGGAAGCGGCATCAATGCATCGGGAGATGCTGAGGCAAAGGCCGATGCCATCAACCAAGCTTCCGGGACGGAGCGCGGTAGACCACCGTAGGTGGCCCCTACAGGGCGCCACTGCTTGCCGGGCGGCAAGTGGCGTCAATCTTAAGATAACCCGAACGATGACAACAACGCCCATCGCCGAAAGAACCAGCTGATTCTACCGGAATAAGAGTGGAGATGGTATTACAACGATTCCCTGATGATCCGGTTGAGATCGGTCAGGTTGAGGAATCCGTGGATCTGTTCCGATCCCTGGCCGGCACCGAAGGCCAGCACATCTCCGGCTGTTCCGACGGCATTCGGGAGTTTGTAGGCGGAGGGTTGGGAAAGAATGCCGACACTTGCAGAGGCGGATTTCTTTTTCTGAAGCATCTCTCCGGAGGCTTCAATGGAGTATCCCGGGCCGGTTGACCAGCAGATCGAGGGATACCCTTTGTTGTTGAGCGCCAGGATAGCAACTCCCTTGTCGTGCAGGAAGGGGTAGCCGTTCAGTTGGAGACCACCGATATTCATCCTGCCCGTCACGACAATGAGGGCCTTGTCGCCCGCGTAATGTCGTGCTGTGGAAACCGCCTGGTCAAAGGACAGGATCCGGCGAAGCATCGCCTCCCCTTTGTTTCCTGAGGCTGCAGCAGCGATGGAGGGGTCGTCCACCACGAGCAGGTAGCCGCGGCGGTTGGTCTGGAGGTTTTTGATCGCAACCCTGACCAGATCGGAAAGGGTGGAGGTTTCGGAATCCTGGCCGCCCCATGTTTCGTGGAGGGGTCCCGGCGAGAGAAGGCCGAGTTTTGGTGTTTTTTTCCAGAAAGGGTGGCTTTCGATTTCGTTCAGCGTGTGCAGGGTCGCCATCCCGTCACGTCCGTTCTGCCCGGCATGGGGAGATTCCTTGGCAGTGGCCTCTTTTGCCTCCTTATCCCCTTTCTTCTCCTGTGTTTCAAAATCACCCGCACCACCCCCGGCAACAAAGTCAAAGGGGGCATGGGAGGAAAACTGGAGTGCCAGATCGGGGGCGTTCTCCGCATTGAGCGACTTGGCGTAGTAGGCCGCCGCGGTCGGACCGGCTATGGAACCGCTGGTGACCAGTCCCGTGGAGCGTCCCGTGGCGGCGGCTTCCTCGAGGAGGGAGGTAAGTTTGGCTCCGTTCTCGTCGACGCAGAGTGCGTTCCGGTTCACGCGCCTGCCGCCGGCTATCTGTGTCGAGGCCGAGGCCTGATCGGGTACCGAGAAGTCGTTTGCGGCGTTTCGGCAGAGGGCGGTGTTCGGGAATGCCTCGAGTTGCAGTCTGGCATCACCTCCGCCCGAGTAAAGCCTTGCGGCTCCGAGGGAGGAGGGGTTGATGTTGTCCGCCACGAAGAGGATAACCGCGAAAGGTTTCCTGGGGCTTGTCGAGAGGAAGAGCAGGAACCCGAGTGTGAGGAAAATGATCAGGCAGACCAACGCGATCAGCCTGTTGCGAAGTTTCATGGTCATGGCGGACAATCAATGAACTAAAGTGACGGCTTCATGAGAAGGCTAATTGAAGGTGATCCGCGGCCGGGTCGGGGGATTGTCGTTGCCGAGTATCCCTGATGAGGATAGAAACATTCCGCGTTTGCCCTGTGGTGTAACGGTAACACAGTGCCCTTTGGAGGCATTATTCATGGTTCGAATCCATGCGGGGCAGCCACTCTTCCGTGATCTGAAAAATCGGAAAAGTTTAGTCCTGGGGAGTTTTTGGCCCAAAAGTTGCTTGCACTGGAATCTCGCCGGCCTTCCTCTTGTGTGATGGCAGGAATGGAACTCATCGCGGGAGTTGCCCAGCAGCAGGTGCTCTCGCCCCAGATGCAGCAGAGTCTGCAGTTGCTTCAGGCGCCCGTTGCCGAGTTGCGCCAGTTGGTGGCTTCCGAACTTGCTTCCAATCCCGTGCTGGAGGAGGAGTCCGCAGGGCAAGTGGCGCCTGACGGACCGGAAGAGGAATCCGCGGGCGCTGACCCCGATCCTTCATCCGCTGAATCGGGCAACGGCGTTTCGCTTGAGGATGAGTGGCGCGATTATCTCCCCCAGAGTTCCGCCGCGGGAAACTGGTCGGCGGTGGACGAGGAGCGGCGGAATTTTCTTTTTGAATCGCGTGCTTCGCGACCCACGCTTCGCAGCCATGTCATGGATCAGGCCGCCGGTTTTCCCGATCAGGAACTTCCGTTGGTGGAGTTGATCGCGGGGAGCCTTGATGAGGACGGCTACCTGAGAACATCGCCCGAGGAGTTGGCAAGTTCCGCCGGAGTTCCCGAAGCGGCGGTCGAACGCGTGATGGAAAAGATCCGCGGATTCGATCCTGCCGGTGTTGGCGCCCGCGATCTTGCCGATTGCCTGCTTCTCCAGTTGAGCAGGCGTGGGGAGGGAAACGGTCTGGCGGCAAGGATTCTCCGCCATCACCTGCAGCAGTTGGCGAGGCACCGCTACGAGGAGATTGCGAGGGAGTTGCGTGTGCCGCTCTCCGATGTCTCCGCCGCGGCGAGGCTGATCTCCACGCTCGAGCCGAACCCGGGGCGTCCCTTTGCGGAATCCGAGGAGCAGTGTGTCATCCCCGATCTGATCGTGGTCCCGAAGCCTGACGGGGAGGGTGGGGAGGACGGTTTCCTTATCCGCTTGAACGAGGAGGAGCTTCCACGCCTCAAGATCAACAAGGAATACAAGGAGCTGCTCGCGGGACGCGGCCAGAACGAGGAGTTGCTTCTCTATCTCAGGGAGAAGATCCGCGGCGCCCGGTTCTTCATGCGCAGCCTGGAGCAGCGTCAGCAGACCCTTCTGGCCATCGGCAACCAGATCGTCTCGCGTCAGGAGGAGTTTTTCCGGCAGGGAGCGGGTTCGCTCAAGCCGCTGATCATGGCCCAGATCGCCGATGCGGTGGGTGTCCATGTGACGACCGTCAGCCGCGCCGTCTCGGGTAAGTACATGGAGACACCGCAGGGCCTCTTCGAGATGAAGTACTTTTTCACTCCCGGGTTCCAGAATTCCGACGGCTCCGCCGTGAGCAACGAGACGGTGAAGGCCGCGATACGCGAGATGGTTGAAGGCGAGTTTCGTCACTCGCCGCTCAGCGACCAGGAGATCGTGGAGGCGCTTGAGGAGCGGGGGCTCAAGGTCGCCAGGAGAACCATCGCGAAATACAGGGAGCAACTTGGGATTCTTCCGAGTCATTTGAGAAAAAACTGCTAGAATTTACCACCACACCACCATGCCATCACTTCCCACCAAAGAGAACGTCAGCGCGTTGCTGTCTAAGGTTTCCTATCCCGGATTTTCACGCGACATCATCTCCTTCGGGGTTGTCCGCGAGATCCGGATTGCCGAGGAGGTGACTGTCCAGTTGGTGATCGCGACCAATGACACGGGAGTCGCCTCGGAGCTTCGCGACCGTGTGGTAAAGGCACTTGCCGCCGAGGAGGGGATGCCCCCCGTGAAGGTGCTGGTCGATGTCCAGGCCCCCGTCCAGTCGGGTGGCCAGGGGCCGGTTCCGATTCCCGGAGTGCGCCATGTGATCGCCGTGGCCAGCGGCAAGGGTGGTGTCGGCAAGTCCACGGTCTCCGTCAACCTTGCCGCGGCGCTTGCCGCCGAGGGATTGAGAGTCGGTCTCTGCGACTGTGATCTCTACGGCCCCAGCATCGCCCTGATGTGCGGTGCGAAGGAGCGTCCCTATGCCGACGAGGAGGGCCGGATCGAGCCTGTGATTCGCCACGGCCTCCGCATGATGTCGATGGGGTTGCTTCTCGAGGACGATTCCCCCGCGGTTCTGCGTGGGCCGATGGTGACCCGGTATACCCAGCAATTTCTCCGCAATGTCCTCTGGGGGGATCTGGACGTGCTGTTGCTTGATCTTCCTCCCGGCACGGGTGACATCCAGTTGACGATTGTCCAGACCGTTCCTCTGGCCGGGGCGGTGATCGTGACCACGCCGCAGGAGGTGGCACTGATCGATGCACGCAAGGCGGTCTCAATGTTCGGGAAGACGAATGTTCCGATCCTGGGAATCATCGAGAACATGTCCGGCTTCATAGATCCCGAGGGCCGAAGGCATGAGATTTTCGGCAGCGGGGGAGGGGAGAGGGAGGCGGCGCGCCTTGAAGTAGCCTTCCTCGGTTCCCTTCCTCTTGATCCGGCACTGAGGATTGCCGGCGACGCGGGTACGCCGTTGATCGTGTCATCCCCCGACAGTCCTGTCTCCCGAACGATCACGGAGATGGCGGGAACGCTTGCCTCCACCATCAGGCGTTCCTGAAGGGTATGGCTCCTCGCATATTTAAGTGTGTAATAAGAGAGGAGATGGTATAAGAGCGATGACAGGAGCGACAAAATCAGCCATAACAAATCAGCGACTGGCAAACACATAGCCGTGGGAACGGCTTGGGTAGACTGAACGAAAGTTCGGCCCGCAAGGGTGAACCACATCTCTTGGAAGAGATGCGTAGAAATTGCCGCTCTCGCTCCCGCGAACCAAGCCTCTGGGGTGAGGCGCGGAGAAGCATTCCGAAAGGAATGATACGGAAGGGGCGGCACAGCCTTGTGGTGCAAGGTGCCGTTCAATAGCGCCTTTCAGTCTACGCTTTGCGTAGGCTATCCCGAGCATTCCCATGCTCCAGTATTGCCGCAGTCAAGCCCGTGAGGGCGGCAAGGCTTTCCGGGCGCAAAGTTCCGTTCAACCGAGCAGGAGAGCGAGCGAACCAAGGCTGATAGGACTGCGAAGCAGCCCTGGCAGGTGCGAGAGGCATGGGAAGCAAACTCACGGGAAGGAGCGCGGAAGACTACCGTAGGTAGCCCTGAAAAGGCGGCGCGACATCCGGGAGTTGTTGGCGTCAAAGCTAAAAGCTGAAACCGGAAACTTGAAGCAAGTTGCTGGGAAGCGGTGTGGAAAAGCCGAGATCGCGGGAGATCGGGGTGGAAACCTCGGAAGTCTTTTCACACTCATGATAGGGTGAATCGGGTTGACAACGGAGTGACGGGGGAAGGATGATTGTGTCATGACAAACAGATCATTTCTTGTGACCGCTTTTCTGCTGATTGCCTTGCTGGCTTTCTCTCCAAAGAGCCATGCAGGCGCCTCCAACAAGAGCGGGAGTCCATTCGGCAATGGGACTTATTTTCCTAATTCAGGCACTTTCAGCGCGATCATGAGGTCCACCAATGCTTTTCTTGGAATAACTCAATTCACCGCTTCGGGTACTAATACAAGCTCTTCTAATACTGTGGGACTGGCGACCGTCTATGCAGGCGGGCAGCAGTATCAAGGGTCGAGTTTTGGGACAGTTTCTGGTTCGACAATCGCTTGTGTTTATGGTTTAGGATTCACCTCACAAACAAATGTTATAGCAGGCACTAATTCTGCTAGTACTGTAATTACTTTAACCAACACTTTCTGCGGAGGTCAGTTTTCCGGGTCATTGTATAACTCGTATCCCACACAAAGTTTTAATGCGACAGGTCAATGTAGCGTAGGCCCAACCACGAATAATCTTATTAGGTATACCACATCGGTAACGGGTAGCAGGCTAATACAGTAGTCTTAATCATTGAATTCTTCGCTAGATTCCAACAAGAATTACGCCTGTCTAGCATTTTCGCTTATTGAGGCGCTAGTTGTGTTATCGATTGCAGCCATACTCATGGCTCTTTTGATTCCCAATATTTCGGCCATACAACTCAAGGGAGAGGGTGTGGTCTGCAATGCTCGCCTAAGGAATCTTTGGACTTCCTTTTCCTTACATTTAAATGACGGGAACGGGTGGCCTCAGATTCCTCCTGGGACTGAGATCGGATCCATTGCCGAGCAGCAGTGGTGGCTCACCACCACTTCCAACTCCATGGGTCTGACCATGAGGGACTGGAATTGCCCTACTCTGGCCCGCACTTCGGGAAGAGGTACGAACAGCCAGCAGTTCTATCTCATCAGCTACCTCCCCACTCTCTTCGATGCCAAGCCAACGACTCCCTCGAAATGGCCCCGGATGCCCTGGTTCACGGAGGCTGTCGGGTTGCATGGTCAGGGGAACCTGAGCGTCCGTGCTGATGGCTCGGTCTGCCCTGTGCAGGATCCCTGATGGGGTGATACCCGGTCAGTGAGGGGAGAATTAACGCGTGACCTTGATTCAAGCACCCAAGCGTCCATCTGCGCTTTGGACAATCGTTGGACTTTTTCTTTTTCAGGGCCTCTGCACAGCCAAGGAAGCTCCGATCACGATCAAGCCCACGATCGTCTATGATGCCCGTGCCGAGGTGATGAGGGGAGGAGATGGGGAGATTACGTTGAAAGCTGTCCCCAATTACGGGAATCCCGTCATTTTTGAGGTCATCAAGCCTCCCGCTCACGGGACGCTGAGCATTCCCAAGAACTTCACGGATCACTCCGCAGTGCTTTCCTATCGTCATGATGGATCCAAGGGGATCCTGCTCGATGAATTCAGCTTCCGCGCCAGAACCCTGGGAAGGGCGGTGTCAGCGGTCAGCAAGGCGGAGATTCGGATAATCCCTCCCGCACCCTTCATCACGTTCTCTCCGGCACTGCTTGATTTCGGAGATGTCATCCTCTCGGAAAACAGAACAACCAATGTGACCATTGCCAATTTGGGCGGGACCAAGGCAATGGGAAGGCTGGTGCTTCCGAAGGGGTTCACGGCTCCGGATGGAGATCGCTTTTCCCTTGAGGGCGATGAGAGTGTGGTGTTGTCGGTGAGCTTTTCCCCGATGGAGGCCGGAGTTTCTTCCGGTGATGTGTCTACTCTTCCATCTTATAAAAACACCACCCTGTCCATGAAGGGGGTGGGGCGCCCCCGTTTTGAAATCATCAAAAAAGGACCGGCTGAATATGAGGTGATCAACCGATCCTTCAATCCCATCAGGATGAATTTTTCCGGAGGAAGCGGATGGCAGTTGCCTGCCGAGAAACCGGTGCCTCCGAATGGTAGGGAAACCATTTCGTTTCAGCAGATGGTGTGGGGTGAGCTGGAGGGGTTGCAGCATCCTGATCAGACCAACCCATCCATCGTTCAGATCTCGGATGGGTTGACCGTTATTGACATGAATCTGCCACCTCCGAAGCGATTCATTCCCTTGATGGTTCAAAGGGGGCTCCCTGAGCCTCTTGTCGCCACCCCTTTTGGAGCTTCCATTCAGATAAGTTTCCGGGTTCAAAACCGTTCTGAATTTCCGAAGAAGGCACGATGGACCGCGGTTTCACAGTCGGGTGGGGGTACTTTAGGTTCGCAATTATTGGAACTTGGGCCTGGGGAGGTGAAGGAAACTCACTTCGATTGGGTTCCCACTCTTCCGGGTGAAGCCGTGTTGAAATTGCTGGTGGATGAAGGCGCGAAAAACTCGCACGAGTTATTCTGGAAGACTCGTGTATTGGCGTCATCCCACTCAATTCCGATCGCCGCTTCAAATCCTTCACCAACTTTGAGTGCATCCGCCGAAGGGACAAGTGAAAGCACTCCTCCATTGCCATTCCCACAAGCCGAGACGCGAATCATTCCCCGAGTCGACGATCTCGTGTGCAGATGTATGAACCGGTGGTTCAGAAGTCCAGTCGTATTGCTCGAGTGGCATGGAGTCACCCCTTCAACGGCCTCCATCACCCTTGAGGAACTGGTGATGGTGCGTTCGGAAGAGCATGCATTCCAAAGGGAGGGGGATTCTCTTGCGCCCTCCTCATTCGAGTTGAATGCAGTTCCATTGAATAATTTCAAGCAGGGCCGAAGGAGGGAAGAGGATCGCGAAACAATCGTGATATCCCACCTCTCCCCGGGATGGCATCTCCTGAGATTGACGTTGTATGCAGAGCGAGATTCCGTCCCCCTTGCCTGTTCTCAGATCCAAGTAAAAGTCCCTGCTAGGTCTCCATGGTGGGAGGCATGGAAAGTGCCCCTTGGAATTCTGTCGATAGCTCTTCTCTTGTTATTTCTCAGGGCGCACCGCGCCTCTGCCTGATACCATCTCCACTCTTATTCCGTAAGCATTACACGGAGCACATCTATGAAGTAGTAGCATAGGTGTCGTAGCGTAGGGGTATGATGCCTACGACAACAGAGCCGTTTGAACAGATACGGCTCTTCGCTATTGGGAGAGGGGAAATGTTCCGGAAAAGACACGGAATGAGTTTCACGCAAAGGACGCAACGATCGCAAAGAGGGGTCCCGCGTCGCTGTTTTTTTACTGGCAGAGTAGTTTTAAGAATTCCCAAAAAACCACCATTCTTACCCCCTTGGTTTCATCGGGCGCTACTCTTTGATCCTACCTTGGCGACCTTGTAGGTCTGAAGCAGCGTAACTTTCTGGCTGAAGAACTTCCCTCTCGTTAAGGGAGGGGAGAGCCAAGACTCCCCAGGCCTCCGGCC
>CANKJN010000078.1 GCA_947482345.1 Spartobacteria bacterium
TGTAGTCACAGCACTACAAGACCGAAAGAGCAACGCTGACCCTGCGCATCAGCAACCCTCGCCTTTAGGGTGCCGTTCTTTTGCCGCCATGCTTTGTTGCCCAATAGAGTCAAGACCGCAAGGGTATTGCCTCTCTTATGCGCCTCGCCTGGCAGCAAAACTCCTAGCACCGCCACCTGCCTTTTAGTCTTAACAGGCCCTAGACTGAAGGCCTTTCCCCTCTTCCATAAAGCCGCTGCGTATTGTGGGTTATGGTCTACCGAACCGATTCCGCGTCTTGGTACAGGCCTCAGGTTTGGCCCCCCTCTTCATCATTCAGCCTTCATAATTCAGATTTCCCCTTCCCCCTACGGCTTCTTCTTAACGGGGCCGGCGGGCTGCTGGGGTGCGGTGTCGCGGTAGAAGATAATCCCGTGCTGCTTGAGGTTGGCGATGAAGGCCTTCAGATCGACGGCGGATCCTTGGAGGGAATCCATCGCGACATTCCCCTTCTTGAGGAAGGATCCGGCATTTCCGGCGGCGGTCTTGAACTCGCTTGATGCGACGGCAAGGTTTCCCAGCGTTGTCTGAAGGTTCTCCACTCCCTGCTTGTTGAAGACATCCTTGCGCAGGGTCTGGCTCACCGAATCGATGTTATCGAGGGCGTCACCGAGCTTGGGGAGGATCTCGTCATGGAGCTGGCGCTGTAGTTCAGAAATGCTGGACTCGCTGCGACCGTTGGGGATCACGGAACCGTGTGCGATCGGCTTGAGTTCCGCGGCGTCACCAACCATGGTCACCGTGACGAAGCGGTCACCCAGGAGACCCGAGCTGCCGATGGAGAAGATGCTTCCTTCCGGGATCTGCACCGTCTCGTCGATCCTGAGCGACACGGCGACGCCCCGCATATTGGGAAGCACCTTGGGAGGGGCGGCAACCTCGCCGATCTTCGCGCCGGCGAGCATCACGTCGACCCCCTTGAGAAGGCCGCTGGCGTTATGGTACTCGACGGTGAGCGTGTAGTATTTCTTCACGCTCTCCCCGAAACGACCGAAGTAGAGCACAAGGGAGCCGATGCAGAGCAGGCCGAGCAGTACGAAAAACCCGGCCCTGAGCTGGGTGGATGTGTTGGATGGGTCCATGGAGTGGTGGTGAAAGGTTATCAGTCGATCTCGCGGGAACGCCCCTCGACGAAGTCCCGGATCACGGGATCGGCCGTTCCGTGGAGTTCGGCGAGCGACCCGGAGAAATGGATTTTCCCCTCGCGCAGCAGGGCGACCCGGTCGGCGATGTGGTTGGTGCTTACCATGTCGTGGGTGACGACGATCGAAGTGACGTGCAGTTGCGATTGCAAGCGCCGAATCAGGCGGTTGATGGTGTCGGAGACGATGGGGTCAAGGCCTGCGGTGGGTTCGTCATAGAGAATGCAGGAGGGTTCGGAGATGATCGCCCTCGCCAGGGATGCCCTCTTCCTCATGCCTCCGCTCAGGTTCACGGGCATCTTCCCCTCCTGGCCCTGGAGGCAGACGAGCTCAAGGGCATGAGCCACCTTCTCACGGATCACCTTCTCGTTGCGCTCGCCGCGCTCCCTCAGCGGGAAGGCGATGTTGTCGTAGACGGTCATGGAGTCGAAGAGCGCCCCGTCCTGGAAGAGCATCCCGATCTTCCGACGCACGGGCTCGAGTTCCCTCTCGTCAAGATGGGCAATCTCCTCGCCGTCGATCCTGATGGATCCGGAGAGCGGTCTCATCAGGCCTATCAGGTGGCGGAGGAAGACGCTCTTTCCCCCTCCGCTCTGCCCGAGAAGGACAAGGGTCTCACCCCGGGGGATGTCGAGGGTGACACCCTTGAGGATCTCCTGCGTGCCGATCTTCTGGCGCAGATCGCGTACCTCGATGAGATTGTGGGTGGAACCGGGCATCAGTAGCCGCCTCCTCCGGCTGGGAAAACCATGTTGAGCGCCATGGTCAGGAAGAAATTGATCATCAGGATGCTCAGGGAGCTGATGACAACGGCATCGGTGGTGGAGCGACCGACCCCCACGGCCCCGTTCTTCGTGCCGAGTCCCTGCTGACATCCGACGATCACGACGATGATGGCAAAGACGAACCCCTTGGTCAGTGCCATCACCATGTCCTTGCCGTGCGTGTAGCGCCACATGTGGTGGAGGAAAAAGACACTATTCACGTTCAGCATGCTGGTGGCGACGATGTAGCTCGCCGTCAACGCGAAGAAGATGCACTCACCGACCAGGAGAGGCATCGAGATCATCATCGCCACGGCGCGGGGAACAACGAGGTAGTCGATGGGATTGACGGCCAGCGCCCGCAGGGCATCGATCTGTTCCGTCACCTTCATGGTTCCGATCTCCGCGCTCATGGCGGCGCCGACTCGACCGGCGACCATGAGCCCGGTGAGGACGGGACCGAGTTCCCTGCAGAGGGCGATGGAGACCACGGGTCCCACGGCGGTGCTCATGTTCAGGGCGTTGAACTGGAAGAAGATCTGCGCGGTGAAGACCGCACCCGTGAAGATTCCCGTGATGATCACGACCGCCTGGGAGCCGAAGCCGATCTCGACGATCTGGTGGAGCACGATCCCCCAGCGGATCCTGCCGGCGAAGATCGAACAAAACATCTCCCATGCAAGGAACGCGGCCTGCCCGAGATAGAGGCAGAAGGCCCGGGCAAGCGGGAAAGAGTAGGGAAACTTCATCCGGGGTTCCGGTGTGTCAGGAAAGAATGGGCTCGGCTTCGAGGTCGTAACCGCGTGTTCCGGTGATCCTGACCCGGTGGAACGCCCCCGCCTGAACGGGCTTGGTGAAGTGGACGCGGCAGTCGACGTCGGGCGCATCCCCTTCGCTCCGGCCCAACGCGGCGGTGTCGGCCAGAACAGTGAGTTCCTTTCCGAGCTGGGAGGCGGCGTGTTCCGCGGCGATCTGCTGCTGGACGAGCATCGCCTCGCGCTGCCGGCGCTTCTTGGTCCCACCATGGATCTGACCGGTCAGCTTGGCGGCCCGTGATTCCTCCTCGCGCGAGTAGGCGAAGACTCCGAGTCGCTCGAAGCGGGTCCTTCCGATGAAATCAAGCAGGGTGGAGAAATGCTCCTCGGACTCTCCGGGAAAACCGACGATGAAGGTCGTTCTGATTGTGAGTCCCGGGATCCCGGCACGCATCCTGCCGATCAGCCGCTCGATGTGACCGCTGTCGGTCTCGCGCTTCATTGAGTCGAGCATGGTGTCGTGGATGTGCTGGAGGGGCATGTCGACGTAGCGGACCACCTTCGGATTGCGGGCGATGGCGCCGATCATGTCGTCGCTCCAGTGAGCGGGATGGGTGTAGAGCAGGCGAATCCAGAACTCTCCCGGGATGGCGCCGAGCGCGTCGAGCAAGGCGGGCAACCCGGGTCCCCTCGCCTCATCGACAGGCTGGCGCGGACCGGCTTTCTCCTCCCAGAGATCCATGCCGTAGTAGGTGGTGTCCTGGCTGATGAGGTTGATCTCCTTGACGCCGGAGGCGACGAGCCCCTCGACCTCCCTGACCACCGACTCGATGGTGCGGCTGCGGTGGCGGCCGCGCATCCTGGGGATGACGCAGAAGGAGCAGGGGTGATTGCATCCCTCGGCGATCTTCACGTAGGCGGTGTGCGAGGCGGTGAGGCGGACACGGGGAGTGTCGTAGTCGGGGATGTAGGCGGCTCGCCGGGAGACCTCGACAAGCGCCTCTTCCCGTTCCTCATCAAGCAGGCGGTCGAAGAAGGCACCGGCCCCCTTGATCTCGTCGAGGCCCATGAAGGCGTCAACCTCGGGAAGCTGCGTGGCAAGATCGGAGGAATAGCGCTGCGAGAGGCAGCCGCCGACGACGAGTTTCTGGCCGGCCTTCGCCCCGTTGAGACGGCGACGGTGCGCCTCCAGGATGGCCCCGATGCTCTCTTCCTTGGCGGGATCGATGAAGCCGCAGGTATTCACAAGCACCACGTCGGCTTCGTCGGTCTCGGTGGTGAGTTCGTAACCGTGACGCTTGGCGTCTCCAAGCATGATCTCGGCATCGACGAGGTTCTTGGCGCAGCCGAGGCTGATGAGGCCGATCTTGCGGCTCTCCTTGGTGGAAGCGGAGGTGGATGTGGAAGTGATCATCGGGTGGAGAAGGAAGAAGGGTGGCTGTTGGTGGTGATCCAGGGGATCGAACGGATGCGTGAGAGTTGCCTCATCATCCCCCAGGTGCTCAGGAGGATGGCCATGAGCATAAGATAGAGCACGGCACGACCGAGCGGGGCAAGGACGCGGTTCAGGCTCTCCAGCGGCGAGCGCCAGCGGGATTCGGCGGGAGCGGCGATCCTGGAGAGATAGCGGCACTCCGAGGAGACAAGATCGGGAACGGGTGGGAGCGAGTCGCGGATTTCCAGGGGATCGAGGCCGAGTGACCGCGCGTAGGTGACGGCATGAAGCCGCGCGGAAGAAGGATCCAGGGGTCGATCCTGCTCGAGCGCTTCGGCCACGGATGGGCTGACCCCAGCCGCGCTAGCCGCCTTCCCGAGGGGGAGGCCCGAACGCTTCCTTGCCTTGGCAAGGATCGGTCCCAAGGGATCCGGGAGCAGGGACTGTTGGAAAAACTTCATGGAAAACTGTTTTTAAAAAAGGACTAGTCGTCCAGCCCGTCGAGATCGACGAGGATCTCGCGGTCCTTGGCACCATCCTTTGATCCCAAGATGCCACGTTGTTCCAGAATGTCCACGATGCGAGCGGCACGGGTGTAGCCGAGACGGAGGCGGCGCTGAAGCATGGAGGTGGATGCCTTCTTCTCCTGACGGATGATCTCCAGGCACTTGTCGACGAGATCCTCCTCCTCGTCGGTGACCTCGTCCTCCGGCATGGTGGTGGAGGAGAGCTTCGCCGAGATGCTCGGCTCGAAGACCGGTTTGCCCTGTGCGGCGAGGTTGGCCACGACACGGTGGATCTCCTCGTCGGTCACCAGCACGCCCTGGGCCCGGGTCAGCTTGGCGCTGCCGGGAGGGAGGTAGAGCATGTCACCCTTGCCGAGGAGCTTCTCGGCGCCATTCATGTCGAGGATGACGCGGCTATCGAGGCCTGAGGCGACCTGGAAAGCGATGCGGGAGGGGATGTTCGCCTTGATCACGCCGGTGACGACGCTGGATCGCGGGGTCTGGGTGGCCACGATCATGTGGATGCCGGCGGCTCGCGCCTTCTGGGTGATGCGGGCGATGGCACCCTCGACATCGGCGGGGGCGGTCTGCATGAGGTCGGCCAGCTCGTCCACGATCACCACGATGAAGGGCATCTGGTCGGGAATGACCAGTTCGTCGTCGGGCTTGAGCGGCAACTCGGGCTCGGGGGATTCCTCCGGCTCGGGTTCGGAAACCGAACCGTCCGTTTCGGCATCGTCCGGGATCTCATCCCCGACTTCATCACCGCCGGTTTCCTCCGTTTCGGCAACCGCGGCCTTCTCCGGCCTGGGACGGTTGTTGAATCCGCTGACATTCTTCACACCGACCTTGGCGAAGATGGCATAGCGCTTCTCCATCTCGTCGACCACCCAGCGCAGGGCCAGGAGCACCTTCTTCGGATCGGTGACAACGGGGGTCACGAGATGGGGCAGGTCGTTGTAAACCTGCATCTCGACGACCTTCGGGTCGATCATGATGAAACGGAGCGTCTCGGGCGTGTGCTTGAAAATGAGGCTCGTGATGATGGAGTTGATGCAGACGCTCTTGCCGCTACCGGTCGCGCCGGCCACGAGCAGGTGGGGCATCGCCGCCAGGTCGGCGATGATGGCGTGTCCATAGACATCCTTGCCGAGCGCCAGAGGAAGCGATGCCTTGCTCGATTCCCAGGCCTCGCTCTGGAAGAGCTCGCGGATGCTGACCTTGACCTTGCTGGAGTTGGCGATCTCGATGCCGACGGTGTCCTTGCCGGGAATGGGAGCCAGGATATTGATCCGCTCGGCGCGGGTGGCGCGGGCGAGGTTCCTCTCCAGGGCTGAGATGCGTTCCACGCGGACGCCGATGGCCGGATAGACCTCGTAGCGGGTGATGGTCGGCCCCTTGGTGATGTCGCCGGGCGAGGCCTCGATGTCGAACTGCGCCAGGGTATCGAGGATGATCCTCTGAACCCCTTGCAGGAGGGCGGGGTCGGCCGGTTGATGACTCTCGTCGTCGTAGGTCTCCAGCAGATCCAGTCCGGGAAGCGTGTACTCGTCGTAGTGCAACTCGCCGAGTAATCCGTCACGGGCGGGGTCTGCCTTAGGCTTCTGCTTCGTCTTCATCACCTCCGCCAGAGTCGGCTTGCGGGCGGGGGCGGGAACGCTGGCATCGATGATCTTTGGAGCGGGGAGGTCGGCAGGAGGAACAACGGCTTCAAGATCGGCCACCCCGGTGACTTCGCTTTCAATCTCCGGAAGCGCGGCACGGCGCCGGTTACGGGAGCGGGCGGGGGCGCTCGGCACCATTTGTTCCGCCACTTCACCCTCCTTGGCAAAGCGACCCTTCACGAGGCGGTAGAGAACACCGATCAGCGTGCCGAGAGCCACGACCCCGCGGCGCATTGCCGCAATGGGATGGAAGCCGGTGGCCAGGATCAGGCTCACCAGAGCAAGCGCCGTGAAAATAATGAGTGATCCGAGGAGGCCGAGGACATCCCTCCCGAGGGCGATTCCCAGCTGATGCCCCAACCAGCCACCGGGCCCGGGGATGTCGAAGCGAAGCTTCCATCCCTGAAGAATCAGATGCTGAAGATCCAGAAGCGTCGACCAGCTCAGGACAAATACAAAAGCCCAACCGAAGCGGATCCCCAACCTCTCCACCTGCCCGAGAAAGAGGGCGATGCCCATGCCCATGAGGGCACCCGCGCCGAAGTAAGCGGCGCCCCCGAAGAGGAAGTAGGAAATGCGCGCCACGATGGCTCCGACCCGGCCGACAAAATTGGAAGGGGTCTCGTTGATCGGGGTGTAGTTTCCGAAAGCCCACGAGGGAACATCCCTCAGGTCGAAGGAGACAAGGGAGAGCAGGAGCAGGATGCCCCCGAAAAAGAGAAGCACACCCATCACCTCGTCCAGGGAACGTCGTCGTCGCGTAGAAACCATTCCCCCCATCTTGCAGGATCGGATGCGGTCTTGGCAATCGTCTGCACCTTTTGAATACTCCGGCATGGTTTCCAACTCTTCACTGCTTTCCTTAAATCCCACCTCACCCCTGGTGTTCGAGCCGATCCCGATGGAGCGGGTCTGGGGTGGGCGTCACTTCGAGACCCTGTTCGGAAAGAGACTCCCCCATGGTGCCGTGATCGGTGAGCTCTGGGAAATGGTCGACCGCCCAGAGGCCCAGAGCGTGGTCCACGAGGGGCCTCTCAAGGGTACCACCCTCCACGAACTCTGGTCGGGGAACCGGGCCTCTCTCTTCGGGGAGCGCCACCTTGCCAACCCCTCCCCCCGCTTCCCCCTGCTCATCAAGCTGCTCGATGCCCGCGAACGCCTCTCCGTCCAAGTGCACCCACCCGCACACCGCGCCGGGGAGCTGGGAGGCGAGCCCAAGACGGAGTGCTGGTACTTCCTTCATGCCGCGGAGGGTGCTTCCGTCTACGCCGGCCTGAAGAAAGGAGTGACGCGCGCGGAATTCGAGGCCTCACTGGAGGATGGCACCGTTGAGGAGAAGCTCCACAACGCCCCCGCCCGCACCGGGGAGAGCATTTTCATCCCGAGCGGCCGCCTCCATGCGATCGGCGAGGGACTCGTCATCGTCGAGGTGCAGCAGAACAGCGACACGACCTACCGCGTCTTTGACTGGAACAGGAACGGCCTCGATGGGAAACCGCGCGAACTCCATGTCTCCGAGTCGCTGGCCTCCATTGATTTCGACGATTTCGAACCGGCACTCACCCCTGCCACGGAACCGGTGGTGGCCGACTGCCCCCTCTTCCATGTGGATAAGAAGCAACTCAACGGCCCGATCCCTGCCACCGACAAGGGGGACTTCTCCATCGTCACCTGCCTGACAGGCAGCGTGGAATGCTCGGGAACGACCCTCAAGCCGGGGAACTTCATGCTGGTTCCCGCCTGCCTCGAAGGGGCCGCGCTGACGCCCACGGCGGCGGGTTCCTCAGTCCTGATCACGAAACTGCCGTAGCCAGATCCATACGGATCAACGGGTATGGGTCCTTGGTAATAGGGTATTGGGAATTCAACCAAACCCGTCGGACTTCACCCCCCGATAGCCTATTACCTATCACCCATTACCTATTCCCCATCTTCCACTTTTCCACGTTTGACCACCGGAACGTGGGGAGGTTGAATGGAGTGCTGTGACGGTTTTTCCAAACCGGAACTTTCCGACACCTTCGATCCAACGACTTTCCGCCTTCCGCACCATGCCCAAAGACACCTCGATCAAGAAAATCCTCCTCATCGGAGCCGGCCCCATCGTCATCGGACAGGGGTGCGAGTTCGACTACTCAGGCGTCCAGGCCTGCAAGGCGCTCGCCGAGGAAGGATACGATGTCGTGCTGGTGAACTCGAATCCGGCCACCATCATGACCGACCCGGAGTTCGCCGGGCGGACCTATATCGAGCCGATCACCCCCGCGATCATCGAGAGGATCATCGAGCGGGAGAAACCCGACGCCCTTCTCCCAACCCTCGGCGGACAGACGGCCCTCAACGCGGCGATGGAGCTCGTCCACAGCGGCGTCCTAGAGAAGCACAAGGTGAGGTTGATCGGCGCCAACGCCGAGGCGATCAAGCGCGGCGAGGACCGCACCCTCTTCAAGCAGATCATGATCGAGATCGGCCTGGAGGTCGCCGAATCGGGTGCCGCCCACACGATCGACGATGTCTTCGAGATCGCCAAAAGCATCGGCCGCTACCCGCTGATCATCCGTCCCGCCTTCACCCTGGGCGGCGCGGGCGGAGGGATCGCCTACAACCGCGAGGAACTCGAGACCATCGCCCGCCGCGGCCTCGACATGTCGCCGACCACCGAGGTTCTCATCGAGGAGTCGCTTCTCGGCTGGAAGGAGTACGAGGTGGAGGTCATCCGCGACAAGGCCGACAACTGCATCGTCGTCTGCTCGATCGAGAATTTCGACCCGATGGGCGTCCACACCGGCGACTCGATCACGGTCGCCCCGATCCAGACCCTCACCGACCGCGAGTATCAGAAGATGCGCGACGCATCCTTCGCCGTCATCCGCGCGATCGGCGTGGAAACAGGCGGATCCAACATCCAGTTCGCCGTCGATCCGAAGACCGGCCGCCAGATCGTCATCGAGATGAACCCCCGCGTCTCGCGCTCCTCGGCCCTCGCCTCGAAGGCGACCGGCTACCCGATCGCGAAGATCGCCGCCAAGCTGGCCGTTGGCTACCGCCTCGACGAACTCAAGAACGACATCACCAGGACGACGACCGCCTGCTTCGAGCCGGCCATCGACTACTGCGTGGTGAAGATCCCGCGTTTCACCTTCGAGAAATTCCCGAAAGCGGACCCGACCCTCACCAGTCAGATGAAGAGCGTCGGCGAGGCGATGTCGATCGGACGCACCTTCAAGCAGGCCCTCCAGAAAGCCCTCCGCTCTCTTGAGACCGGCCGCGCCGGACTCGGCTGCGATGCCAAGGACCTCGAACCGCGCAACCCCGACGGCAGCTGGGACACCGACCGGATCGAGTTCCTGCTGCGCACGCCGAACGCCGAGCGCATCTTCACCGTGCGTCACGCCTTCCTCGCAGGATTCACCGCCAAAAAGATCCACGAGATCAGCGCCATCGACCCGTGGTTCCTCGACAACATCCAGGAACTCGTCGAGGAGGAGCAGGCATTCCGCAAGGATCCCGCCAACATACCCCTTCGCAAGGCGAAGAAGCTCGGCTTCTCCGACCGCCAACTCGCCCACATCGCCGGAACGACCGAGGACGCCATCCGCGACAAGCGGAAGAGCCAGGGCGTTGTTCCCACCTACCGGTTGGTCGACACCTGCGCGGCGGAGTTCGAGGCGGCGACCCCCTATTTCTACTCCACCTACGGCGACGAGGATGAGACCCGCAAGGGGACGGGGAGGAAAGTGATGATCCTCGGCGGAGGACCCAACCGCATCGGCCAGGGAATCGAGTTCGACTACTGCTGCGTCCATGCCGCCTTCGCGCTGAAGGAGGAGGGCTACGAGACCATCATGGTGAACTCCAACCCGGAGACCGTCTCGACCGATTACGACACCAGCGACAAGCTCTTCTTCGAGCCCCTCACCCTCGAGGACGTCCTCAACATCTACGAGCGCGAGAAGTGCGACGCGGCCGTCGTCCAGTTCGGCGGACAGACCCCGCTCAACCTCGCTGCCCATCTGCAGGCCCGCGGCGTGACCATCATCGGCACCCAGCCCAAGAGCATCGAGATGGCGGAGGACCGGAAGCACTTCGCCGCGATGATCGACAAGCTGAAGCTGCGCCAGACCTCGGGCGGCACCGCCACCGGTGAAACCGAAGCCGTCGCGGTCGCCGATAAGGTCGGCTACCCCGTCCTCGTCCGTCCCTCCTTCGTCCTCGGTGGACGCGCCATGGAGATCGTCTACACCGAGGAGGATCTCCGCCGGTATATCAGGACTGCCGTAGAAGTCAGTCCCGAGCGCCCGATTCTCGTGGACCGCTTCCTGGAGGATGCCACCGAGGTCGATGTCGACTGCCTTGCCGACGGCAAGGAGTGCGTCATCGGAGGCATCATGGAGCATATCGAGGAGGCCGGAATCCACAGCGGCGACA
>CANKJN010000079.1 GCA_947482345.1 Spartobacteria bacterium
CCTTCGGCCCCAAGGGATTGGAAGGAAAACGGAGTTCTTCCCAAACCGGTAGCTCTGGCTTAGCGCCAGCGCCCGAGCTGTGCGGCTCGGGCTGCCGCTACCTTGCCCTACCGGGCATTTACGAATAACTCCTTGAATGTCCATATTCCCAGACCTACAAGGTGCAGAGGCGCGGAGAAAAATTGAAGTTGAGTGAAAATATCCCCGACGGCACTGCTTTCAGTACAAATTTACTGAGACCAGTAATTGCATTACTCCTCTCAGCGCCCCTGCGCCTCTGCGCGAAATCTTTTCCTCTTCTCAGGGAGGTCTAAGGCACCCCCAGGACTTTCTTCAGGATCGCCAGTGCCTTGTCGGCCTCGGCCTTCGTGATATTGAGAGGAGGGAGCAACCGGATCGTCCTCTCTCCGGAGGGAATCACGAGAAGCCCCGCCTTCATCAGCTCCTTGGTGGCGCGGATGGACGGGAGCCCCTCACCGCCGAATGAGGTGGGGAGATCGTTCAGTTCGATCCCGATCATCAGGCCAACGCCGCGCACGAGCCGGATAGCCGGCAGCTTCATCGCCTCCAGCGACTGCATCAGGTGATTGCCCAGTTCCCTGGCATTCTTGAGCAATCCCTCCTCACCGATCGCTTGGAGAACAGTGAGTCCGGCGGTCGCCGCGAGAGGGTTTCCACCGTAGGTCGTGCCATGGGTGCCAGGACCGAGCAGGTCGCAGAGTGGCCCCCGTTCCTTGCCGTCGGCATCAGGTCCAGCGATCCGGGTTCCGGCCCAGAAAGCACCGAGCGGAAATCCGTTTGCGATTCCCTTGGCCCAACTCACGGCATCGGGCTCGACTCCTTGGGGAACAATCGTCCTCCAGGCGCACCAGTCACCCGTCCGACCGAAGCCGCACTGCACCTCGTCGAAGAGAAGCAGCAGATTGTGCCGGTCGCAGAGGGCGCGGACACCTTTGAGAAATTCGGGAGTCGTGGGATTGATCCCTCCCTCGCCCTGGACGGGCTCGAGCAGGATCGCGGCGGTCTTGGGGGTGATGGCTGCATCCACGGCGGCAAGGTCATTGAACGGAACATGGACGAACCCCTCCACCAAGGGAGCAAATCCGGCCTTCACCTTCTCCTGGCCGGTGGCGCTGATGCCGCCGAGCGTCCGGCCATGGAAGGAATTGGTGAACGTGATGATCTCGTGGCGACCCGAGGGAGCACCGAATTTCCGGGCCAGCTTGTAGAGACCCTCGTTCGCCTCGGCGCCGCTGTTGCAGAAAAAGACCTTCCCTCCCAGACCGACCAGATCGACGACAAGCTTCGCGAGTTCACCCTGAGGCCGGGTGAGGTAGAGGTTGGAGGTATGAACCAACCGTGCGGCCTGATCGGCGATCGCCTTGGAGAGCTTCGGGTGGCTGTGGCCGAGCGAGCAGACAGCGATCCCCGCGCCGAAATCGAGGTACTCCTTCTCCTCCTCATCCCATACGCGAGATCCCTCCCCCCGTGCCAGAGTCAGGTCGAAACGGCCGTAGGTCGGCATCACGTAATCACGGTAAAGCTCGGCAGTGGTTGGATCAGTCATGGAAAGATTAAAAATAATCAGGAAGGGTCTGAAAGGAACAAGGCGGAATGAAAAATGGCGGAAGTTATCGCTTCAACACTTCCCCATCGTACCCTCTCTTAACGCCGCGGCGCACGCATCCTGCGACCGGTCGGCCCCTTCACCGCCTTCCTCTTGGCGACGGATTGACGCCCTTTTTTCTTCACGACCGGCTTGCGACCGGCCTTGCCGATCGGTCTGCGGGGTTTGGGCGGACGGGGAGGCTGTACCACCGGAGTGGACTCCTCCTGGGACGAAACCGGACCACGGGTGGCGGCCTTGCCATCCTTCTTGCGATCCTGGACTTCGCGTGACTCACGCCCCTTGAGGCGCAAGCGGATCGGCAGACCGGGGAAGGGCCAGCGGGCGCGGAACTGGTTGAAGAGATACTCCCGATACGCATCGGTGATCAGCTCGGCATCGTTGACGAAGAGAAGGAACTCGGGCGGTTGGAAGGGTCGCTGCACCTCGGGCACGATCTGGGTCGCGTAGAGGAGCTTGAAGCGCTTGCCGGACTTGGAGGGAGGGGGGTGCTGTTCGAAGGTGTCGCGAAAGAACCGGTTCAGCTCACCTGTCGGGATCCGGGTGTCGGCCTCCTTGCGGACGCTCTTGAGCGCCGAGAAAATACGGCTGAATCCCTGGCCGGTCTTGGCCGAGATGCAGACGACCGGAGCGTAATCGAGGAAGAAGAGATCCTTGCGGATCACCTCGGACTGCTCTCCCTGCGAGGCGCGGCCACCGTCATCCTTGCGGACGAGATCCCATTTGTTGAGCAGGATGATGCAGGCTTTCTGGGATTCCTGAAGCATCCCGGCGATGCGCTTGTCCTGGCTGGTGACGCCGCTCTCCCCGTCGATCACGAGCAGTCCCGCATCGGCGCGGCGGATCGCCTCCTCGGAACGCATGGCGCTGAAGATCTCCACCGAGGTGTCGGGGCGAGAGCGGTGACGGAGCCCCGCTGTGTCGACGAGGACATACGGCTCCCCGCCGAGATCGCAATGCACGTCGAGCGCGTCACGCGTGGTTCCGGCAATGTTGCTGACGATGCTCCGCTCCTCACCGAGCAGCCTGTTGAGAAGCGATGACTTGCCGACATTGGGGCGGCCGACGATCGCGAGCCGCGGTGACGGCACCTCCTCCGCGATCTCCTCCCCATCCATGCCGCCGAGTTTCTCCCCGATTCCGGCAAGGAGGTCATGGGTGCCGCGTCCGTGGGCCGCACTGATGGTCATCACCTCGGGGAAGCCGAGCTCGAAGAAATCCGCGGACAGGGACTCGTGCATCTCCTGGTCGATCTTGTTGATGATCAGGATGAGGGGGCGCCCGCCCGTGCGGAGCATGTGGGCCAGTTCGCGGTCGAGGGGCGTGAGGCCGGCGCGGCCGTCGACGACGAAGAGCAGGAGATCGGCGCTGGCGATCGCCGCCTGAGCGGCGACATGGGTGGCTTCCGCAAAGTCGGGATCGGGAGCGTCCCCGATGCCGCCCGTGTCGATGATCTCGAAGGGAACGGGGCCCGTCTTGCAGATCCCGGCAAGGCGATCGCGGGTCACGCCAGGTTGATCGTGGACGATCGCCACGCGGCGGCCCATCAGGCGGTTGAAGAGGGAGGATTTGCCCACGTTGGGGCGGCCGATAATGGCGACGCGTCTCATGATTTTCCGGAAGATTGGTTGGCGACGGGGCGGGTGTGCCCGCCGTCCTGCAACAGGCGCACCCCCTCCATCATGTAGGCGAATCCGCTCAGCAAAGTGACGATGCCCGAGACCCAGACCACGGGCTCGCAGTATTGCCACTGAAGCATCACGACGGCGACGGTGAGCATCTGCAGGAACGTGGAGGCCTTCCCGAGAAGCGAGGGACGCACCTCGAAATGATCGTTCAGCAGCCTGAGCACCCCGCACCCGGTGACGATCATGACATCGCGCGCGATAACGAGGACGGGATACCAGACGGGCAGCTCGTAGGGCCACCGGGTGACGCTGAGCGTGATGATCGCCGTCAGCATGAGCCCCTTGTCGGCGATCGGGTCGAGGATGGCGCCGAGGCGTGACTTGAGATGAAAGCGCCGGGCCAGCCACCCGTCGATCCCGTCGCTCAGCGCGGCTGCCAGAAAGACCGCGATCGTGGCCATGCGCAGATGCTCGTTGGGATGACCCGAGGCGACAGTCTTCCCGTAGTAGATCGCAAGCACGACAAAGACCGGGATCATCAGGATCCGGGCTATGGTGATCTGGTTCGGAAGGGTCATTTGCAAAGTCCAAGAAGGACTTGAGTCGAAGGAATCAGGAACTCAGGAAATCAGGAAGAAAGAAACGGAGTATGAGTCGGTGATTTCCAGCACCACAGGACCCCGCTATGGATAAAGCACCGACCGAAAGATGGAACAGATGCAGGCCCTCCCCACGACCTCGAGGAAACTCAGGGGAACCGTGCAGAGGCGGCCTTCCAACCTCCTTCCCGCGCTCCTGCTCCTGCCCGCCGGACGCAGGAAGGATGCCCTGCTCTTTGGTGAGTGGTGCCGAATGGTCGATGACATCGCAGATTCGCCGGGAAGAACCCCCGATGAGAAACGGGCACTGCTGGAGGCATGGCTCCTGGCACTGAAGTCGGGGCATGAAGAAGCACTCCCCACGGAATTCCGCGAAATGATCATCCGGAGGCATCTCGTCCGCCACCTGCTCTCGGAGATCGTGCGAGGCATGCTCATGGACGTGGGGGAGACGAAGCGCATACGCTACGCGACCTTTGAGGAACTCCGCACCTACTGCCACCGGGTCGCCTCGGTGGTCGGCCTGCTCAGCGCCCGGATCTTCGGTGCATCCGGCCCTGTCGTGGAAAGCTATGCCGAGCAGTTGGGCATCGCCCTCCAACTCACCAATATCCTCCGCGACGTCTCCGAGGATGCATCCATAGGCAGGATCTACATCCCCCGTGAGGATCTCGAGCGCTTCGGCGTCAGCGAGGATCAAATCATCGGCGCACTCCCCTCCCCAGCGATGACCCACCTGCTCAACCACCAAGCAGAGCGGGCTGACTCCTACTTCGCCAAGGCGGAGTCGGCCTGGTCGGAAATGACCGTCAATCAACGGCGCCTCATGCGCCCAGCCCGTCTGATGAGCGGCATCTACCGCGACCTGCTCCTGCAGATGTACCGCGACCGCTACGATGTCTTCGCGAAGCGGTACCGTGTCCCGGTTTTCAGGAAGTTCCTGATCCTGCTCCGGGTGATGACGGCGAGGAGCTGAGACTGCATTTTTTATCAGGTAATCAGGAAGACCGGAAACGCCGACCAAGACTTCGCGCAGCCGTAACAAATCAGCGACTGGCGAACACATAGCCGTGAGAACGGCTTGGGTAGACTGAACGAACGTTCAGCCCGCAAGGGTGAGCCGAGCGGGAGCGAGCGAATCAAAGCTGATAGAACTGCGAAGCAGCCCCGATAGGGGTGAACCAAGCCCGAGGGATCGGGCGCGGAGAAGTCCGCGAAGCGGAACCCTGCAGGGCGGCACAGCTTACCTGGAAGCAAGTGCCGTTCCATGGCTTGGGAAAGCCTGGGTTCAAATGCGAAGCAACGGCCGAGCCAACAATCGCGGAGGCGCTGAGAGGGTCTCAGGTAAAGAAAAAGCCCGTCACCCTTTTGCGGGAGACGGGCCTTTCAGATTGTTTGCTTCTTAGCTAATTAGATCAGGCAGTCTTCCGGCGGTAGGCGATCACCACCGCGAGCGCACCGAGGCCGAAGAGGCCGTAGGTTGAGGGTTCTGGGATAATATCGACACTGGCAACTCGGAAACCAAGATTTACGATATCAGTGCTCGGTCCAAAGCTAGAGCGGGTCGAGGAATCTAGACGATCACTGGAGGCACCATACCAGTAACCTCCTCGAACCATGCGTTGATCACCCACATTGTTATTCGTGCCATCCGAGGAACTTTCCTGCCATTCCTGGATATTCCCTCCCTGACCCATCGTCCCGTAGGAGCTGCGTCCTCCAGCTTCATAGATAGAGGCTGGGCCCGGTGGTATCCATCCTTGGTTATAGACAGCCGTTCCTGAGGCGGTTCCGCTTGTAACAGCCGTGGGGGCAGAATTGCCTGCCGTCGGATACAGGTAGTAGCCACTCCCGTCACTCTTGCCGAAAGCCGCCTTGTAGAACTCGTTCTCGCTTGGGAGGAAATACTTGGCTAGGGAGCTGCGGTATTCGTTATTCGCATCATAGCCGGCATTGCTCACTGTCCAGAGGGACATGCTCCAGGTGCTGCCACTCCATGTCAGATTATAAGCGGGGGCAAATCCTTTGCTCGTATTGAGCCAGTTCACGAAAGCCGCCGACTCATACCAACTCATGTGGGCCGCAGGCCTGTCACCGGTCCATGCTCCTGCAGTGACATTCTGGAGTCCGGAGGCCGTGGCGGCAGTGATCTGGTTCTGGGAGATCTCGTAGGTACCGATCCGGTAGGCGTAACCGACCGAGCCGTAGCCGTTGGTGTCGGCGCTGTTATTGGTATTACCAATTGTGGTGAAATCGAGGGTGAACTGATTGGTCCCCGTTCCGAAGGTATCGGCATGGGCGCTGGTGGTAAGGCTTGCGCCAGAAAGGATCGCCGTGGCGAGTAGGAGCTTCTTCATAGGTTGAAAATGGTCTATGGGGGGGTAGTAGGGGGAGTATACTTTCAAAGATTGAACGATAGCCCAACACACCCGTCAACCCGTTTTGAAAGGTATCTGCGATGGGCTCGTCATGGAATCTTGGAACCATCGAATGATGGAGGAGGAATGACATCTCCCTGACTGTCCTTTCTCCGCGACTCTGCGTCTGAGAGGAAAATCTTCTCCTATCCCCTGAAACCATCCGCCCAGGCTTTCGTTGCCGGATCCATCTTCACGAGATCGGGCCAGCCGCGGGTGTAGCCTTCGCCCGGGATCTTCTTCGTCGCGTCGAATCCCATGTGGCTTCCCATGTTCGGGACCGTCGGCGCATGGTCGAGGCTGTCCACCGGGTTCTTGGTGAAGGTGCTGTCACGCTGGGGGTCGGTGTTGGCCATCCAGCGGAAGAGGACCTCGGAGGTGTTCTGCACGTCGCAGTCCTCGTCGACCACGACGATGTATTTCGCGAACATCATCTGACCCATCCCCCAGAGGCCGTGCATGATCTTGAAGGCCTGCCACGGGTACTGCTTCCTGATCGAGACGAAGACGAGGTTATGGAAGGTCCCTTCGGCCGGAAGCGCCATGTCGACGATCTCGGGGAAGTTCATTTTGAAAATGGGCAGGAAGATCCGGACACTTGCCTCGCCCATGTAGAAATCCTCCATCGGCGGAATCCCGACGATCGTGCAGGGGTAGACGGCCTCCTTCCTGTGGGTGATCGCCGTGACATGGAAGACGGGGTAGTCATCCACCGGCGTGTAGAATCCGGTGTGGTCGCCGAAGGGACCCTCGGGACGCATCTCGCCGGGCTGCACATACCCCTCGATCACGAAGTCGCTCTCGGCGGGAACCTCCAGCGGCTGGGTGACGCATTTGACGAGGTCGACCGATTTCTTCCGGGCAAATCCGGCGAAGAGGATCTCGTCGATGCCGTCAGGGAGCGGTGCCGTGGCGGCCAGGGTGAAGGCGGGATCACCACCGAGGCAGATGGCGACAGGCATCTTCTCGCCGCGTTCGTAGTAGCGCTTTCCGTGGCGGGCTCCGACCTTGTGAACCTGCCAGTGCATACCGGTGGTCTTTCCGTCGTAGATCTGGATGCGGTACATGCCGACATTCCTCTCACCGGTGTCGGGATCCTTGGTGTAGACGGTCGGCAGGGTGATGAAGCGTCCTCCATCCTGCGGCCAGCACTTCAGGATCGGCAGGTGATCGAGCGAGAAAGGTTCCCCGTCATTCCCCTCACCCATGCGGCGGACCACCTCCTGACAGGCGGCGTTCTTCACGCTGCGTGGGCGGGCATGGATGAGATCGATGCCGTTGCGCAGGAGCTTGAGGGCGTCCTTGAAGCTCTTCGGCGGCTTCGCCTTCATCAGGAACTCGAGTTGGGAGGCAAGCTCGTCGACCGAATCCAACCCCAGCGCCATCGCCATGCGGCGCTTAGAGCCGAGCGCATTGATCGCGACTGGGAATTCGGAGACGCGGCCGTTGATGGTCGGCTTCTCGAAGAGCAGCGCCTTCCCTCCCCCCGGCGACTTCATCTCACGGTCGGCGATCTCCGTGATCTGGAGTTCCGTGGCCACGGGTTCGCTGATGCGGCGGAGTTCGCCGGCATCTTCGAGGGCCTTCAGGAAAGCTGTGTAGGATGGATAAGCCATGGCTGGATGCGCACAAGAATGCCCGGTGAGTGAAGGAAAGTCACAAAAAAGATTGCCCCGGGCACGATTGCGTAGAAGATAGACGGCCCTCGGGGTTTTCCGAGGCATCCCTGGAGTTGTAGCTCAATTGGTCAGAGCACCGCCCTGTCACGGCGGGGGTTGCGGGTTCGAGCCCCGTCAACTCCGGTGGGATACTGGTTGTTAAAAAGGTTGAAGTGTCCAAAGGTTATAAAGTCCTGAATGGTCTTCAGCGTTGCAGTGCCTGGCCGAAACTTCGCTTCGATCCCTCCCGTCGGGCATCCAGAATCAACCCGGCAGTTTTCACCTTTTCACCTTTTCACCTTTTCACCTTTTCACCTTTTCACCTTTTCACGTTCTAACGACTCTGGCCAACAGTTCAATGCGTCGTCACAAGATGACCCAGAGCGCTAACATGAAGACCAAGGCTTGCACCACCACGCTCGTTTTATCGATCAACTGCGCCTTCCTGAAATCATCCAGCAAGTGTTTCTTGTCCATGGCCCCCTGGATCACCACCTGCACCAGCGAGAGAATGATCAGCAGGTAGACCACCACGTAAATCTTGTCCATCAGGACGAGGTAGTTCACTTCGGGGAGATTGGACGTGTAGCCCTGCTGCATGAAGACGGTGGTGAGCAATGCCGTGCCCGTCATGGCGGCGCGGGAGGCCAGTTGCGAGGGATGCAGCAGGAGAGCTGTCCAGCAGGCCAGCAGGATGATGACGAGCGGGAGGAGCATCTTCCAGATGAAGAAGTTCACGGGGCGGGTCACCTTGACCTCGAAGAGGATGGTCCCGTAATCCGAGGAGTCGCTGCCAACCGTTTCGTCCCCCATGTTGCTCGCGTAGTGGTGCACTCCCTCGCGTCCGCTCCATGATTGCACCGTCCATCCCGGAATAGTCAACCCAGCGTCCAGACCCGAGTGTCTCTGGTCGAAGCGGTAAACCAACTTGTCGGCGGCGTACGTGTTGTCCTCGATCGAGAGCGAAACCGTGTGATTCTCAAGTGGGAAGCGGAGCAGACTGAAGGGTTGGAAGAATCGCCCCTCGATCCGCATCGACTGGTAATGCCTGCCGTCGGGAAAGGTGATCGGCTTGGGATAGGTCTTCATCTTGGTGAGGCCCCAACTCTCGACATTGTTGGTGAATTCCACCGTCTGGGTGGGATCGATCTCTCCTCTCCAGATGAACCACACATAGGCGGTCATGTAGAAGGTGTTCGAATGGACATCCAGGTTGTAGATGACCGTGGGCCAGACTCCGACTTCGACGACCTCGGGGGCGTCGCCCTCCGTCGCCTGCGGGGGAGGTGTCTTCTTTTGCTCCGGTGCCGCGTTGAGCGGAAGCAGCATTCCTGTGAAAAAAACCGCCAACAACAGCGGCAAGCGACGGGAGCACGGGCTGAACATCCCCGATTCTTTGACACGTTCCCGTCCTGCCCGCAAGTTCTGTGGCGCAGTACTACTCTCCTCGAAAAGACATCAGGGCGTAGAAATCACTCCGATCCGTGAAAAGCACATCCGCGGGCAGAAATCCCACGCTGACAGCCATGCGGTTGAGCGTTCCGATCTCCTCGGGAAAGTCGGCCGTCGTGACATGCTCCACGGCGCCGTCGATTTCCTCGATCGTGAGGGCTTTCCACGTCCACTTAGCGTGATCGACCCAGCGTCCCATGAAGACATCTCGCACCTCGCCGGGAGAGAGGATGGGATCGTAGACCAGGAGCGCGCCGCCCGGGGCGGTCCTTCGCCGCAACTCACCGAAGAAGAATTCCTTCTCCGTGCGGGAGAGATGGTGGAGCGAGAGGCCGAGATAGATCACGTCGTAGCTTGCGGGCAGCGTTCCGATCTCCGTCACGAAATCCCCGTGCACCAGCGAAACAGGCGCGGCGATCTTCCGGGTATTCCCCCGCGCCAGATCGAGCGCGACGGGCGAGAGATCCATCCCGGTATAGGAGGCGAGGTTCCTCCCCTTCAGGATCCCGGTGCTGAAAGCGGCATCCCCGCATCCGAGGTCCAGGAAGCTGAAGGGCCGCTCCAACCCGTCCAGCCAAACCGAGAGCGCCTGCCTGACCGAGTCGTGGCAGAGATAATCGTTCTCGACGATCCGGCGATAGAGGTTCCATCCATTGAAGAAGTCTCGTACCGCCTCCGCATCGCGTGGGTTCTCTGTAATGAGTGGTTCCGGATCCATTGCAGGCTGACTATATCCCCTCCTACTCAGAAATCCACCGGCCTCTGATTCCTTCGTCTCCCGTGTTCCGTTTTTAGTTTTTCAAATCAGAGATCATTTTCCGGAGTTCTTCGACGGGAAGTTGAGGGCCGATGAAAAGGGCGACTGGATCGCGCAAAGTGGGATTTCTGCCAATGGGGAAATACTGCACCCTGCCGTCGTGGCCGACCTTCTGGAAGACTTGATATTCCCCGGGATCCTCACGTAGTACAACGAGTCCCTTCGTGCGGAGGACATCTTCTGAAAGGGAGGAGAGGAGGTTTTCGAAATCCTGCTTTGAGACTGAGGCAGGGAGCGGGATTTCGCAGGAAGCGAAATGGTGTCTGGAATGGCGGTGGTCCGAGTGCTCATGGTCCGAGTGCTCATGGTCCGAGTGCTCATGGTCCGAGTGCTCATGGTCCGAGTGCTCATGGTCCGAGTGCTCATGGTCCGAGTGCTCGTGGTCCGA
>CANKJN010000080.1 GCA_947482345.1 Spartobacteria bacterium
ACCTCAACCCTCCAAGAGTACTGGAATGATGCAAGCCGCGTCTTCCGTCTGATCGGACACAACTGGCTCCTATCTCAAGCAAACTCTTCCTACGTGATCATTATACCAGTATAGCTATGTAAATGGTATGATACATCACTGCCGCCTGAATGCGGGCCTCCTGGGAGTGCATGGCCGACGTGTCTAGGCTTGGATCCGATACTCCGCAGTAAAACCTGATCCAGTCGGTGTAGCTGTGCGTGTGACGTTCCTACCATGTTTCCACTGTCGCGCGGTAGCGGTCCATGCGGCCATGCTCCCGCTGGAGGGCGTTGAACTCGGGGAAATGAGGTGCAATGAAGTAAGGGTTCTTCGAGGAGGCAGATTTGATGCTTCCTCCGGATGTGTTGTAGAGCACATCTACGCCGCACGGCAGTTCGCCGAGAGGGATGGGGGAGCCGGGAGGCGGGGTGGGGGTATCCGGGCCGAAGTTCCAGAAGGAGCATGGTGTTCCGTCGTAAGGCTGAACAAAGGGGATTCCCAGCAGGTAGTCCGGCATCCACTCCGCAGCCAAGAGTGCCGAGGCGGTCTTGGCGGCCAGATAGAAAACATAATCCGCTCCTTCTCTGTCACCCTCCGCCTAGCGGAGGCGGGCCTCGGCGAGAAGTCCCTCCAGACCGTTGTGCGAGCAGTCGGTGTTCCAGCCCCCTCCACACGCATCCGACCAGGCGGCCCCAAGCTCCCAGTCGTGGAAGATTTCGAAAAAGGCGATGAGTTTCCCGCGTTCATGGCGTATTTCCTTGGCCAGGGATTGCGCGGGGCGGGCGATCGCGGGGTCGGCGCAGTTGGCTGCACGCCCCAGCCCGGAAAGCTCGAAGCCGTTATACCAATCGCTGTCGTAGGAGATATCGCCTGCCACCTCGAAAAGTTTGGCCTCCTTGGCCCAAGTCCGTCCGCTTACGGGTTCGGTGATATGAATCAGGCTTGAGCGAAAAGCCTCCGCCGAAGGGGGCGTGAGTTGAGGGCGAAGTTTATCCCATATTGTTTCAGGAACAATGCCGGCCAGCGGTGCCCAGATACGCAGCGAGAGAAGTTGATCCATCGGCGAGCCGGGTTCCCAAGTGACATCACCAGCATAAGCCAGCTCGGTATGAATCGGCGCGAGGCCCTCGGGCGAAACCGTACGGGATGGCTCCCGACGAGCAGAGGCCCAGCGCATGTCGATCTCGTATTCCGCATGGTCACCCTCGGTCACACTGTATGGGCCGTAGAGTCCGTGGAGCAGTCGGCGGTGCAGCGGTTGCGATTGCAGCGGCGAGAAGGAGGGAATGGCGGGCAGCGGCGAAAGAAGGGTCGCGGTGCCGTCCGTCGTGAAGAACCGTTGTCTGGTTCTGACTTTTTGAGGTGAAGTCTCGTAGGACTCGTGGCAGCGGACGGGCGGTTTCTCCGCGAGGCGAAGCCATGCGATGACCGCTTCCGGATCGGAAGGGATATCCTCTGTCTTCAACAAAGGCACGAAGAGCAGGTTCGCCCGCTCCTGTTCAAACTGGATGTCGAGAAAGTTGTGGGAAACCCACCGCAATTCGGCCATGGGCGACGAGGATACGAGCAGGGTGGGGACACCCCAGTTCTCGACCAGGACCAGGCGCCCCATGCCGGTATTGGTCCAGGCGGCATGGGCTTGGACTCCTGTTTCGAGGAGCGAAGGCTCGGGGCGCCGTTGTTCAAGGCAAAACGGAAATGAAATTCCCGTCGATGCGGGATGAGGAGCGGGCCGGGAAGTGTGGAGGCAAGATGTGCGTCGAACCCACCATCCTCCCAACTGTAGGCGTAGGCTCGTCCGGTCCATCCGCTGGCGAGATGACGACGGGTGTGGGAGAGCGGAAGCACGGGGCCTCCCACATGAATAATGCGATTGCCGTGCACGGTTTCGAAATCCACATCCCGGGCAACACAGGTCGCAAGTTGGATCGCATTGGCGGAGTCTGCCCAAGGTCGGTAGGCGCCGACACGGCCGATGGAGGTGATTTCGTTGAGTCCAGGGTTCATATGTCTGCTTAATTATTCTGTTCCTTCTTTGTTCTATTACTCTGAAGGCCGACTTCCTCCCCCAATGCGTTCATCCCGTTGGAGGGCAAGTTCTGATTCGACTAGTTCTGATTCGGCTTGGACATCACTGGGCATCCACGAATCGGCGCATCTCCTCCTCCTGAGACTCGATGCTGGCGACCAGTGCCAGTTGGGTGCGGCAGCGGTCGAGGTTGTGGGAGGGATGCTTGGTCTTGAAGTAGACATCCCCCTCCAGATAGTCCGTCAGGAAGCGTATACCGACCTCCAGCGAGATCAGCTTGCCGGAGAATGAGAGGTGGGCCTTTTCCGCTTCGTTCAGGAAGCCTCCCGCCGAGGAAAGATAGCCTCGGACCAGCGCCTCGAACATCGGCATCTGCATGCGCACTTTGGAGAGGTCGGTCTCATCCTCCGCCGCGGGACTGGTGGCCGTGCGCACCATATCGCCGAAGTCATAGAGGGCGAGTCCCGGCATTACCGTGTCGAGATCGATGACGCAGATCCCGGTCTCCGTGGCGTCGTCGACCATCACATTGTTGAGCTTGGTGTCGTTGTGGGTGATCCGCTCGGGGATCTCCCCCTTGGCCTGAAGGTCGAGCAGGACATCGACAAGGGCCTCGCGTTCACGGAGGAACCCCCATTCCCTCTGCACCGAGGCGAGGCGCCCCTTGGGATCGGCCTCCACCATGGCTCGGAGCTTCTCGAAGCGGGAGCGTGTGTTGTGGAAAGCAGGGATCGTCTCGTGCAGACGGGGCCCCTTCATGCCCGCCACGAGGCGTTGGAACTCCCCGAACGCCTTTGCCACTTCCGTGGCCTGGCGGGCATTTCGGATGATGTCGTAGGTGCGTGCCCCCTCGATGAAGGGGTAGCAGCGCCAGATCCCCCCCTGCGCGTCACGGGTATGGGAGCAACCCTCCTTCGTCGGGATCACCGTGAGCACGCAGCGCGACGGGTCGGCGACATCCGCCTCGATCAGGCGCCTGAATCCCTCGTCGGTCACCCGCAGGATATTCTCCATCACGGCTTCCGGATCCTTGAAGATCTGCGTATTGATGCGCTGAATGATATAGCGCACCCGTGTCCCGGCCTGGCTGTAGGTCACGGCAAAGGTATCGTTGATATGGCCGCTGCCGTAGGGTTGGCTCTCGAGGAGTGTCCCGTAGATCCGGAAGTTCCCTGCCACATTCGCAATGGCTTCCCTGGTCATGACGACGCCGGTGTTCATGAATGAAGCGTCATGAGGGGTGTCGGGTAGAGGCCTTTCCGCACCATGTTTCCGATGGCCTCGCCCACCGCATCACGGTCCTCGCGGTAGGTCACGCCGAACCACTGACCGTTGGACCGGAGCACCGAGGTTTCCGCGGCACCGGAGGCCATCATCGAGGTGACCGCACTCGGGATGTAGAACTCCGACTTTGCGGAGGCCAGTCCCCCCTCCTTCAGGAAAGTTGTGAAGAGATCGCCGAGCATCGGGAAGATCGCCGGGGTGAATCCCCAGAAGTTCATGGAGACCATCTCATTCCCGGTGAAAGTCCGCAGGACGCCATGTGTGTCCGTGCCGGTGATCACGCCATCCGCTCCGCGCCGGATACCGGAGCATTCCTCCACGCCCAGCAGTTTCCCCTCGGGAGAGAGTTTGCAGATGCCACGCGACACATCGCCGTGCTCCGAGAGGGTGTTGATGAGGGGATAGGCCACCATCGAGAAGCTGGCGGGCGTTCCCGCCGTCACCGCCCGGAGATGATCGGCCATGACGGCGAAGGACTCCCTCCCATAGAAATCATCCGCATTGACCATCAGGAACGGTTCATGGATTTCTTTGCGGGCACACCAGATGGCGTGTGCCGTGCCCCAAGGCTTCTCGCGTTCCGCAGGCAGGGAGAAGCCCTCAGGAAGCGCCCCGAGATCCTGATAGGTGGTGCCAACCTCGATTTTTCCCTCGTAGCGGGAGACCACTGCCCGGCGGAACTCCTCCTCGAAATCACGCCTGATGACGAAGACCACCTTGCCGAAGCCGGCGGCAAGCGCATCGTGCACCGAATAATCGAGAACGGCCTCACCCGACGGGCCGACCGGGTCGATCTGTTTCAGACCTCCGTAACGGCTCCCCATCCCGGCGGCCAAGACAAGCAATGTGGGTTTCATGCAAGCATCCATTGAACCCGTGACCGGGTCCGGGATGCAATTCCCAATTCAGCGAGAACCTACAATCCCCTCTCATACCATCTCCACTTTTATTCCGGTAGAATCAGCTGGGTCTTTCGGCGATGGGCGTTGTTGTCTTCCCTCGGGTCATCTTCAGATTGTGGCATCCGCCTCTAAGAGGCTGCGGCATGCGCCGCAGGCTACTCCGTGCCCTGTCGGGCACTCGGCGTTGTGGATAAAAAATCTGTATTCTCTATTTGCATGCAATCCCTTCACCACTGTGGTGAATATGGATTCTGTAAACCAGACCCTACTGCAAAATCAGGCTTTAAAAAATCATGAAAATCCTGTTCCAAGGCGACTCCATCACCGATGCCTTCCGCAAGCCGGAAGAGATCAATCCGGCGTTCCAACTTGGCAACGGCTACGCCTTTCTGGTCGCCGCCAAACTTGGGGCGCGGCATCCCGAACGCCGTTTTGAATTTCTCAACCGCTGCGTCAGCGGCCACACCGTCCAAGATCTGGAGAATTGATGGCAGGCCGATACCCTCGATCATCTTCCGGATCTCCTCTCCCTGCTGATCGGTGTGAACAACATCATCCACCGACAAAACGGCTCGAAGGACATCCCGGACGCCGAAGTGCTCGACTCCTACCGCCGCATGCTCGGTCAAATGCGCGAGAGCAATCCCCGCATCCGTTTTTTGTTGATGGAGCCTTTCCTGCTTGAAGCTGGGGATGTCACGGTGGCATGGAAGACCGCCCTCAAGCCGATCCAGGAGGGAGTCGCCACGATCGCCCGGGAATTCGAGGCCCCGCTGATTCCCCTGCAGGGCATCTTCGACAAGGCCCTCGCTCTCGCTCCGGCAGCCTATTGGGCCTACGACGGCATCCATGCCACCCATGCGGGGAAGCAGTTGATCGCCGATGCCTGGCTTGAGACGGCAGAAAGGCACCGACTCCTCGACCCCCTTGTCTGAGAGACTGTTGGGCTGAGAGACTGTTGGGCTGAGAGACTGTTGGGCTGAGAGACTGTTGGGCTGAAGACTGTTGGGCTGTCGGAATAGTAAAAGAACTCACGCAAGCTTCCGGTCGGGCTCTCTTGATAGCGGAATAGTTTGCGGCGAATAGGGGGGGGTATTTGCCGCAATTCTGCGGAGATTCTTGATTTACGGTGATTACAGGAGTATATTCTCCGCAAAGATACGGCGAATAACCCCATGACCTATATCCACCAACAGAAAGACTGGCCCCGTTTCCGATGGAACGAGGGTCGGTTGTTGCCTCTTTTGGCCAAGGTCCGCCATCAGCAAGGGCGACTCCTTGGGCAAATGGAGGGGCTTGGGTTTCATCTTCGGGGGGAGGCCAACCTTGAGAGTCTGACCAGCGAAGTGATCGGTTCCAGCGCCATCGAGGGCGAAAAACTCAATGTGGAGGAAGTGCGCTCCTCGATCGCCAGACGACTGGGTATCCCCCATGCGGGGACGACTCCCGCAAGCCGACATGTTGAGGGGGTGGTGGAGATGATGATCGATGCCACCCGGAAGTTCGACGAGGCGCTCACGGCGGAGAGACTCTTCTCGTGGCATGCGGCCCTTTTTCCGAGTGGCCGCAGTGGAATGCAGAGAATCACCGTGGGGGCATGGCGCACCGAAGAGGCAGACCCCATGCAGGTGGTCTCCGGAGCAATGGGGCGTGAGAGGGTTCATTTCGAGGCACCCGAGGCTCATCTCCTTGATGCGGAGATTGCCAGTTTTCTCGAATGGTTCGAGGGAGTGGAGGGGATCGATCCCGTGCTCAATGCCGGCATCGCGCATTTCTGGTTCGTGACAATCCATCCGTTTGAGGATGGCAACGGGCGCATCGCACGGGCCATTGCCGACATGGCCTTAGCGAGGGCGGACGGCGTGGCGGACCGCTTCTACAGCATGTCCTATCAAATCGAGAAAGAGCGGAAGCAGTACTACGATTCCCTGGAAAGTAGCCAGCGAGGCGGCATGGACATCACTCTGTGGTTGGAGTGGTTCCTCGGCTGTCTGGAAAGGACCTTGGAACAGGCTCAGGAAAATCTCCGCTCAATCCTGCACAAGGCGAGGATCTGGGAGGGCATCAGTCAGGATGGCCCCGTGAATGAGCGGCAGCATACGGTGATTAACCGGCTGTTGGATGGTTTCGAGGGAAAGCTTTCGACCTCCAAGTATGCCAAGCTCGCAAAGTGCTCGCAGGATACCGCGCTCCGCGACATCAACGAGTTGATTGCCCGCAAGATCCTTAGCCGTGAGGCCGGGGGCGGAAGGAGCACCGGATACAGGCTGTTGGGATGAGGGGGAAGAAAGGCTTTTAGGCTGAAGGCTGTTGGGGAAGAAGTAATGGACTCGTGCAAACCTCCTGCCGGGAGGGGGAGTTGGTCATGCCGTAGGCAGCCCGATCCCGCAAATGCGGGAACCAAGTGACTGGGGAGTCACGCGTTAGAACCCGCGAAGCGGGATCCGAATGGCGGGACCGCTTGCCGGGAGGCAAGTGCCGTCAAAGTGGCGAACGGCTCCGGAGATCCTGAGGCGAAGGTGAGGAGAGCAGGGGATGGGGTCTGTAAGTGTCATCATACCTCATTTGCTGTGACGACCACGGAAAAATCCACATCGAGAGCCTCGAAATGCTTTCGCCCACAGCGGATCTTTTCTGCCTCGGAGTTACGGAGTTTCTCGAAGTTCTTGGTCCCCTTGGTTTCGCGAACTAAATAGAGCGTATGGTCGTCGTGTTTGAGGATTGCCCAATCAGGATTGTATTTCCCGATTGGTGTCTCGATTTCAAACCAAGAGGGCAGCTTGACGAAAAGCTTGATGTCTTCGCGCTGATCAAGGGCCTCCGCAAAATCGCGTTCGATCTCTGAGTCATAGACCACGGCATCGTAGAGGGATTTTTGAACCTCAAGCCGATTGGTGAGGTAGCCCACAATTTCCCTCTCCTCGAAAAGCCTCATGCTCCATTCCTCATTCGTAATCCGTTCGTATTTGATGCCATCGATCATGAGTCGATGAAGCTCTCGATTGAGAATTGCTGCCACCTGCTCCATGAATTTCTGAGGATTCAGAAAGAAATCTTCCAAACGGCCGCTATCTGTAAGAACTCGCGCTAGTGTGGAGCGCGTGAGTTCCGTCTCATTTTGCAGATAGGTCATGATATCGGGAAGCGCACCGCTGTATCCCACAGCCTCACTGCGCTCTCGGATGACTTTTCCTCCGACCCCTCCACGGCCTTGCTGCACTTGGGTTTCTGTATATCGAACTCTTGAAGGCTCGATGCGCTCCATTGCGCGAATGGCCTTGAGGGCCTGCTGAATGAGTTCTTCTGTGGAGTATTCCACGGAAAAGGTCGTCTTCGGCTTGATGCGATTCCAAAACTCCTGAAACTCCGGATCCAGGGTGACCTCCTTCCTCAGTCGGAGCTTTTTCCCTTCCTCATCCTTCTTGATATGACGCTCGATCCGGTAGCCTTGGAGCGTCTCGATGATGTCAGCTTTAAGGGAGGCTTGTTCAGCTGGCAGCCCTAGATCAAACCCTGGAGCCTGCGGATTGAACTTCGATAGGATCTTCCCAGAGGCGTCCAAGAGCCCTCGTTCGATCAATCCCTTCCATATTTTCTCGGATTGCTCCCGTCCAATGAGTTTCTCCTCTTCTCCCTCAACAGTGATCAGCCTTGAGAAGGCCCACATCGGGACCTTTCCAAAGGTCACACCGCACTCCTCCTCGTATTCCGTCTGGAGAGACCGGGCAAAGTCGTCATAGCTCTCATTGGCTACCACGAGGAGCTTATTGATATTCTCGTCAAAGACTCGCTCCCCGTTTTGATTCACAGGCAGCCTAAGTCCGCGGCCGATCTCCTGACGTTTCTTCATTGAAGAACGCGTCTCATTGAGCGTGCAGATCTGGAAGACATTGGGATTATCCCAGCCTTCCCGTAGCGCCGAGTGGCTGAAGATGAATCGGAGAGGTTCCTCAAGCGAGAGCAGTTGCTCCTTCTTCTGCATGATCAAGGCGTAGACATCATCGTCTGCCTGCGTGGCCCCGTTGGTATCCTTGAAAACACCCTTCTTATCCTGGGCAAAGTAGCCGTTGTGCAGCTGCTCCAGCGGAAGGGAAGCCGTAGGAAGCATGCGATATCGATCCTGCACGATCAGCTTGCGGAATGCCGCCTCAAATTCCTGGGCAAACTTTCCCTGGAGTGCTCGCCCCTCCTCGTCGTAGGAGCGGTAGTTGGCTACCTTATCGATGAAGAAGAGAGTGAGCACCTTCAGGCCCTTGTCCTGAACTTGCAGCTCCTTCTCCAAGTGCTTGCGTACCGTGCTCTCGATCTGCACGCGCCAGACATCGTCGCGAATCCCCCCGATCTCCTGCCCTAGATTCACCGCCCTTCCATTGGTAAAAACCACATGCTCTGCTCCCGGCGTGGCATCCACAGAGTCGACCACCCAGTTATCCTGATAGCAGGCTCTTTCTCCTGATAGCAGATACAAATCTTCTCCACCTTTGACCTTGATGGACTTTTCCTTCACCCCATTTGCGGTCTGCACATGGATGAGTAGCTTTGCTGTAGGCCGCTTGGCTTTCCCATCGTATCCGATTTGTGACACTTTGACGAAAGCACCATTCATCGCATCCGCCGCCGTGGCACTGGCCACCACAATCTGCTTCACCAGTCCCAACTCATAGGCCCGGATGGGGTCGAGTCGATAGACGAGGTTATAGGGATTACGGTGGGTTGCAGAGTAGCGCAGCGTGCAGAGAGGATTCAGCGACTGAATTGCTGTCTGGGCCTTGTCCGTGCTATCCACACTCTGCGGCTCATCGATGATAACGATGGGACGAGCCGCTTGGATGAACTCGATCGGCTGCCGCCCAGAGAGCTTGTCGTTCTCTTTGTAGATGACGTTACTCTTGGTCTCTGCCTCCGTACCCGTGAAATTCTTTCGGAAGGCGTCGATGTTGATGACCAGCACCTGGATCGTATTGCTTGAGGCGAACTGGCGGAGCTTGTTCACCTTCTTGGCGTCATACACGAAGTGCTCAAACTCGATGTTGTTGTAGAGCGCGCGGAAATGATCCCGGGTGATCTCAAGATTTTTGAGCACGCCCTCACGGATCGCCACACTCGGGACGACGACGATGAACTTCTGAAAACCGTATTTCCGATTTAGTTCAAAAATAGTGCGGAGATAGACATAAGTCTTCCCCGTCCCTGTTTCCATCTCCACGGAGAAGTGAGGGGACCACTGGTTCTCCTTCCCGTCATACCATTCCCAGGCTTGAACCTCTTGGGTGTGCTCAAGATCATTCCGCTCCTGAACAGACTGGAGGTTCTGAAGAAGCTTTGGCCGATCGATTAGTAGCTGATTGCCGACTCCCAACTCAGATCGGGACTGCCCAGCGAAGAGCTCCGTATCGAGAGTTTGGAAGATGACTGAGTAGTCCGGCTTCCCGAGAGGCTGCCCATCAAAGAGATCGACAACGGCACTTACCGCGTCGAGCTGATACTGCTGCTGGGGGTCGAACTGGATCTTCATTCAGTCGCCGGTGTTTTTGCAGAAGTATATGCCTGATCCGGACGATTCGCGGCTCCAGCAAAGCGGTAGCGCAGACTCCCCTCCTTGATCATGGCATTCAGGAAGCGCTGCTGTACTGCCCCCTTGCTGCGATTCAGAAGTTGCGCGATCTCAGCGCTATTCAGGAATCTTCCCTGGCACAGTTCTTCGATCACTCTTTGGGTTTCTTCAGCAGTTGCCTTTGCCTTTGAGGCGATCGGATCCGCAATTGCCTCGAGCTTCGCTCGCTCTTCAGGCGAGATGGTGGATAGGATTCCTCCCTGTCCTCCTACCCCTCTCTGTTGGGAGTCCCCAGGCAACTGTTGGGAGTCCCCAGAGGATTGTTGTAAGCTCTCTTTTGGCTGGGTGCTAAACAGGTCAGATTCCGTGATTTTTACTACGTTTAACCGGTAGGTAGTCCAGCGCCTCCGGTTGTCGGAAATCAAGAGTCCCCGATCGCACAGCCCCTGGAGGAGTCGGGTAATATCCACCGGGTGCTCATCGAGCAGCTCCCGGAGGCGGACGTTTGTGACAGAATCCTCGATCTGGGCAGTCGCCAAGGCCTGAAGCTCTGCAGGAGACAGCCCCTCCACGACCTCCTTGCCGAAACGCTCTTCTAAATAGTGTCGTCACGAGATAGGATTGTTGATAGAGGGAGCGGATGAACAAAGAGAGCGCCCTTCATCGTCACGACATAACGGATCGAGTTTGGAAGTTACTGGAGCCTCATTTGCCAGGCAGGGCAGGTGTTTGGGGAGGGCGA
>CANKJN010000081.1 GCA_947482345.1 Spartobacteria bacterium
ACCCTAAAGGCGAGGGTTGCTGATGCGCAGGGTCAGCGTTGCTCTTTCGGTCTTGTAGTGCTGTGACTACACTCCCTCTTTCGCGCCTTGTCCTGCACCTCATCTCCTCCTCGCGCCATCCCGCCATTTTAATCTTAACAGGCCCTAGTGAAGTCACGGAGCTATCCTCTGATCCAGGAAGTTCAACTGCCGCAACGGTAGCACCGTGATGTGTTCCGTGAGGGGATACTCCCTTTCGCCCGGATAGATCACCCAGAGATGCTCCAGCCCCAGACTTTCGATCGCAATGTGCATCGATTTTGAAGTGGTAGGAGCATCGGTGCATTTGAACTCGAACCCCCACCTTTTCCCTCCGCGCATGAGCATGAGATCGAGTTCCGCTCCTCCCTGCGTGGCCCAATACCAGGCATTCGCACCTGGAAAACGTATCAAGACCTGTTCGAGGGCAAATCCCTCCCAACTGGAACCCAGCTTGGGATGCCCAAGTAAAGCATCATACCTCTCGATTCCAATCAGGGCATGGAGAAGACCACTGTCCCTCACATAGAGCTTTGGGCTCCTCACCAAGCGCTTGCCCAGATTCTCGAACCAAGGCCGCAGCAACCTGATCATGAAGGCACCCTCCAGCATCTCCAGATGCCGTTGGACGGTTTTGTAGGATTCGCCGAGAGATCTTCCCATCTCCGAGGCATTGAGGGATTGGCCATGGTAGTGCGCCACCATTTGCCAGAGCCTGCCGAGGCTTGAAGGAGTCGTGCCCAGCCCGAGCGAGGAAAAATCCTTTTCCACGAATGTCCTGATGAAATCGCGTCTCCACCGGTAGCTTTCGGACTCCTCCTCCGGAAGATACGACCTGGGAAAACCGCCTCGCCCCCACAACTTGATCTGGTGTGACTCCCCCACCTCATCGAGGGAGAACCCCTGCAGATCGACAAAGACGATCCTCCCAGCCAACGACTCAGTGACACCCTTGACGAGAAAAGGTGACGCGCTGCCCAAAAGCAGGAACTTCGCGGGTGATCCCGGCCTGTCCATCAGCACCCTGAGTACGGGGAACAACTCCGGCTTTCGCTGGATCTTATCGAGTACGACAAGCCCCCTCATGGAACCCAATGCCAGCATCGGATTCTCCAATGCCGCCACATCCTCGGGATTATCCAGGTCAAAGATCCTTCCGCTATACTGCTGGGCAACCTCCCTTGCCAATGTCGTCTTGCCGCACTGACGAGGCCCCAGTAGCGCCACCCCGGGTGACTGCTCCAGTCCCTTAAGGATGGATTTTTGGATCTCGGGACGCTCAATCATCTATGTATTTTAGTAATCCTATGTCTATAAAACAAGGAAAAATTACTCAGGAAAAGAAACGCAGGGGGTAGGATTTTAACCACCGAGATGACAGCCGAGGACCGTCAGAGTGTCCGAAAAGCCGCGAGATAAATACACTTTCTGCGGATGAACCGGAAAATGGTGCCTTGCTGATCCATCAGGAGAAACAGCACGGACTCACTTTTTTAACTCCGCTGGGGCTACTCCCATCCTTTTCATCCCCTTCATCCCTGTGAGTCTTTTCGCTCGGTTTCCCTTATTTCATATTTCCAAATCTTTACTTTCGCATTCCCCCCCACTCTTGCCGCCCACTCAAAATAGTGAAAAACCTACTAAATTCTATCCTTCGCCCAGTAAGATCACTTTCAAACCGTAGGTTTTTGCCGCTGCAGCTTGCCTTTTATCGGATGTTACAAATTCCGAGCAACCAAGCATCGAAGCACTCACCACGTGAAGGAGGTCTAGGGTCCGGCATCCAGTCTTCACTGTTGCAACCGACATTACCTCCAAGGACTCGAGAAACACTTCATCCAGAGAAAGCTTGGGACGGAAAAACATCCCATCCATTAGGAGATCCTGCACTATTCCTCGCGCCTTTTTGAAATCTTGCGCCGTGAATTCCTTCCGGAAGAGCTTCGCGCACAGCGTATTCTCCACCTCCATCTCCACTAATCGGGTGTAAGGAATCGGTACATTCCTGGACTGCAACCAAGCCAGCACCGCTCCGCTCAAAGGCTCATCAACCACGAGCTTGAGAACCAATCCGGTATCCAGATAGGGCTGACTCATCGCTCGCCACGCAATTCATTAAGCAGCTTGCTGGTCGAGACTCCCGTCTTGCGCCCCTTCCACAGCTTTTTCAGACGAGTCCCGTGTTCCGACCAATCAACGGATGCCTTTTGCAGACCCGATTGAGCCGAAGGAACGATGCGCGCAACAGGAGTCTTGCGACTCAACACCTCAATCTCCTCACCCCTCTGCACCAATCGCAGAAGCGCCGAGAAGTGATGCTGGGCCTCGCGGATGGTTGCTGTTCTCATGACGCACATATTGCATCACGTTTTACCGATGTCAACTCCCCTTCAACTTTCAACTTACACTCCCATCGGTCGTTTTAGCCTTTAGCCTTTATCCTTTAGCCTTTCTTCACACCCTTCATGGTTATCCCCGTCCCCAGTTATAGCTTTTTCATCCTTTTCATCCCCTCCATCCCTGTGAGTCTTTTCGCTCGGTTCCCCTTATTTCCAATTTCCAAATCTTTACTTTCTCATTTCCTCCCCGCTCTTGCAGCCCGCTCAATGACGACAGCGAATCTCTCGGCAAACCCTTGGGCCGTCCACTTTGCCTCAAGCAGCGCCCTCCTTCCAGCAAGCTCGCCCCCCGAGGACTCCATCCTTTGAATCGCCGCCGCCAACTTCTCCGCGTTACCGGGACCCACAAGAGCCACTTCCCTCCCATCGCGTATCACATCACTACCCCACCATCCCGCCGTCTTAGTGATCACGACCGGGGCACCGCACATCATCGCCTGCATGGCCACACTCTGCCCGGACGGCTGGAGGCTTTCCCTAAGTGGAACCACCACGCACGCGGCTGTTTGGTAGAGATCCTGTAGCCCTTCATCGCTTAGCGCATTATCCTTCCAGTCACCACGACGCCAGAGGACATTCTTCGGCAAATTGTCAGGGGCATCCAGACGTGTGACCACGGTAAAGGGAATCGCAGGAAGGATCCTTGCCGCCTCCACAAGCGAGGCGTAGTCACGACGACCATCGTTCCCCACGGCAAGAACTCCACTGCGGTTTCCGTCGATAGACGGAGGGATCCAGAAAGTATCATCCACTCCAAACCATCCCGATTGGATTCCATCAGCGTCGGGCTTGAAACGCTTCCTGATCTCAGCTTCCTCTGAATCTGCGAAGAGCACGGCCTGCATCCGGCCCAGCAGTCGGGCGGTGATGATCCTGCGAACCTCTGATCCTATAGGATAATTGACAGCTCCACAGAGAATTCCGACGAGAGGCTTCTTGAACAGGCCCAGTTCTTTCCAAAGAGCCAGACCGAAGGAAATCTCGGTCGCGGTTGCAACCACCACATCGTAGCCCTCCAACTTCGGAAGCAAACGTCGAGTACGGGCGATCCAAGCGGCCGAAGTTCGCGGAGGAACAAGCTTGCCCAAGAGCCTCCCCGCGATCAGGCCGGTCAGCGGATCGGCCGGATCTGAATCCAACTCCAGGCAATCGACCGACCATCCGAGGCGAGAGGAAAGCTCCCTGGCCCCGTAAAAGAAATCGGACGGCCCGTCGGTTCCCCGAAGATGCCGCCCGCCAGCGTAGACAAATGCGACCTTCATTTCATTCGGAAGAGCCTCCACCTGATTCCCTCCATAACTTTCCCAATCACCCCCGCCATCCAGGCATCCCATCCGATCCAGTATCCGAGGTATCGGCCGGGCTTGCTCAGGATCCCGAAATGCCTCGGAGAAGCCTCCCTGAGCCTCGGTAGGAATACCCGGGGACTTCCGCTCTTGTTCAATGAAGCCGACAACGCCTCGTAATCTGGATGCCGCCCGTGGAGGATTTTTACCGCCCCCCTTCCCGCGAACGCAGGCATGATGAATCGGAAATTGTATTCCGGAGGCAGCGCAGCGAAGGAAATGTCACTCTGCCAAAGTGCATCCCGTAGTGACGGCTGATCTTCCACCACTCCATTATTTTTGAGCCGCTCTTGATAGAGCTTTTGCCAAAGATCGAAGAGCCCGCGCGTTCGAGTGTTCATGTTGAAAGCAATCACCCCGCTGTTGCACTCTGGGAATGTTGATGGCGCTTCCGAAGCGGCCGTATATCTCATCGGGGCATGGGCCATGGCAACATCATACCGATCCAAGATGGCGAACATCTCGGGAACCGGTTCGCAAAGCCATGTATCGGTATCGAGAAACACCGTTCTTTCAAATGGCGTCGAAAGAAGCGGCCCGATCTTATCGGAGAAATCATACTTGGGCTCCATAATCGCGAGATGATGATCGAAGAGTTCCTTCGGCCCCTGAAGATCCGAGGCCAATGCAATTGGCACTGAAGGCATGAGCTCCTTGACCCTGACAGCGGACCGACACGCTTCCTTGAGGAAACGCTCTCCCGTGGCCACATAGAGAATGCCTTCTTTCATCAGCTTTTTCGCAAATTGGTGCCTTAATCCAGGGCAATCTTCCCTGGAAGATTCGTAATCAATCTCGATTCATCACTTACATTAAAGCGCAGTATCTGAATCTCACCCCTAGTGCCAATAATCCAATTCTCAACTGCACCTGATCGGAACAAAAGCTGGGTAGTACGGTGAATCTCATTTTCCGAGCGGTCGCCTCCGGGCAGATGCACGCAGATCTCGGGAGCACCGCTGTATGCCGGCTCGCGGCACAGGGTGGATCGCCGGGCATTCGAGATCCAGGCGACGTCGGCCTTTCTGATTCCATCCTTCGTCTCGATCGGCACATCGATAAGAACATGGCCATCGGGAAGCGACCTGGCCAGCAGTGCGCTGATCGCCCCGATCAACTCCCCCCGTCTGCTCACACTCCCACCCTTGTGAATCCCGCCGTGGAGGTGCAATCCCTCCGTGTAGAAATCCGCAGCCTCCAGCGCCGGGGCATCACAGACCACCCTGCCCTTCTGAAGGACGATGGCCCTGTTGCAGAGCTGCTTCACACTCTCCGCAGCATGACTCACGAAGAGAATAGTGACTCCCGAGTTCTTGGTTGCCTCGATCTTCTCGAGACACTTCTCCTGGAAGGCTGCGTCACCCACGGCGAGAACCTCGTCCAGGATCAAAATCTCAGGATCCAGGTGCGCAGCCACGGCGAAAGCCAGGCGCACCCTCATGCCGCTGGAGTAACGCTTCACCGGGGTCTCCATGAAATCCTCGATCTCTGCGAATGAGACGATCTGGTCGTAGCGATCATCGATCTCCTTCTTTTTTAGCCCGAGGATACTCCCATTCAGATAGACATTCTCCCTCCCGGTCAGTTCATGGTGGAAGCCCGTACCCACCTCGAGCAGGCTTGCCACGCGCCCCTTCAGATAAGCCTCCCCTTCTGTCGGCGCAGTAATCCTGGAGAGCAGCTTCAGCAGGGTGGACTTCCCGGATCCATTGCGTCCCATGATTCCCACGATATCACCCTTGCGCACCTCGAAGCTGACATCCTTGAGCGCCCAGAAGTCAGAGGGCTTCGGCATGATATGGGTGTCCTTCTCGTGGACGTAGGAGTGTGGATCAGGCTTGCCAAGCTTCCGCGCCACATAGCTCTCGATCTGATCGACCAGCATCTTCCGGGTGATCACCCCGAGGCGGTATTTTTTTGACAAGCCTTCGGCACGAATCACGCACTCCTTGAGTGCGGGATTCGAGGCTGTGAATTGTTCATTACTCATTGTTGATCGAAGATTTGAAAAATATTGTAAAATCTTGGGCCTGAGCTTTTTTTGCTACTCAGGTTTCACGTTTCAGCTTTCAGGTTTCAGCTTTCAGGTTTCGTTGCCAAATGCTACGCCGTATCCACACTCGTCTGCTCGACTTTGTTGAAGACGATGAGTCCTAGGAAAAGGATGGCGATACTTAGAACGGCGCTGACGGCCACCTGATGAAATGTCACCGTTCCCTCGCCCATGAAGGCAAAGCGAAATGACTCGATGACGAAAACAATCGGGTTCCAATCATACATCCATCGGTAGGTCTCAGGGACCACCTTGAGCGGATAGACTACACAACTGGCATACATCCAGAGCTGCATGAAGAACCCAAGCAACACCTGAAGGTCCCGGAACCTGTTGGTCACGCCGGAGATCAGGCATCCCACCCCGAGCCCGAGCGCCGCCATCTGGATGATCAGCACGGGTAGCACGATGATCCTCCAGTCGAGGTGGATGGGGGCTCCCTTGAAATAAAACCAAGCGTAAAAGACCATAAACAACACTAATCCCATGGCAAAGCCCACAAGACTGGTGATCAACTGGGAGATGGGGACGGCCAACCGTGGGAAATAAACCTTATCGAACATTCCCTGATTCGAGGTGAAAGTGTTGGCCGTCTTGGTCACGCACTCCGAGAAGTAACGCCAGCAGACTGTGCCGGAGAGGAAGAAGAGAATAGGCGGAATTTCCCCTGTTGGAATTTTGGCAACCTTGGTAAACACCATCACGAACATGAGGCTCTGCAGAAGCGGCTGCAGCACATACCAGAAGGATCCCAGAACCGTCTGCTTATACTGGGAGACAAAGTCCCGGTGGGCCATCAGCCCGATCATTTCCCTGTAGTCCCAGAGTTCCTTGAAAGGGATGTGCAGGAGATTACGCCTGGGACTGATGACCGTAGTCCAGGATTGGGAAGTGGAAGAAGAGGACATGGGGAATGAGAAAGGGGGATAGTTAAAAGGAAAATCTAGAAATTAGAAATTGGAAATGTGAACCAACAGAGTGAGACCTAGGGAAGGTCGAGTTGTAGCCACCGAAGGTGGACTCGTAGGGCGAGCCTTGCGATCATCGAGTGCCGGGAGGCACGATGAAGCCTGCTAAGCAGTCCGCAGGACGAGGGCCTCGGGAGAGGCCGAGGCAAAGCAAGCGTGTACAAAACTGTCGCGGACGACTACGACGAAGTCGTAGCCCGCAGGGCGCCACTGCATACTGGAGAATGTGGCGTCAAAGGGAAAGTTCAACCAAGACAGTGGCAACCGTCGCAGTTGACTACGACAGAGTCGTAACTGGGAGGGTGGCAAGTACCGTCAAAAGTTAAAGGGAATGCGGAATCTGAAATTTGAAAGCCCGTAGGAATCTACCTTCCCCTGACTTCAAGCGGTATGTTCAGCTTCTCGGCTGTAGCCAACAACGATTGGTTCCGGTCGAAAGTCAGGAACATGTCTGCGCCCATTTCCAGTGCCGCCGCCACATGAAGGATGTCAAATCCACGATGCCCTCCCGTCAAGGTGTGAGAGGCAGAGAGTTCTCGGGCTCTTTTCAGCACCTCGGCCAGGTTGCACGGGTACTCGACGATCCTTCCCTCGGCAATATCCTGGCGATATTGATCGATAAACCGTTCCCCATTACCTCCCTCGATCAGCCCTCTGAACTCCGCAAGGCGGAACGCGTTTGCCAGTTCAAAACCATTGAAGACACTCACCGCTAGAGGGGCTCCCTCCTTTTGAAGATAATCAAGCGCGCGCCCTGAATTGGTGTCGTTTCCGTAGACCGAGAACAGAAAGCTCGTATCGCAACAGATCACCAGCGCCCCCCGGATTCATGGATTAGGTTGATTGATTCTTCCGCTGAAAGCACCTTTTCATGACTGCGGTTGCGCCTCACGGCAGCACTGGCTGCCCAGTCAACGGTCGATGCTGTTTTTGGGGGTTCCGGGACGAGTCTGGCAATCGGTTTACCCCTTTGGGTAATCTGGACGATCTCCCCTGAGCTGATCCACTTGAGTATTCCCATGTAGTGGTTTCTTAAGTCTCTGACAGTCGCTGTCTTCACGATGCTACAAATATGGAGCACAAAACGACTATTGGCAAGATAAAGCGCGGATGAAGCGAGCAAACCTGAAACGAGGTCTGGGGAAGACCGAGTTGGACTGCCAAAGGCAGCCCCGGAGGGGCGAGCCTTGGGGGACCAAGCGAGTTCAAACCTGAGTCCTGAGTCCTGAGTCCTGAGTAAGGCGGGAAATCTGAAAGTTTGAAATTAGATTCCGAGGGCAGCGCTGAAGAGTTGGAGGATGAGCCTGCTTATCAGGACGGCAGGCATTAATCGCGATCAACGGGATTAATGATCTCCATGAAGCCGGCATCCATAAAGTCCTTCGTATTCCTTGTGTAGAAGGTCTTGACGCCATGACTGATGAGAGTCGCCGCCAATACGGCATCATGTGTGCGCCTAAATGGGAAATCACCTGCCTCCAATTTACGGATTAAAGCGCCCCAACACTCCGACACATAGCCACAATGCATCATGCCCATTTCATCACGCATGACTGACACATAGCCCGCCGCCTCCTTGGGCGATAACGGATGCGACATCACCTTGGGATTGCGAAGGGCGCGATAGAGTTCCAGATACACCTGATCTGCAATAATCCAATCGGTGGGATCCCTCACGATCTGCTCCAGAAATCCCTTGCAGACACCATGCTCAGGAGCATCCTCATTAGCCGCATAGAGCAAAATGTTCGTATCAAGACTAGAGAGACTCATCGTCGTAGATCGCATCCTTCAAGTTCTCGGCAGAGACCAAAATCTTTCCACCGTGGAAAGTCGGCAACTCACGGCGTTGACGCGGCTTCTCCGGCTTCATCTCCAGAAATTTTTCCACCGCCCTGCGGATCAGCTCGCTAACAGGACGATCCTCTTCTGCGGCCACGGCGCGCAGTTTCCCCATGAGAGGATTAGGAAACAGGATCTGCATCTTTTGCATGGATCAATGTATTGCATGGATAGTTCCTTGGGTCAAGAGTGACTTACCCTCTCTCCTTCCCTTTACACTCTCACTCTCTTTTTCCCGCCCCCATTTCCCAATTTTGGTGATTTTCATCATATTTTCACGCAACGGTCGCAAAGGTCGCCAAGAAAGGAACAAAGAGTGGTGCCCTATGAAACTAAGGGCGTGAGAACGGAGTGTTTTTTTGGAATTTCCTTAAACGACCCTGCCGGTAAAAACAGAGCGACGGGAAACAACTCGTTGCGATCGTTGCGTCCTTTGCGTGAAACTCATGCCTGTCTTTTCCGGAATATTTCCCAACTCGGAATAGCGAAGAGCCCCAATTTTCATCCTCCCCTCCCCTCAATTTTGACATGTGGTCACTTTTATGCCATCATGTCGTCATGATCAGAACTCAGATCCAATTGAATGAGGACACTTATGGAGAGTTAAAATCCACTGCTTCTGCGTTGGGGTGCAGCATCTCTGAACTGATTCGACGAAGCATCCAGGCCACCCTTCCCTCACAGAAAGCCAAGCCCAAGCTGGCACGATCTCTCAAAGCCATCAGCCGCTATAAGAGCGGCGTCAACGACCTCTCCCGGAATCACGACGCCTACCTTCCCGATGAGTGGTAATCTCATCTTTGTCGACACCTCCGGCTTTATTGCCTTGCTGGATGCCGACGATGCATATCATCAGCATTCCTCAAGCGCTTGGCAGAAATACATCAACGAAGACTGCACCCTCTGCACCAGCGACTATATCAGGCTGGAATCCTGGGCCCTGATCCAGCGCCGACTCGGCATTCAAGCAGCCCTTGATTTTGCAGACCTCATCCTGCCTGCCTGCGAAATCATACAGGTGGGAGACGAGAGTTTTACCTCATCGGTTAATCAATGGCGCATGGCCCGCAGACGCAATCTCAGCTTGGTCGATATCACCAGCTTTCATGTCATGCGCAGGCATGAAATCACCAAGGCCCTAAGCTTTGATACCCACTTTGCTGAGGAAGGATTTGAGATTCCTGTTTAAAGGCTCAAATCTCAACCCGGCCATTTCGACTCAGTCTGCCCTGGGTTCATCCGCCGAATGCAGGTGACTACAACTCGTCCTTCCCAAGGTATCGTTTCACTGTCTTGATTCCCCATTTCCAATTTTCCCTTCCCTTTTCATTCTCACTTTCACTATCCCCATTTCCAATTTCCTTATTTCTAATTTCTAGATTTCTTCATTTTTCCCCTTCCCCCTCTACTCAGGTTTGACGCCACTTCCTTTGCCTCAGCATCTCCCGATGCCTTCGTCCCTTTCGGGACTGTCCCGGCAGATGCGGGACAGGCTACGCCGTGACTCCCGTCACTCGGCGGTCGGGAAGCAGTGGCGCCCTATCGGGCTACGATTTTATCGTAGTCTTCCGCGCTCCTCCCCAGGAGCTTTGTTGATGCCGCTTCCTTTGCCTCAGCATCTCCCGATGCATTGATGCCGCTTCCTTCCCGGGAAGCCGTGGCGCCCTTTCGGGCTACGATTGCATCGTAGTCTTTTATCTGCCGGTCTTCCCCGACCAGGCATTTGACGGCACTTTGAACTCGCTTGCTTCCGTAAGGCTCGCCTCTTTGAGGCTGCTTTCAGCAGTCCTACTCACCCTTCCCAAGGGTTCGTTTGCTCCCGCAAAGCCGTGCCGCCCTG
>CANKJN010000082.1 GCA_947482345.1 Spartobacteria bacterium
CCTATGTCCAAGGACTTCGAGACAGGGGCAAACCCTACAAATGCGCCATCGTCGCGGCCATGCGCAAGCTCCTCATCCACCTCCAATGCCTCATCAAAAAATCACAACTCGCACCTTGCTAAAAACCACAGTTGCTCTGCGTCTCTGCGCGAGATTTCTTCCCCGATCCCCAGGGCCCGCCGCCCTTCGGCTCAATAGTATTACCGAGAGGGGGAATCCTCGCCGAACCACTTCCTGCGGAGTTCCTCCATGCGGCCGTTTTCCTTGAGGTTCAGGAGGGCCTGGTTGATCTGCTTGCGATAGGGGCTCTTCACCTGCATGCCGAAGCCATACTCGTGAGGGAGATAAGTGACGGGCAGTACCACGATGCTTTTGCCGGGATGATGGGATGCCTTGTAGCGTAGGATTGGGATATCGTAAAAGACTGCCCGCACCCGACCCTCCTCAAGGTCACGGATCGCGGAAGCGATGTCGGGTTTGGCGAGAGGCCGCAGGTTCCTTGAGAGAAGGAATTCCTCAGAACGGCTCTTCTCGACGGTCGCGATTTCGCCGCTCTTGAGATCACCGAGGTCGTGGATCTTGGAGTTGAGTTCCGAGAGCGTCATCGAGGAGGCCAGGGTGGCCGTCACGAAGGAAATCGAGGTGACACCGGTGAAAAACCAGACAACAGCCAGCAACCTGGCGCCGACCCCGCTCACCTCCTTGTTCTCGCAGCATCCGTTCAGAAACATGGAGATCGACCACCACATCGATTCGCCGATGCCACTGAAGTAGTTACCCGGAAAGTGGGGGTTGCGATGGTGCCTCTGGAGGAACCAGATGATGTTGCCGTTGATAAAGATGGCCAGCAGGAGGATGCCTGCCAACAGCGGGATCTTGGACCTCTGAAGAAGATTGAGGAACCAGCGCGCCCCGCCTGCATCGGAACGGACCATGAGCCCGAGACCCGAGTCATAGATGCCATGGGAAAAATCCATCTGGGTCTCCCGCTCCGCGGTGATGCTCAACGCGCCCACGGCGACATCGGCCCGATTGGAAGCTAGGGCCTCGATCATCCCTGCAACGCTCGTGGAGGGAATAAGGGTGTAGGTGAGTCCCGCCGTGCGGGCCACCTCCTGCCAGAGCTCCAGGCTGTAGCCCGAGGGAGGGTTCTGGTCGAGGAAGACGAATGGTTCGGCCTGCTTGACGACCACGCGCAGTTCCTGCGGAGGCGTCGCCGGAGCGGCCGGGGAGGGGATGACCCAGGCGGCAAGCAGCAGGATGGCTATGACCGAGGCGCGGATCATCATGGTGATGGAGGAAAAATCGCGGTTGACCACCTACACGGCGGGATGGCGAAGGATCAGCAAGAAGTTGATGAAGGCAAAGCTCACTGCTACGACGATGGCGGTGACGATGCTGGCAACGCGGAGCTTCTTCTCATCGGCACCGCGGTGGAAGAGATGGTTCAGCGTGATGGTCACCCCCAGCGCGAAGATGATATAGCCGATGACGATCAGGTGGAGCTGATCGGCCAGGGTGCCGAAGTTTCCCAACCCGGCCAGTGCGGAGCGGAGGCTGATCACTGAGGCGAAGAGCGAGGCGCCAAGAAGGCCGAAGCGCGACGCCGGCTTGTCGATTTCCATGAAAAAACTCACCAGCATCATCACCACCGCCACGTAGGCCGAGGAAACGAGTGTCCAGTATTCAGCCGTGTCGCGGCGGGAAAGGTCAACGATCGCGGTGAGGCGGGAGAACTCCCCGCGGGCGTTGCCGAGATTCGGGTCTCCGAGGTTGGAGGTGTAGGCGACCGTGTCGGGCTGAAGCTTGAAGCCGGTCATTTTCCACCCCGTCGGGATGTTTTTGGCTGACACGCCCGAGTTGGAAGTGTCGGGCAGGAGTTTCATCTTCGCCACATCCCGCATCGTGTATTCCATCTGGATCGGAAGGATCTGGGAGTCGTAGGGGTAATGGCGGAGGTTCCACCCCATGCGGAAGACACCCGTGCCGCGACGCTTGAAGCAGTTCATCCCTTTCACCTCCGGCTTCCCCTCGGCATACCAGACCACCCTCTCGGCATTCACGAACTGGAGTTCTCCCAGCACATTCTCGGCTCCGGTCGACTGGCTCCAGATCCAGAAATCGCAGGTGAAGGTCCCCTTGGCCGGGCTCAGATCACGGATATCGATCAGGTAGATGCCGACGGTGGCGGTCTCGGGGGTCGGGACAGCTGCGGACGCCTTGCCAGGTTGGAAGGAGGGCGGGTTTTTTGCCGTGCTTTCGGCGGGCTTTGCGGGAGGTGTCCCCCGAGCTGCGCCTACCACTAAGGCGACATTCAGAGTCAGGAAGGCGACCAATCCGGCAGCTCCGGATCGGCAAAGGGTCTTGGTAAGACTCATGGGTCCCCTTTCAATAGAGGCATCCCCCCTCAAATTCAAGGGCGGGAATTCCTAACCTTGCCGGAAAGATTGTGCTATCCATGTCTGCATTCCTTCAAAATCGGACTTAAGGAAGTGACAATCCGTCATTACTCCCGCTGCCAATCATCCATGCACGCACGAATCCGTCGTTATCAGACGATCACGATCATGATCGTCGCCGCCGTGCTTTGCCTTTGGGGTCAAGAGGCGACCGCTCAGTTTCCTCCCGATCCCTCCATCGGCAAGAACATCCCGGACAGCATCCCCCAGAGACCTCCCGACACCTTCATCCGGCGCCCCTCGGAACTGGAGATCAAGCCCGACTATGCGGAAATCCCAGCAGTCGGTCATTCCGGACAGGGCATCCTTCGGAAGGTCGTGTTCTCGGGATCCTTCCACCCCAAGGAGACCTCGGTGGGACTCCCGATCTATCCCGGACTGGAAGTCGACCGAGTGGACCTGCTGAATTGCGAGAATGCGTTCCTCTGCTCCCTGCGCGACTCCTACCTCGGCAAAACCTTCGACCTGCAGACGGTCAAGGAAATCACCGCCAGCACGTTGAAGTTCTATTTCAAGAACGAACGTCCTCTTGTCTACGTTCACCCATCCTCCATCGACTACGAGCAGGGCATTCTCAGGATCTCGGTGATCGAGGCCACTCTCGACAGCAAGCTCTCCACGGGAGCGAAGTGGTTTCCTAAGTGGCTTCTGCTGGCATCCCTGCGTGCGAAGGCCGGCCACCATATCAACCGCCGCGGACTGCTCAACGATGTCGCCATCCTCAACCAGAACCCATTCATGCAGAATGCCGTCGTGCTGAAGCGCGGCGAATCCCCCGGCACCACCACCATCGACCTCCGTACTAAGGATGCCTTACCGATTCACGCTTACACCTCCCTGGACAATACCGGCCCCCAGCAGACCGGCCCCCTCCGCTGGACCATCGGGGCGAACTGGGGCAACGCCTTCTTCCTCGGAGGCCAGCTCTCCTACCAGTATTCGGCCCCTTTCCAGAACGTCCTCTCCCAGCCGGTCCAGAGCATGAGCTACTCGACACCGTTGCCCTGGAAGCACCTCTTCGCCCTCTACGGCAGCTACTCCACGACCGACACCTCGATCAGTACGGGAAGTGCCGGCTCCGTCAGCTACAGCGGCTATCAGGGTCAGGTCAGCCCGCGCTACACCATCCCGATCGGGAAAATGTACGGAAAGTTCACCCATGAGATCGCCCTCGGTGCCGACTGGAAAACAAGCAACCTCTACTTCATCCAGGGCGGCAATCAGGTCCCCTCCAACCAGACCGACGTCGCCCAGGCCGTCGGCGGCTATCATTGCGTGAGGAAGGACTCGTGGGGGAGTTCCGGAATACAGCTCGACGGCTACTGGTCACCGGGTGGCGTGACCTCCAGGAACACCACCCAGGCTTTCCAGTACGTCGATCCCCGCACCCAGGCCAACTACTTCTACGGCACACTCCGCCTCCAGCGTGAGAACAAGCTCCCCCTCGACTGCTCCCTCCTCGCCCTCTTCACCGGGCAACTCGCCTCCACATCGCTCCCCAGCACCGAGCAGCTCTCCATCGGCGGCTACGGATCGGTGCGCGGTTATTCCCAGCAGATCCTCTTCGGCGATCAGGGATTCTACGGCACGCTCGAACTGCACACTCCCTCGTGGAGCTTTTTGAGAGCAGGGAAAAATTCCAACACGCCCCGCGATCGCTTTTACCTTCTCACCTTCTGGGATTACGGATTGGTCAATACCATCCAGCCCCTCCCCGGCAACGACTCCAGCTACGCGATCACAGGCGTCGGGTTCGGTGCTCGCTACACCCTTGGTGCCAACCTCTCCATGCGCTGCGACCTCGGATTCCCGCTCGTGAATCCCAATGTCGGCATCTCCATCGGCCCGACCGTGGCGCTCGGTGCAACGGTCGGGTTCTGATCCCGGCAAGATATTTTCTACCTACTACCAACTATCTAGGAGAAGCCGGTGTTGGCGTTGGTACTGGCGTTGGCGTTGGCGTTGGCGTTGGCGTTGGGAGTGGCGACAGGTTTTGAGGAGGGACATTGACTCCGGGGATGATCGCCTGACCCGGTGCCGTGGGAAGGGTGTCCCTCGTTCCAACTCCAGGAGTACTCAAGGAATCCGTGACAGCCTCAGGGTCTTGGGCGCCAAGCTGGATCTTCGTATCGACATGGGTTTTGATTTCCATGGCCACTGCTCTTGCCACGGCGGATGCAGTCTCTTTGGCGACGGCCGAGGCGACCTCATTGGCCGCCGAGGTGGCTGCACCAACTCCGGCAGCAGAGGCCGACTGGGTACCAACAATATCACCGATTTTATCAGCCGCCTCGAAGGCATCCTTGACGGCCTTGTTGATCGCGGTGCTGATTTCCTTGTCGGTGAATCCCGCCCTTAGCGCCACGTCGATAATGGTGGAGACGATGAGCGAGGTGACATCCTTGGCGGTTTCGGCATCGGCCATCGGTAGGAATTTGGCATTCTCACCGTTCTTGTTCTGGGTCGCGGCCAGGGCCGCTTGCGCACCCGCATCCTGCACCAGGGAGACTGCGACCGCAGTCACCAGCGCTTGGAGTCCTTCTGCACCAAACCCCGCGCTCATGGCTCCATCGACGCCACCCTGAATCACCGCCTTGGTCATCTTGCGGTAACCATCCGGGGTGGTGACGGCTTCCTCAGGTGGGAGCGCCGCGATCTGATCGTGGCTTAGGTCGCTCTGTGGGGTTTTTCCCGCGGCGGCGGAATCAAGGACGACCTGCTGAAGGGCCTTCATGGCCGCAACATTCAGCGCAGTCGCCTGATCGGGAGCCGACATGGAGAGTTGCCTCATGGTCGTGGTGAGGAGTGCGGAGGCCTGGCGGGAGTTCAGCCCCGAGTCATTGGAGAGCGCGTAGATGGTCGCCGCTGCGGCGATCTCGGCCGCCGCGGGGCAACTGGAGACGCTTCCAAGCCCGCCTCCCTCCTGAGCGTGCGCCGGAGGCAGCGTTCCGAGGGAGGCCGCAAGTCCAACCAAGGCCACGAGAGCCGTCGCAATCTTGGAAGTTTCCGGTTTCATGGAGATCATCGGGCTAGGAGGTGAAGAGAGTGATCGGGGAGATCAGGATGAGTTCACCCTCTGCTTCCTCCGTCGCCGCTTGCGCCGCACGAGGGCGTGAATTCCCGATCACCCCGCCTTTGCTGAAATTGATCGTCTGCATGATCCCCGCCTGTTGGGCCAGGATCGGCATCGGCTTGCCATCGACTTCCAAGGTGACGATCTTGTCCCCGACACGGACATATTCTCCCGCACGCTTGTGAACGGCGATCACCTTGGCTCCGACCGGGGCCTTCAGTTCGTGGTTCACGCTGTTGTCCTTGACCACTTGGCGCACGGCGGCAGAGACGCTTCGATTGCTGGTGAGTTTTCCCTGGGCCTTGAGGCGGTCGAGTGCCGCGATCATCTGAGTCGCTGCCGTTGCGGCGGCCGCGGCCTTCGCTGCCGCAGAAGATGGCGCTGCAGGAGCTGGAACGGCAACCGGAGCGGTGCCAGTCGGTGCCCCCCCTGCGGACGGAACTGCCTCTGGAGAGGAGGGTTGGAGGGGAGCAGTTGGAGCGGACTGTCCCCTAAGTGCCACGGGGACAATGGAAACTACCCCTGCCACCAGAAACGGAAGCAGTGATCGGAAAACTCCGTTTTGAAGTTCCTTGGCCATGGGGATGGCCCTAGGTTCACCCCTCCTGATGTGAGGCGCAAGCGGGAAATTGTGCCGAATCCGCCGTTTTTCGGGCCTATCCGGCTTATCTTATCCGGCTTGTAATTCCGTGAAATGTGTCTCGATGGCCTCGAGCACCCTGGCGACGGGAAGGCCGATGACATTCTCAAGCGACCCCTCGATCCGTTCGATCAGGCGGCCTTGGTCTTCCTGTGCGGCGTAGGCACCGGCCTTGTCGAGGGGATCGATCTCGGCGAGGTAGTTGGCGATGATCGTCTCATCCAGTGCGCGGAAGGAGACCCGTGTCGACTCTACGAAGGAGCACCGGGATACCGCCCCTCCCCGAAGCAAGCAGACCCCGGTGAGTACCTCATGAACCCGCCCGCCGAGTCGGGCGAGCATCTCGGCGGCATGGGCGAGGTCGCGGGGCTTGCCAAGGATCTCTCCATCCAGCACGACGATGGTGTCGGCACCCAGAACCAGATCTCCGGGCGTGACGGCCGCCACGGAGAGCGCCTTCATCTCCGCATTCGCAAGGACAAGGTCGCGGGGTGACAGGCCCCCCGTCAGCTCTTCGACGTCGGCGGGCCTGATGATCACCTCGAATCCCACTCCGCCGAGCAGATCACGTCGGCGCGGGGAGGCCGAGGCAAGAACCAGACGACGCGGCACGGGCCCCTTCATCTCAGGCCGGAAAGCCGATTCGGCTCAGATGAGATGCTCGGAGTCGTGGAAGCCCACATCCTCACGGATCGACTCCAGATGGCGGCGGGCGCGACTGGAGGAGTGAGGGCGGTTGCGGACGCGTGTGACCACGCTGGCGATGACCGGCGCGAGAGCGAGCGCTCCGGCAACCAGCAGGATCGATCCGGCGCGGCGGCGCGAATCGCCCGACATTTTGTCGGCGATGAGGAGTCCGAGCCCAAGACCGGCGGCGGCTTGGGTTAGACCAATGGTTCCGCTGACGGGGAGGTTCTCGGAGAATTTGTTGAGGGAAAGCTGTGACATGACTCTTCACCACTAACCCCGACACTGCCTCCAATCAATCGGGAATCGGGAAAATCAGCCCATGAAACGAACTTTTTTGCCTTTCACCTTTTAACTTTTTGCTTTTTTCGCCCCCTCCTGTGTCATGGGGATCATGAATATCACCGCACGCGCCCTGGGCGTCGACCCCGGTTCCGCCCGCATCGGCCTGGCGCTCAGCGATGAACTCGGCTGCATGGCCCACCCGCTGAGGACTCTCAAAGCATCCCCGGAGAGCGCCGCCGACATCGCCGCGGCGGCTGAGGAAAGCGGCTCCCGAACGATCGTGATCGGCCTGCCGCGCAACATGAACGGCACCTACGGCCCGGCCGCAGAGAAAAGCCGCGTGCTGGCCGAGGCCGTCAGGCAACGGACATCGGCGAAGGTGATTCTCTGGGATGAGCGGCTGACCACTGCGGCCGCGACCAAGCGCCTGCAGGAGGCGGGCCGCAATAGTCGCGAGCAGCGCGGGGTGATCGATCAGGCCGCCGCCGTGCAGATCCTGCAGGACTGGCTGGATGGACAGGGGATGTCCGTGTGAAGGCTGGGTGAATCGAGAGGGCCCTATCCATGAAACTCCGCCTCCTTGTCGCCTACGATGGCACTGCTTTCCGCGGATGGCAGAGCCAGCGCGGCGGAGAAACTGTGCAGGATGTGCTTGAGGCTGCCGTGGGCGGAATCCTCGGCGAGCGGGTCACGGTCCACGGCTCGGGACGGACGGACGCGGGAGTCCATGCGCTCGGTCAGACGGCCCATCTTGAGATACCCCGTGACCGCATTGCCCGGCTCGGGCGGCTCCAGGAAGCAGCGCGCTGGGTGGCGGCACTGAACGCCTCGCTCCCCCACGAACTCCGCGTGCTTCGCGCCACCAAGGCCGCTCCCGGCTTCCATGCGCGCTTCGCGGCCACCGGAAAGATCTACCGCTACGAGCTCTGGCCTGCGTCGGTCCTCCCCCCTCATCTGCACAGGCGGGCCTGGCATCTGCATGGTGATCTGGATCGCGCCATGATCCGCGATCTGGCCAGCCTCATCGAGGGGACCCATGATTTTCGCGGCTTCTGTGCAGACTCAGGCTCTCTGCCCGAGAGCACCGTCAGGACGATCCGCAGGGTCACGGTGAAGCAGCGCAGCGCCGGCATGACCCTGACCCTGGAGGGGAACGGCTTCCTGTACCGCATGGTCAGGATGCTGATCGGAGGAATGGTCCGGGTGGCGCAGGGGAAAGAGACCCGCGAATGCTTTGCCCAACGACTGGCCGCCGGGAAGCCGTGGCCGAATCCCGCGATGGCTCCGGCCGAGGGACTCTATCTGGTGAGGGCAATCTATGGAACCGCATCGGGTCCCAAGGGCCAAGGGCGAAGAGCAAGAGCCATGGGGGAGAAAGGCCATCTCCCTACTGCTTGACCTCTGCTTGATCGTCGGACTCCGGCTGGTAGCCTCATGAACGTGTTTCCTTCCGCGGCGCCCCTAAAACTGTTCGTGAGACTGTTCGCGATCCTGCTGGTGTGCAGTGGCGTCGGCATGCACTCCCTTCGCGCCGAGTTGACGGCGGAGCAGAAAAGGGACCTCTTCCGCAAGAGCCATCAAAGCTCCTCCGGTTTTTCCACCAAGTCCTCCACCACTTCATCCACCTCCCCTGTAAAGAAGTCTTCTTCCGGAAGCTCCTCTGCAAAGAAAAAGAGTTCCTCCTCTTCAGGCACCCGATCCTCGGGGACATCCTCCTCCAGCTCCGGTTCCTCGAAGAAGCGCTCCTCTTCATCCGGATCCCGCGCGACCGCCTCCACCAAAGGCTCCGCCAGCAAGAGCTCCGCCAGCAAGAGCTCCGCCAGCAAGAGCTCCGCCAGCAAGAGCTCCGCCAGCAAGAGCTCCGCGGGCAGTTCCCAGCGGAAGAACTCCTCACCATCGTCCGCTTCCCATTCATCCAATTCTTCCGGCGGTTCCCGGGATGGCTCGTCAACGGAATCAGCCAAGCCGGCCACATCCCCCGGTTATTCGGCACCGGCTTCCAACACGGCCAACACTCCCTCCCCGTCTCCTACACTCCCTCTTCCTCTTCCTAAGGGAGCCACTCCCTCGGCACCGATCACCATCGAGAAGTCGGGCATCGAGGCCGAGCAGGGACTGGAGCCCGCCCCGACGCCGCCTCCCGCTCCGGAAGGGTTTTGGAGCAGGCTCTTCGGATCCCGTAAAAGTTACACCTATCTGAGTTCGTCGACGCGCGCGGCGATCGACCGCGCACCCGTGCGGAGGGGGCGTTGGAAATACATCGTGATCCACAACAGCGGCACCCGCGAGGGGAACGCCCGCGTTTTCGATATCTACCACAGGCGCGTCCGTCACATGCAGAACGGCCTTGCCTACCACTTCGTCATCGGAGACGGCCACGGCTCGGGCGACGGTCAGGTCGAGGTGGGCCCCCGCTGGACACGGCAGATCAACGGCGGCCATGTGGCGAGCGACTACCTCAATGACATCGCCCTCGGCATCTGCCTCGTCGGGGACTTCAACCGCGACACCCCGACCAAGGCTCAGGTCGGAGCGATCGAGGAACTCGTTTCCTACCTCCGCAGCCGGGTCGGAAAATCGCAGGGACGTCAGGCCATCGTCCACGCTCACAAGGAGATCAATCCCCGGCCGACCGACTGCCCCGGCGATCACTTTCCCTATGGCTGGCTCCATGCGAAATTCGGGAACGCCCGCTGATCCGCTTTCCGTCCAGTCTTCATGAAAACCCACCTGATCCTGCTCCTGGCCATTCTCGCTGAGGTGATCGCCACCTCCGCGCTGAAGGCCTCGGAGAATTTCACCCGCCCGATCCCCTCTCTGCTCGTGGTGGCCGGCTACGGCGTGGCATTCTCCTGCCTCGCCTTCACGTTGAAAACGCTTCCGCTGGGGGTGGCCTACGCGATTTGGTCGGGGGTGGGCACGGCTCTCGTTGCCGTAGTCGGGTGGCTCTACTACAGGCAGAGCCTCGATCTTCCCGCCATCCTTGGCCTCACCCTGATCATCGCCGGCACCCTCATTCTCAACCTCTTCTCCAAGGTCTCCGCGCATTGAAGGGAGGGATTGCATTAGATCCTGTTAGGATAAAAGGCTAGAAACCACAGGAAGTGGTGATAGGGTAAGATGATGGAAATCACCCCTGAGCAGTACGAGCGCATAGAGCATTGTTTTCCGAAGCCACGAGGGAAGTTGCGCTATGATCATCTATCGATCCTCAATGCGATCCTCTAC